>JAUQYZ010000280.1 GCA_030587475.1 Candidatus Sigynarchaeum calidifontis
TAAGAATTGATTCCCGGCTCACGCTCGCACAATTCGAGAACCTCCTTACCCCACAGTCTAAACAGAAGATCTCCATCGATTTACTCGAGGGATTCTACTTCGAGACGAGGGATTACACGCTGCGGGTGTTGGAACTGGACGTGGATAGAGTGGCAGTGATCCGGGAGAACATGCGGCTGTTGGACTTGCTGTGCGCCTGGGCAGGCGTGCCGAACGCGCTGCGCGGGACGACGGGGCGTTGGTGGAACGTGTGAATTAGAGGAATATCCGCTTCAAGCGGATAGCTGGGGCAAGCTACAAGGCAGATTGCCTCGGACTTAAAACGAGCCCCTTCTTTCTTAATTTCACTTAACTGGCTGTAGTTTTAGAGATCATGGTCTTAACGGCCTCGCCGCTCCGGTGTCCAGGATAATGGCTTGTCATTCCAATCCTTGACCTTTTTTTTTCCATAGATCCTCTAGGCTCGCGATGTTCGGAATTTCACGGATAACATTATCAGCTATATCAAACCGGATTAGATTGGGAAAGCGAGATAATCCCGCGGCATCTACTATAGAGATCTTGGTATGATTCAGCTCCAGCCATTCGAGGGATAAAGAAGGCTCGACCACGCTGATATCACTAATGTTTGTACTTCCGAGGTAGAGTACTTCTAAAATAGGGAAAGCAGAGGTCGGGAAAACCGTGATCTCGACATTGTTCGACAAGTCCAGAATCTGGACAGTGTCAGCGAAAGGCATGCGGGCAAGGGCCTTGATGTCGTCGTCTCCGAGATAATTACCGCCTAACAAGAGCTCGTCGATGCGGGGGATGGTGCCGAGGCCGACGATGTCATCCACCGACTTGATATCGAGGTTTCGGAGGTTCAACGTAACCCTCATGACCCGGTCGGCTCCATCCATCAAGTACGTCCCGACGGTCATGTCCAGGCATGGCATTGACCAAGCGCCGCCGCCTTCCGCGTGCTCCAGGTGCGGGTTCGCAGGATAGAGCTCGAGGGCCTCCTGCAAGGTTGCATCCCTGGCCAGCTTTGACAGCCACTTGACCTCGGCATTGATCTGCTTGCCGCCGACCGTGACGGAAGGGCACCAGTCTCCGAACGCGTGGATCCCCCTGGTCTCGGAGATGTCGTCGGGGATGGGCTGCTCCTTCTTCATGGCTGGTCTAAATTGGTATTAAAAAAACGCCCTAATAAAGTTGTCGGCGAAATGGTGTGAATGCGAGGGACGGGCGCGCGATGTTCTGCGAATCAGATCTGGTCGACACGGGGATGAGATCTGCAAGGATCTTTGCGTGGCCAGGATTGACGATCGATACTCCTAACTCATCTTTTACCATACTTTCGGCGATTCTGGCGAGCTGAATTCACCGGATCGGTATTTCCCGGATCGGATATAGGAGGGTATGAATTGAAATATACTTATAGATACGAGTCGAATAATGCTACATACTTAATCGTAACACGATTGCATTAATGGGGAATGGAAACATGTCATCAGCAGACGTTTTATTCAAGAGCCGGGACACGGTAATCATCCGCGAAATCTGTCCAGAGACTTCCAGGGAGATTATCTTCAAGATCACGAGAGCGGATTACAACACCGCCGCGAAGCGCGGCTTCCCGGCGACGTTCGAGTCCGAGGCATACAGTGGCATGCACGGGCTCATTCGCTTGCAAATCACCACGAACTCGTCGCTCCAGGTCGTTAAACGTGAAGCAGTGCCCGTCGTGGCAGATATATCGAAGGAAAAGTCTCTCAGCGTCGATCTTACCTCCCGCGTGCTGGGATCCTTGAACATGACCGAGGACGAGATCAAGACGTACTTCCTCATCAGCGGCCGCGGTCCAGTGGACGCGGGTGAGTTGATGCTGCTCATCGACGCGGACCGCGAGACCTGCATCGGCATCGCTAATAGCCTCGTCAACAACGGGATGGCACGCAAGATCGTCGGTGCAGCCGATTACTGGGAGGCATTGCCGCCGTACGCGGCGCTGGTCAAGCAGCAAGAGATGTTCGGGGAAGAAGTCGCCAGGCTCAAGGAAACGACGCTCGGCGCGCTCGACAAGCGCTTCCAGACGTTCGAGCAGTCGACCGGCGGCATCAAGAAGCTGCGCGACTTCCAGGAATTCATCCTGATCACGTCCTCGTCATTCTCCAGCAAGATGGACGAGTTCACGCGTCGCAAGTCCCAGATTACCGAGTCCAGCCAGAAGGGCATAGACGAGCTCAAGGGCTTCCAGACCTTCATCAAGAGCCTTGGTTCGGAGCTGGGAAAGCAGATCGACCAGCAAGACGCCATGCTCAGGGCGAACACGGGGTACTTCGACCAGCTCAAGAACACGAACAACGCGAACCTCGACGGCATCAAGCGCATCATCGACGACATCCGCGGCAAGCGGGACAACGTGGAGAAGGAGCTGGAAGACCGATTCAACAAGCTCGCGGGGACGGCGCAGTCCCAGCTCACGAGCCAGTTCCAGGGCCTCGTGAGCCAGTTCGCGACCCTCAACCAGACGCTCACGCGCGTTAACGAGCGCGTCGCGCAGGCGGTCGACGCCATGCGCTTGGGCCCGAACACGATCCGCATCCAGCAAATCGTGAAGAAAACGCTGGAAAACTCGTTCGCCGACATCCAGAACTCGGTCGTCCAGATCCAACAAGCCTTCATCCAGAACTTCCACGACAATTTCAACCAGATCATCCGCGTCAACCTCGCCAACTTCTCTAGCACGATCCAGTCCTTGCTCATCGACGTCGTCAGCCAAGTGGAAAAGATCCAGCAGACGAACGATGGAATCGTCAATTCGGTCAAATCAACGATCGACGCAGTTTCGAAGAACATGCGCGACTCGTTCGGGAAGACGTCGCAGTCCTTCGAGCGCACGATCCAGGACTCGGAGAGCAAGATGGGCGCCGTCGCGACCCAGCTCGAGGGAATGCTGCAAACGATCGTTGCCGAGTTCGAGCGTATCTTCTCGGACGTGCTCGTCGACTTCGCAAAAACGGCGAAAGAATCGAAAACCCGTGCAGATGCCTTGTCCGGCGAGATCGACCAAGCACTTGGCACGATCCGCGACGTCTTCAAGGGCGAGGTCGTCAAGGAGCTCGAGAGGATCCTCACGAACATGTCGGACCGCGTCGACGAGAGCTTGAAAACCATCCGCGACTTCTGGGAGCGTGCCAAGTCCGAGGTCATGTATTCACTCAAGGAAGTCTGGTTCGTCCGCTCGCCCGAGGCTGTCATCGCGTCGATCAACGACGCTCTACAGGAAGCAAAGATGCGCGTCCTCATCATCGCGCCCACGCTCGATGATGTTGATATTCGGCCCGTGATCGCTGCTAAATCCACGACGAACATCCGCATCGCGTGCGCCATCGACTTGTCAAATGATAAGCATCTGGCCATCCTCTCTGTCCTGGACGAGCACCCGAATGTCACCTACCGGCACTACAAGGGGGAGGTCACGATCTGGGGTATGAACCGGGATTCGGAGAAGTGTGTCGTGTGCGTCGTTAGTAAGAACAAGGAAGTGGCCGGTATCGGTACGATTTTGCAGGAGGATATCCGCATCTTCACGCCCATCCTCGAGGAATGCTGGATGAACGCGAAAAAGGATGTCTTCGAAGGAATAGGCAAGAAGAAAGTAGACAAGTCCAAGGTCGACATCAGCTTCAAGCCGACCCACAAGACCTATTACGCCACTCCCAAAAAAGCCAAGGCCGAAGGCCCCACGATCATGCGCGCCCGCACCGAAGTAGTAGAAACGGCCACATCGGCCGCTGCCAGTGCACCCCGCCCGGCACCAGCTTCCCAGCCAGCCGAGGTCGCCCAAGTGGCTGCATCGAGCGGCATTTCTGCATTGTTCAAGAGCCCGCCCGATGATTTAAAGACACTCGTAATGGAGGGGGCTAAAGAACTTGAAAAGCTGGCCCGCGAGCTAACTGGCTCTGCCCTCGCTGACAATGTCGAGGCATACCGCCAGGCAGTCTTCAACAAGATGGGTTTCAACAGCACCTTGTTCGAACTCGCGCGTGCTGTCCGGGACTTGAAGGCCATTCCTGGACCGCTTACCACATCACAACAGCAGCAATACATCGACAGGTTCCGCATGTGGGAAAGCAAGCTCTCCAAGGAATAAGCTATCATCGATTTTCTTTTTTTCATATTCATTCCCCCCTTCATTTCTAGCAATAATCTAGATTCCTTTCACCAGGATCCTGCATTGCACGGATCCAGATACTAAATGATTAATATCAAACAACGGGACAAAAACAAAAAAGAAAGTGAAATAAATGGGGGAAAAGATCTCAGAAGGAGATCAACTTACGCCTGATATCCGCGATCTGCTGCTTGATCTTGTCCAAGCCGCCGGAAATCTTTTCCTGGTAGGCCTTGTGCTCGTCGTCGGAGATGAGCCCCTTGGCATGCTTGGCGTCGAGATCACGCATGCTGCGCTCTGCCTTGTACCGCTTTTGTTCCAGTAACACGAGCTGCTGGTACAAGTTTTCATGCGACTCACCACCAGCAGCGCCAGGTGCGACACCGGGTGCCGTGGGAATCGGCTTGACACCTGGCCGGGTCGCTGTCAGCGGCGAGACCGCCGGCTTCGGTAGCGCGGCAAACGACGGGGGCTTGACCATTGGCTTGGCCACGGGAGCTGGCGCGGTGGCGGGCGCAGCGGGCTTGGCTACGGGTGCTGGTGTCGCGCCTGTTGGCGGCGCGACAGCAGGAACCGAGGGTGCAGCCGGCTTGGCAGCTGGAGCGGGCGTGACAGGTGCCGTTGGGAGCGTGAGCCCGGCAGCGGGCTTCACGGGGGCAGCCACGGGCTTCATACCTTCAGGCGCGACGTAACCCTTCGCCTTCTTCAAGCCCTTTGCACCGGCTGAGGGCATCTCGGGCGCCTCGATCGCGGTGATCTCCCACTCGAGCTTCACGCCCTCCTCCGGCATAGGTGCATAGCCGCTACCTTTCGCAGCATATCTCGTGTCGCGCGTCTGCAAGAAGCTGAACGCGTTGATGACCTTGGCGAAGTGGTTGTAGATGTTCTCCTCGCGGGACATGACCTTCGCGGGGCGGATCTTCGCCGCCTCCTTCGAGCGGGCGACCGCCCGGCGCATGTCCATGATCTTGCGGATCATGGGCGGGTACTTGAACCGGACTTGATATGCGATGAACCACGTGGTGATGGCGATGATGGCAACAAGCAGCACGTAGACGAGCCATGTGAGGTCAGGCCCTTCTCGTACAGGCGTTAACACGACGAGGTCAAATTGCTTGAGCACCTCGAATTCGTATTGCTGGAGAAGGATGGGATTGGAGATGAGGGTTACCCTTACTATTAGCTTGTACGCGGGCTTTGACTGATCGTTCGGGGTCATCGGGGCAATGATGTTGGTGGAGAAATAGCCCGGATTGCCCGGTTCGGGCGCCAGCGTGATCTCTCGAAGGTCGAAATCGGGGGTGACGGTTACGGTGATGCTCGAAACGTCGGTGAATGGAAGACCCGTAAATGTGTCCCGCAAGTTGATCCGGAGAGAGATTTCCGTCCCAGGCATTACCGAAATAGTGGTGTTCGTTGCATTTACAGTGGCCAACATCGTGCTAATCACGATCCGCTGCACGTTGATGAGATACAAGACCGTCCGAGCTTCATAATTGTTCAATTGCGCCGTGATGGTGAAGATCTTGAGTTGCGCGACGAATTTGCCAAGCTCTAATCTTAAACCGCCGACGCCCGTCGTGAAATTCCCTGAGCCAGGGTCATACGTCAGAGGAACGGTTTCAAGTGACTGTGACACGTCATTAGTGTATCTGAGCAAGACAGTAGCGCTTTGGAGAGGCACGAGCGAACCGAACTCCTCGTATCGCACAGAGAAATCGAGTCTATCTCCAAGCCGGATGTTTATCGTGTCGATATCATCCTGCTTAAGCCCGTTGACGAGTACCTCTATGCTCGAATTTATCTTGTTGATGTTCAAGCTGAACTTGAGTTGTTGGGTTTTATAATTCGCCAATGATGCTGTAATGTAGAAATCCTTCAAACCGGATCGGAACGTGTTGAGATCAAGCACGAGGTCATATGCAGCGTAGTTCTCCAGCAACACGGGGCTCAGGGTTATTTCGGTCTGCATTAAAGACGTGTCGTTGATAAACACCAACTTGACGCTCGCTCCTATTTGCGGCAAAGGTTGAATGACGTTATAGTCGCGATCGTAATATACCTTGAAGGAAAGTATATTCTTCAAGAAAATGGTCGCGGAAAGGAAGTTCGTGTAATACGACTCGTTGATGAACACGGACAAGTTCGTGGGGATTGGAAGCACGTTGACCAGCACGCTGAACGAGTCGCTCTTGTATCCTTGCGCGTCACCAATGACCAAAACCTGATGCGTGAACCCGGCAGTCATTGCATAGATAATGTTGCTCGTGTCGACCGTGATGACATAGCAAGAACCGTTATACGCCCCGATGATCGTCTGCTGGTTCACGATGGCGGTGATATTAACGCCTGGTCCGCTGAGGTTGAAGCCTTGCAAATAGCTGGCGAGATTTACCCCTAACACGAGGTTATCGGAGTAAACGACATCCACGGTGTTCGAAGGCCCAGATCGGGGCAAGTTAGTTCCTGCATAACTGACGTTCAACGCCGTCGGTATTGGATTGTAGAAGATGTTGATGCGGGCGAAGATCGACTCGTAATTCGTGCGTAGCGCTGAGAGGTCGAACGCGTATTGATTGCCGATTGCCGCCCCGAGCTTGCCGGAATCGAACTCCCGCGTGTAATTTCCGGTCACGCCTACTGGACTCAAGTCGAAATAATAGCTCCCCGTGATATTGGTGAAAGCGAGCCTCACGGTCGCGCCCGTAATAGGCCTACTTAAGAGGGTATTGTTATAATAGACCGTTATAGTGAAGTTCTCCAGGAAGTTGATAGTGTCTTGAAGTATCGCGGTTCTATCAACCCCGTTGATGAACACGCGGACTTCGGCTGTTATAGGCTTGATGTTGATCGTGATGACCTCGGAGCTGGCGAGGTGATTCGCCCGCGTGGCGGTGACCGTGAATTGCACGATCCCGATACCCACCCACGATGTCGTGTTCACCGCCAACGTGTAGTTGCCGGCCTGGCCTGGCGTGGGGGAGATGTACCCGTACGCGGAGCTGAAGCCCGTCCCGGTCACGACGACGTTGTTCAGCGTGTCCCACAGCTGGAGCTTGCACGTTACGTTCTGGCCAAAGACCGCTTCGTAAGAGTTCCTTTGCACGTTCCCGTCGTACACGCGTAGATCGGTCGGGATCGCCAGTATCGTGACCGTGATGAGGACCGTGCTAGACGTGTGGTTTGCCCTGGACGCGGAGATCGAAACCGTGTACACGTTTGGCGTGACAGCCGTGTTGAACGTGTAATTGTACCAATTACCAGTTCTCGCGAAGGACGAGTTCACCAGCGTACTCGTCACCGATATGGACGCGCCCGTTATGTACTCGCTCGTGAGGGTGTTCTGGTACCGGACGGCGAGCGCGAGCGGTTGTCCGTAGTAGAGCGAGAAGCTATCTTGCAAGACCCCCAAGGAATTGTACGACGCGGAGCTCGTCGGGATGGGGTTGATCGTAACGATGAACGTCTCGAGGGCCGTTTGGTAGCTGGCCAAGCTCACGCTCAAGGTCATCGAATAGACACCAGGTATACCGATCCCCGCGGAACTGATGGTTCCGACCCACCAACCTGTGGCATTCACCGTGAACGTGCTGTTAACGAACGTGACGGCACCACCAGTGAGCGTTGCTGATCCGACCCGGATGGGAGTGCCCCTGTGCGTGTTGTTATACAAGAACGCGACGACCAGGGATTGACCATAGAACATGTTGAAGTTCAAGCTGGCCGAGTTGTTCAACTGGACCACGAGGCCGGTCGACACGGGCTGGATATCGAGCTTGATCTTCTGGCTCGCTTGCAAGAAATTGTTCCGGCTCGCGCTGATCGTGAACTCGAACGAGCCCACCCCGAAAAGGTTCGTATTGTTGATGCAATAATATCTCGTTCCTTGCAATATCATGATTTGGGAGAATCCAGCTCGCGATAGCGTGACCGTCGCGCCCGTCACCGCCGTGTTGTTGAACGTGTTCTCGAAGTACACGCTCACGTTGAAAATATCGCCGACAAATATGCTGTAAGTGGGTAATGACGACGTGTAATCCGTCCCGTTGAAGTACGTCCTGGAGATGTTCGTCGGGATGGGGTTCACGACGAAATTGACGCGGACTTGCGAGTTCCCGCTTGGCGAGGCGAGGTTCACGAACACGGAATGGGAGCCCGACGCGTTTACCACCGGGTGCGTGAATGATGGAGTGAACAATATGTTGTAATACATCGAGCCATCATACGAGTAGGAGAAACTCCCGCCCGGCCAGGGCCCAGACGCTGGTGCCATTTGCAGGCTTATTGTTGCATCGGAGATGCCAGCGGAAACGCCGACGAGGTGGAAGTATATCGAGATGTTTACTTGTTGGTCGAGGTGAACGGGCGCTACCGGCTGGACTTCCGTGACCGGAATGGGCGTGATCTTGATTAACGTGAAGCTATAATTGACGATGTCGACATAATTGTTCATGATTATCGAGATATTGAACGCCACGTAATCGCTGGCCAGCTTGGTAATGTTAAACATGAGCGTGTAGTTCCCGAAGCCATTCCAAGTGATGCCGATCGCGGGGTTGAAGACCGCGTCGTCGGGTAGAACATCCTCCGACGTGACAACGATATTTCCCTGCTGACCTGCTATGCCCTGGCCCGAACGTTGGTTGATGAGCGTGAACGTGATCGTGTGGTTGTTACCAGACGGCACGGTCTGCTTTGAAGGGTCCTGGATGTAGAGGAACGTGGGAGCCTCGTCGATCTTGATGATGAAAAACACGCTTTGATTCACGTAATACGGGGCGGCTGTTGGCCTCCAGCCGATAGTAACGCTCACGTTAAAGCCGGGCGCAAGGTTCGTCCGTCCGAAGTGGTTGGCGTTGAACGTCAAGTTCCAATACCCGCCGGCCTCATACGTGATCCCAGTGAGCGTGTTTACCTGGGTCAAAGGCGTGGCACCATCGAACGCGCTTATCTGGATCTGGACGTTGGTCAAGCTGCCGATCGAGCTGCCGTTGATGACGTCGAGATAATACAGAGGGATAGAGAAATTCGAGCCCCAGTACTTGACGTCGAACGTGTTCGTGGCATATGCTTGGGTCTGGCGTTGGATAACCCGGATGGTGAGCGTTTGCGTCTGGTTCGCGTAATAGGGCACGCCGCTCCAGTTGATCACCGCCCGCAGCGTGTAGGTACCCGTGGATGGCAGCGATTGCGTGTTGAAGCTGTACCGGTACGTGCCATTCGGGAAGGCGTCAACCGCGCACGCCCCGAAACCGACTATTTGCGCCGTGGTGGTCGCACCGACTATCAAGGCACCCGAACTGACCTCCCTGTAATTCGCGTTCACGATCATGGTTTGCCCGAAAGCGAGATCCGGGATGGGAACCAGGTTCAACGTGCTACTGCGGGGCGTTATCGAGACGTCCGTGGTCATGGTCTTGCCCTGGCAGCCGATCTTCTTGATGCTTATGGTCAAGGGGTATGAAACGTAGGGGAGCGTGCTCGAAGAGTTGAAGTTGATGCGATAGGTGCCGGTCGCTGCCTGGCTCATGTCGATCGAGTACCGGCTCGACCCGCCGGGCCAACCCGTTACCGTGAGATTGTTGGGCGAGTCGATCACTATACCACTGCCGTTCGTCGCGTCGATGTATCGGAAGACCAGGTTGAAGTTGCTGTTCCATTGCGTCGAAACGCTCGAGTTCGTGGTGGTGAAGTTCGACGTCCGCACGATTTCCACGGCGACGAGGACGCTCTTGGTCTCGAAGGCCGGATGGGTCGCTGTGATGTTGAAATAGTTCAGGCCACGCGGGCCGTTCGTGCAATCGAGCAGCGTCAGGTAGTTATAGAAATCGTTAACGAAAGTCATGGTCTGCAACGCCGAGTCGAAGTTCGTGAAGGTCACGGTTGCACCGGAGACGATTGCCCCGCCGTAGTCCGCGTATCGCACCTGGATGGGCAAGGCAGTTTGCGTGTTCAGGACGTCGAGGATCACGGGGCTCGCTGCCGCCAACGTCGTGCGATGACGCACGACAAAGGTGCGGACCATGCACCCGGTCTCGTTCAAGGGAAGACCAGAGCGGGTGTTGTTCCACGTGACGATCGCCGTGTAGGTGCCTGCAATGTAATTCACGCCACTCGATGGGATTAAAATTGACCCGAACGTGATTTGCCGGGCACCCGTTACCGTGACGCGGCGGTAGGCACTGCTCCATACGGTGCCATTGGGGAACTTGATGGTGAGTTCCGCTTGCGTTTGCCCGACGTACCCGTCGGTGAGGGGGGATGATATGACGGTTCCGTTGATCCGGAGCAACTCGTCCTCGTACAAGAAGGAGGGCACTGCCACGGATTGCATGTAATTCGGTGAGGTGGCCATGAACGTCCAGAAGCCATACACGTCCGCCGGGCCCGGGGGCATCTCGAACCTCGTCCCGCCGGTGATGATCATGCTGCCCAACTTCTCCCCCGGTGTCGGATCGAGGATGGACGTGAACGTCCAGTCGGATGGCTTCGTTCCGTTGAACTTATAGTTGATGTAATCGTCTTGTGCCAGGCTGATCTTTGGAGGGTAATCATTGAAGTTCATGTTCCAGGTCGTGACCGTCCCGTTGCCGACGGTGAAGACCGAACCGTCGGGTGCCATCGAGTTCGGCGCGGTGACCGTGTTCTTCTGGTTCGTGCCATAGATGATCTGGTACATGTCGAACTTCACGGTTTCCAGGTTGTCCGCGGGGAATTGAACGGTCGCGTTGGTGCGAAGGGTGCTGTTGATATCGAGCGGCACTGCACCCGCGAGCCACCGGCTCGGGGTTGCCGTGTAATTGAGCTGGCCAGTACCGTACGTGCCCCCGATGTTCTGGATCGCGTTCTGAGTGCCACCATTCCCGCCGACACCATCGAAGGAAACACGCAAGTTCAGCTGCACGGGCTGGGCGAGGGCTTCCACGAACATACGGATGTTATCGAATCGAGTGCGCCCGTTGTAGACGTTCGTGTTGTATCCAGCGGAATTCAAGATGCCCACGCGGAGATAGACGGGGTTTGCAGGGGTCGGGTTACCGGAGTTGATCGCGTCGATGATCGTCTGCGGCACTGCGACGATGCCGGTCGGGTTCCACGCGTTGTTCTTGTTCGGGATCTGCGTCGAGGAGATCTCGATCACGCGCTGGGCCTGATTGGCGATGTTGCCCGCGCTCCCGACGTTCGCATAGATCTTAACCATATCCCACGGGCAGAACGGGTCCTGGCTTCCACTACTGTCTTGATCCCAGGTGCCCGCCCAGTAATCGAAGGCCACCCATATCCTCGAGATCTGGCCGCGCGGGACGTTCACGGCTTGCTGCCAGTACGCGGTTTGCCCCGCGTCCCAGTATGTCCCGAGCCCGCCGAGCCGGGGGTTGAGATCCGCGAACAGGTAGTTGCCGGGATCATCCCAGCCCTGGCAATTATTCGTGACTTGCACCTCGCCATAATTCCACGCGGGGGAGCCACCGAAATTGTTTACCTGGTCCTGCGTGCCATCATACGTCGCGGCAGGGTTGCGGGGCCAGCTCTCTATGTCCTTCAAGTTGTAAACATAGGTGTAGATCCCCATGCCATCCCAACCTTCCGCGAGCCGGATGCTTGCCCTGCCCGTGTTCGCGCCGATGAACGAGAGGCCGGTCGTCGTGTTCTTGCTGTCTGCCCATTCTCCTAATGCCAGGGGCGAACCTGTTCCTGTATACTGGTTTGAAGCCGTTATATCGCTGGCTACGAGTCCTCCTTGAGGCAGTTGCGTGTTAACGAGAGAATTGCCCTTCTGCGTTACCGACGGGATTCCCGCCATAATGGTGGTGCCCGCGATGAACACGGCAGCCAAAACGGCGAATAACGTGAGAATTGCCCGACTTATTTTCATTTGAGTCATGATTAATCCTTCCCAGAATTATCTAGTGTCAAAGGTTTATGATATGAAGTACATCACACCGAGGATATTTATTACCTATGGGGATGGGCCGCGGGGGGAAGAATAGTACCAGGTTCGCAGCTCCCCGCCACCGCACGTGAAACCTCGAAAAGTGACCAATATAGCCACAATTCTTGAAGCGGTTCCCGGAACTCCGCCAGAATGGAGTTCGGTCGCTTCAAGGGGGATTCTGGATTAACATTCATAAAACGGGTTTGGGCCGGAGTAGCTTCAAAAGACCCGCGAGCGAGATCAATGCCAAGCACGTGTAGTTTATGAGGAAATGTAGGAGAGTGCAGCATAAATGACCATCATCTATCGTAATCCGCGAGAGGGCGACATCGAAGCCATGACGAAGATGGCACAAGGCCTCGTCGAGGAGCTCCACCAGACTTTCGACAAGAAACGCTTCATGGCCATAATCACGAAGGTAATGGGCGATCCCGAGCAACAGAAAGGGGCATTCCTTGCCGAGGATGATGAGAAACACAAAACATTGGGCATGGTCATCGGCGTCATCAAGCCGGCACGCGGGGGAAAGAAGGAGGGGTTTTTACAGAACATCGTTGTGGATCCAGAAGCCCGGGGGAAAGGAGTCGGCAAGGAACTCGTCCGCCGAGCGCTGGAGTACATGAAATCCTTGAAGGTGCCCACGATCAACGTGAACATACGCGATAGCCAGCCACAAGCCATCACCATGTACGAGCGGCTCGGTTTCGTTCGAAGCGGGAACAAGATGCGCGTGAAAAGTTGATCTTTCCGATAGATCTTTCTCTCCTTCCATCCTCAAGAGAGAGAGGACGAACTGGGCATCGATGCTTTCGCTAACCATTTTTTCTTGATCCAATCTGGAACATAGTAGCCGAGATAGAGCATCGCGACAGCGATCATTGCGGCCACGAGCCCTGTCGCAATGAATAGGGAGCAGCCAACTGCGTCGATCAAGCCCAGCGGCTCGAATACATCCCTCGCTGCGAATGCGACCTCCTGCATAATGAAAAAGAAGATCGTCATATCTAGAAGCAAGCCGGAGAATCCGATGAACATCGTCCCGTTGATGCTCACGGGATCACCATTCGTTATTCTCAAGTGTTTGGTGATGTTAAATGCCCTGGAGGCCTCGATCGTGTAAAGTAGGATCGATGCAATAGCATGGGGCCCGAGGACGAGTAAAGGCTCGAGATCCAGGATCGTGACAACGGGTGCACTTGGAATCACGACTATTTCAAGTACAATCAAGACTTTCAACCATCCCTTCAATTGATTCTCGAAGAAGACGCTCTTGATAAAAGATATGAGGAACAAGTTTCCGAGTGCTGTTCCCGAGAAGGAGAATGCCGTCTGGATATTGATTAGCCGATCCGCCGCCTCTTGCGTGGGGAGGAACCGGGAAATCACGAAAAAGATTGGCAGCCCGGCAAGGGCCGACACGATGATAAAACTCATGGTCGTGAGATCGCGGAGGATTCGCGTACGCTTGATAACCTTGTACTTGTGCAGGAACAAAAGGCATTGCACGTAACCAAGGGTCACCGCCACGACGGAAATTGCCCATCCGAACATTTGGCACGTTGACCAGCCGAGCATAGGCGATCCTAGAACATTGCCCTAAAAAATGTTGTTAAATTTCTGGAAAAACAGCTTTTAGACATGAATGGCAACAGTTCCGCTCTCTGCGGCAGCGATCATGAGAGGAGCTTTTTCCGTGCTCATTTAACGCAGATCAGCATCATGCTTGGCGAGCGAACGAGCCAAATACCAAGCATGAAAGTTAGAATATATGATTAAATTGGCCAGGCATGTTGGATTTGCACATGTCTCTACTCAAGAAAGCAAGGAATCTCGTCCCGATCATCGTCCCGGCAATCCCGTTCGCGGCTTGGCTCGTGTTCTTGATATGGACATCGACGATCTGCAATCGCTCGGTTTTTTTCTTCGATGCCTTGCACCAGGTCGACGTGAGCGACCAATACACGTCCATTCTCCCGCCAGAGCGCTGTTTTGTCGAGCCTCTTGCCGGGTTCGCCTTCACGCTTGGAAAACAGATCGAAAACTCGTTGCTGTTGATCCCGGTCGTTTACGTGGTCGTCCGCTTCGTGGTCGCCTTCATAGAGAAGGTGATCTTCCGTGGTAGCGTGAAAAAAGATGTTATCATCGAGCACGCACGGAACGTGTTTAACTTCTACTGGAAGTACGCGTTCCTTGCGTTCATCGTGGTCTTCTTGATCATCGTCATCGGCATGGCCACGACGGGGGGTCTGTTCCTCCAGCAAAATTTCATGAGCGTGCTGCAAGTGGCGATCATCGCGTGGCCAGTGATGCTGGCAATCAAGATCGTGCAGAACGCGTTCATTTTTTTCAAGAAGGATGCCAGGCTGCGCGTGAAGCCCCGCAAGGCGTGGATGCGGTTCTCCCACGACTCGCCCAACTATTGGGCGCACAAGCCGTGGGACGTGATCGGTAGAGAATTGAGATATTTCATTTCCAGCTTCATGATATACGCCATGGTGAGCTTGAACCTCATCAGCACCTACATCCCGCCCCAGGTCATCACGCCAACGACCCCGCTGCAGCCCGGCGAGATGCTCATGGACTTCCACGTGCACACGACCCTCAGCGATGGCTGGCTCACCCCGGAGGAGCGCGTGGACTGGTACGTGAAACAAGGCCTGCAAGGTGCCGCCATAACCGACCACTGCAACGTGAACGGGGCCTTGCAAGCGAGGGCCTACGCCCAGCGCATGGGTTACGACTTCATCGTCATCATCGGGCAAGAATACACGAAATACAACCCGCGAATCCACTTGAACATTTACGGCATCGAGCAGACCATCCCGACCGATGAATACCTCGGCGGGAACACGAGCGCGAGCAAGATTCCCCCCATGAACGTGAGCCAGATGATCAAATACGTGAAAGACAACGGCGGGTACGTGACCGTGAACCACTACGATTCCTCGGGTGAAGAATATCCTTTGACGCAGCTGCGCGACTGGGGGGTCGACGGGTTCGAGATCGTGAATGGTGGCGGGGAACGTGATGCCGGGATACGCACGTTCTGCATGGCAAATAATTTAATCTGCCTTTCCGCGAGCGACGAGGATTCGAGCCAACCGCTGCCCGCGTTCACGCGCTTGAAGCTGGCTGACCCGTCAAACAAGTCCATCGACGCGATCTTCGCCGCGCTCAAGAACTACTCGACGACGCAATGCGTGGCCGTAAACGAGTTGCACAACAACATTCCGTGGCCGGACGAGCTCGACGAGTTCCGCCCGGCACGTAACTTCATCGTCTACCTGCGTTCCTCGGAGCCCGCCCAGATCGCGTCGTGGATCGCGTGGTCTTGCGCGCTTTTCGGCTTGTACATTGTTCTATGGCTGTTCATCACCAAGAAAATGACCATCTCGTCCCGGGAATCGAAGCTGGTGGATGACCCGCGCAAGCGTAGCTTCATGTTCGCGCACAGGGGCATCACCATCGGGTGCATCGCTGCGGCGGTCGTGATCATGGTACTCGTTCTGAATTACTTGTACTTGATCTATCTCAGTTACGGCGCGTAAAATCCCGATGGCTCTTTTTTATCGCAATTCGACGAACCGCGATTCGTGGTCATTCGAGGTGCTGGAGGGCGACCTGCTTGAGAATGGGGTCGACGGCTTACGGGTCGATGTCTCGCACGTGATTAATATCAACTTTCTATGTGAAGACAAGGAAACAAAAATAAAGATGTGAAATCACATAATTATTATAGATCGATTAAAGGTGATGTACAATACCAAACATAACCCTAGTAGTCTCCGATGAGTTGTACGCGGCGATGAAGAGATACAGCGAGATACGATGGAGCGAAATTGCAAGAAAGGCTATTGAGTCCTATATCAATCGGTTAAAAATCATGGATCAACTGGAGAAACAAAAAATGCTCGACCATTTCGATGATTTGCTGAAAAACAGCGAGCTCTCAGAGGAGGATGTTGCTGGACTTGATGAAAAAGTCAAGCAAGGATTGCATGAAAAACTCTCCAAGATGGTGAAATGAAGCTCGTTATCGACACGAACCGCATCATCGCCGCGCTAATCAAAGATTCGACAAATAGAAAAGTATTATTTTGTGATCTATTCGATTTCTACACACCACAAGAAACATTGAATGAAATCCGGAAATATAAGGAAGTAATAATCAAAAAGGCAAAAATAACAAGCGATGAATACGAATTGCTCTTTCAACAAATCATCCTTAGAATTCACGTTGTCGATATAGATGCAATGATGCCAAAATTAGAGGAAGCGGGCCTCTTGATGAAAGATATCGATCCCAAGGACAAGTGGTTCATCGCTGTCGGAATGGCACTCGATCTCGATGGCATCTGGACGGAAGACAAGCATTTTTCCAAACAAGCCACGCTCAAACCATTGGCGACTAAATCCTTGCTCGCCCTGATCTCACGTAAGGTGGAAGATCCGGTCTAGGATAAACCTTGAACACGTGCTGTGATAACGCATATCGGTTTAAAGTAGGAAGCAGTTAAAAATTAAGATGATAAAAAGAGACGGGAGAAAAATTCAAAACTCGCGCTTCTCGTAGTACGTTCCTTCGAGGTTGTTGGGGTGCTGGAGGGCGACCTGCTTGAGGATCGGGTCGACGATATGCGGGTCGATGTCTCGCACGTGATTAATATCAACTTTCTATGTGAAAACAAGGAATCAAAAATAAATACGAAGGACTTGCTCGCCCTTATCTCGCGCAAGGTGGAACGTTCGGTCAAGGAAAATCCTTAATCACTAGCGAGGGACGCTCGGCGTGATGGCGAATGCGTGTGCCAGGGCAGATTTCGTTCGGCGGCGTAAAAAACGCTTGGAATAATGCAGTTAAACGTGTGCTGTTTAAATTGCTAAAAAGTTATAAGATAAAGAAATCATGAAGATTGAAGATGCTGTCAAGTTGATCGAGAAAGATGGCTGGTATCTAGTGGTCCAGAAAGGTAGCCATCGACAGTTCAAGCACCCGACTAAACCAGGCAGGGTCACGATCGCCGGTCACTTGAACCATGATCTCGCCCCTGGAACCTTGAATAGCATCTTAAAGCAGGCAAAGATCGACAAGCCAGGAGAAAAATGATGTATCGATACTTAATAGTCGTCGAGAAAGCCGGGAGGAATTACTCGGCCTACGCGCCGGATCTGCCCGGTTGCGTTGCCACCGGAAACACGCGCGAGGAAGCGGAGGCGAATATACGTGATGCCATCGAGATGCACTTGAGCGGCTTGATCGAGGATCATGCGAGCATTCCGGAGCCACAAGCGAGTGCTGAATACATCGATATCAAGGCTCCTGCTGATGCCGTAGAAAACTGACCAGCCACCTTGCGCCGGGTGAGCTGGTATGGCATCGCGTTTTCACCTTTCTTGAGAAGGAACGAGATACAAGGGAAAATATGGCGACGCGAGCCCGATCTTGCGCTTTCACCTTCGCGGCACATTTCTCCCCCGCTTATTTCGCATCGAAGATCTCTCGTGTCAACACGAATCCGGATTCATTGCGGGTCGAAGCGCTGGCGGATATTCACTCCGAGGTGAATTTACCAACCTCCATCGAGGTGCCACAAATTATTTTATCATTTGTAAAGCCGCGTGCCATTTCTTCAAATCCACCTTTCGATAGCGGCCCGCCTCATCCCACAAGCGCCAACACCTATTGAAAATTGTTTTATTAAGGAGACCATCTTGTACCAGCTTGAGCATAAAAGCAGGGAGACGAAACGCCGCAATATCTAACGCCATGCACTCGAGTTCAAGGGGACCATCGTCCGTGAGCACCAATCCTCGTTCCCTGCGGCCGGCGACCAACAAGGACTGGTCCGCGAGGTCAAATTCAGTAATAACCGGATCAAATCGTTTCAAGGTGTCGATCTCGTCGGCATTGGCAGGGACAAGCATCGCGCGATCGACAGGCACGAAATCATCTAGCTTGTGGTGTTTAATCTCTTCAAAGACTGCGCTCGTGAAGCCCCAGCGAAACTTTGGGAGCAAATCACGCATGTCCCAGATGCCGGCTTCGTGAACCTCCTTGCAATGGTTCCAGAAGCACGTGTCGATCAGGACTAGCATGGCCATGCCCTTGAGGAATCGCAGAATTGTAGATGGATCCTATCGCATAAATCTCTTTAAATCCAGATCCTTCGCGATTTCGAGCTCGCGATCGACCATGTCATCGGGCATGACCTCTTCCGCGCCACGACGAGTCCATTCAACGAGAAACTCGTGAGCAGAAAGGCCAGAAATAAACCACGCCTTTTTTCTGCCAATCTTGCCTTGTTTGAGCAATTCAAACGCGAGGTCAACACGCGTTGACTTGACATCTTTCAAAACAGTTCGCTTCGCGAGTTCAGACGTGCTAATGCCCTTGGCGCGGGCAATTATGTCGATGACTTGTTTCTCGTCCTTGCTCACGCGAAAGTTGATTTGTTCCATCAGAGCCACTTACTTTCATTTGCTATAATCTGTAAGGTATCCTGATGCTATAAACTCTAGCATCATATTCTTTAATTGTAAGGAGAATACAACGCATTTGATTCTAAAGCCGATTCGATGTTCTCGTGAAAAATGAGAAAGAGAAAGTGAAACGGGAGGATAATTTAGAACCCGCGCTTCTCGTAGCACGTGCCTTCGAGGTAGTTGAGGTGCGGGAGGGCGACCTGCTTGAGAATCGGGTCGACGGCCTGCGGGTCGAGGCGTGGATAGCAGTCAAACGCATGTGATTTCTATTCAACGCTTGGAAACATTACTTTAATATCGTAAAACACGACTTCCATGAAATATAGTAACGATTCTAACCAGATCCTCTTCAATTTCATAGATTATCCGGTAGGATTGATGGATCAACTCGCGAATAGAAGGATCGTCCATTTCTGGTACTTTCCTTCCTATTTCAGGTGATGACTGGAGAGATTGAACCCGCTCATAGACCTTTTTCGCGAACGAGTTGGCATAAAAAACAGAGTCACGGGCGATATAATCATGGACCTGTTGGAGATCGGCAAGTGCCCGCTCTGTCCATTCTATTTTTGCCATCCTTCGATGATTTCCTTTGCTTTTTCATTCGAGACAACCCTGCCCGCACTCACGTCCTTCAAGCCGTTCAATATCTTCTCTTTCACATACAAGTGGTACATGATATCCTCCAACGTGACGTCATCGGGTAATGTTTTCAAGTACGAGATGACCGTGTCTCGGATGTTCTCGTTCGCCATTTTCGATCCAGGTAAGCATCCGAAAACGAATAATTAAACTTATCTGCACGTCCTGCGGAAACCCAGGCTTCGCGTTTCTCATCGTTGATGAGCATTATCGTGGGGAATAAGAAAGAGAAATGGAAATGGGAGAAAAGATTAGAACTCGCGCTTCTCGTAGTACGTGCCTTCGAGGTAGTTGAGGTGCTGGAGGGCGACCTGCTTGAGGATGGGGTCGACGGCCTGCGGGTCGAGGCGCTGGCGGATGTTCTCGAGATGGCCTTATAAAACCGCTTCATCCGCCATAATTCATGTAATCGCTGGTCTAATCGATTGCAAAGAATTGCTCCCGTGTGAGACCGGCTTGTTCGATGATCTCTCCGAGAAGACCCGGGCCGATCTCCTCACCAGCGTGAACAGGAACGACGACCACGCGGCCCGTCTCATTCTTCATTACAACGTGCGATCCTTTTTTGCGAGCGATGACGAACCCGATCTTGGATAACTTTTCAACGACGCGTTTCCCCGTGAGCGGACGTATCCGCTTCACGGAACTACCACCTTTTCGATGCTCACGAATGAAGGGTGTTCGTAAACCTTTCTTCCGGCTTCTGCACTCGTTACTTCGAGATAGAGCTCGATGGCTTCCTTGATTCGCGACATGAGCTCCTCCTTGGTCTTCGCTTGCGTGTGACAGCCGGGTAATTCAGCGACAGTTGCGAAGAGATAGCCTGCCTCGTCGCGTTTGATGATAACCGTGTATTCACCCATGGCATCCTCGCGCTTCCGTACTCGTTGTGAAAATGGAAAGATAATACCGTTTATACAATAAACGACACAATCCAACCAAATATACTTTGCTACTCTCTTCCCTTCTTGTTCTAGGATTTAAACCAGAAACCAAAATATGTAGTGATTGCGCATCGGTTTTTACATCGTGCAAAAAATGATTGAGATCTAAACAATCTGGAGAAGGCTCTAGAATTCGCGCTTCTCGTAGCACGTGCCTTCGAGGTAGTTGAGGTGCTGGAGGGCGACCTGCTTGAGGATCGGGTCGACGGCTTGTGGGTCGAGGCGCTGGCGGATGTATTCGCGTTATTCGTCACGAATGGTGACGTGATCATTATCCACGATTATGACCTTTCCTGGAAGATCTTCTAGCTCGTTCTTCTCGAGGAACCGCTTGAACATGCTGATCATGACCCGCTTGGAAGGGAAATCACTTCGAAGCACCACGACTCCATAGAGATTCTTTAATGGATGCAAGAGTGGCTTTGAAAAGTCCGTATCCGCGGTGATCAGCACCCGTTCTTCCACCTTACATTTGCGTGCGAGGGAGTGATCCGTCCCACCGCGGATATGCTCGGTATCTACCGTGTCGACCTGGTGATCGCCTTTTTCGCGGATGAGCGCCGCGAACTGGGTTGGAACATTCTCATCAAGTTTGAACTTCATGGGAATCATGTTTGAATGGGATGACGGTCTCGTTTGCTATCGCCGCAGCGTAATGCAAAGCCGCATCGATGTCCTGGTTCGTGATCGTTGGATATGCATCGAGGATTTCTTCGCGCGAAATACCATCCGCAAGGTTCGCGAGGATGACCGAAACCATGACCCGTGTTCCTTTGATTATCGCCTTCCCGTGGCATACTTGGGGATCGTGAATTACACGCTTCTGCCAGTCGCTCATAGCACCCTACATGAAATCAAGACGTGATATACTTTTCGATATAAAAGTAACGGACTTCTCCCCACCTTAATAGGGTACTTGCACGAGTCGATCGTGGGGCATAATGGTTTTAGAACGCCGAGCGGATGAAAACTGGAGAAAATAATGGGTATCGGGGGAAGAGCTTAGAACTCGCGCTTCTCGTAGCACGTGCCTTCGAGGTAATCGAGGTGCTGGAGGGCGACCTGCTTGAGGATCGGGTCGACGGCCTGCGGGTCGAGGCGCTGGCGGATGTTCTAGATTAGCCTAAGCAATTACCACTAGGCCGTTGGTAAGTCTGGAACATCCTCGAGTTCCCAGTTCCGATAGTGAAGGTGGGGGACGTTCTCGAAATGCTGGACATTTCTCGTGTACAAGACATCTCCAGATACGATGACGATGCTCGAGATGAGCAGATCGAGGAGCGGTACCTTGATCCCGCGAGGTTCTAGCTCGGAGAGGATCCGGGCGCATTCCTTTGCATCTTCAAGGCCGGGATGGACGACCTCGGCCTCGTGGACGACGCTCTCGACAGCTTGTATATTCCGAGCGACTTGTTTGGACGAATATGCGCCCTTGTAGAGCTCGATGAGGCTGTAGGACGTGATTTTTACCGGCCTGGCGGTCGATTGGAGGAATTTCAGCACGCGCCTTGCTTGCTTACGAATGGTATTCGTCTTTGGATTTTTCGAGTTCAATTCCTTCATGCTGTTAATGATCAAGTCAGTATCAATGAAGACCGTCATGGTCACCCTTCCTTATCATCGAAGCTAGGCCAATCCCCTTCCACGCCGCTGGCACGAGCATCGTAAATATCCTTTTCTATTCGATCCCATTCCTCGCTGCTTTCACCCAAGATGCCGAAGATCTTGGTGATGTCCTTTTTAGACCGCGCATCTTGCTCATCGAGCAAGCGGCGTAGAAGATCGGAAAAAGTTTCCTTTGGTCGACGACGTGCTTTCAGCATATTATATATCTCCTCGGGGAGGGCTATTGTTTTTGTGACCATTTGTATCGATATAATAATATAGTATAGAAATATAAATACGACGAGATTTCGGTTTTGCATATTTCGATGCGATAATCTCGTTTGATCTTTGAAGGGGAAATTGATAGAGGACGTCTTTATATCTTGAAAAATGAAGAGGATGAATGGAAACGGGAGAAATTATTAAAATTTACGCTTCTCGTAGCACGTGCCTTCGAGGTAGTTGAGGTGCTGGAGGGCGAATTGCTTGAGGATGGGGCCGACGGCCTAGGGTCGTTATCTAGTAGTTGATTATTTTTTGCGTAGTACTGCATCAAGATAGCTAGATCCATCCATCATGTCGTCCACGTCGATCCTCGACCTGATTCCAAGGTTCATGACCAGATCCATGAACTCGGACAAGGGAATGCTTGCGAGCGATGCGGCTTTCTCCACGGAATACTTTCCTTCCGCATATCCCTTGATCGCGACGAAGATACCGCCCTTGTTTATGAGATCGCGTACGATATCAGATTGATCCAGCCGTGCCTCGCGTGCATGGCGCTCGATCAACTCTTCGAGATGCTTGTTTATCCGAATAGATATAACGTGAGACATCATTATCACCATTTAACATTCTTAATGGCATTCGTGAAATAATCGATGATTGCGTCCTTGTACCAGCCGATCTTTGCGAGCCGATCTATTTTTCGCAAAGCAAATGGTTTATCGATCTTCCGGTTTGTATGACTTTGCAACAAGAATATCGGGGTCGTGAAATATCGTATATTCAAGACTTTGTATGTTTTCAGCGTTTGATAGTCATCGGTGCCAAGTAAATCGGCCTTCTCTTCGAGGTAGAGAAGAATGGCTTCGGCTTCTCCCGAATGAATGTTAAAATCATCCATCAACTTGTTTTTTTCATCATCTTTTGTTATTCTTTTCACGATAATCTTTCCATCACCGATCCTTTTTTCCACGAGTAATGCATCCATTTTTTTGCCTTCTTTGCCTCGATCAACGACTTCCACGCGCACGCCTTCGGGAATGATGATGGAGCCGAACGTCTCGAGCATCGTGTCCAAGATGTCCAACTTAGAAACGAGGATGAGCATCGACGCGTCGGAAATGACTATCGTCATCAAGAGATCAATAACTGTCTACGAATATATACATTTGTAAACATTGATGTGAAAAGTCATAAGCAATTTAAAGTGAAATATATCATCCCAAACTCATTCTATTCAATTTATAAAGGATTTATTTAATAAATCATAAAAATTAACGAAGTAAATAGAAGAAATAGAGAGGATTTAGAATTCGCGCTTCTCGTAGCACGTGCCTTCGAGGTAGTTGAGGTGCTGGAGGGCGACCTGCTTGAGGACCGGATAGACGTAGAAATCCATCTATTTCTTACCTGGGTCATTTTTCGGCTTCAATAAGGCCAGGATCTCATGGGTGGCCAAAACTGGGATTTTATTTTGATGCTCCTTGAGCCTTTTATCGTTAGACCAGATAGATGCACCCGTTCGTATAGCTAATGCAAGATATGCAACGTCCTTTGGATCCGGGGAGAGGGCAATTGCTTGAGGTAGATATGGCTTGATTTCTTCGAGCGCGATAAAGGCGGTCCGTTGCTTGATGACCTCCAAGAAATGCTCGAAATCATCCTTCGTGCGATGGATTTTCTGTACAATCTCGTCTCGATATTTCTGAAACTCCTCCATCATGAATTCTGGCGCGAAAAGGTGGATATTTTCATCGACAATTAGATCAGCAGTGATTCCCTTCTTGATCAAGGCTGCGATGAGAACATTCGCATCCAGGACGAGATCCATTCACGAGTCCCCCGTGTACCTCGCGCCCAGCTTCTCGGAAACCGCCCTACCAATTCGTTCGGCATCCTCCGACGAGATCTCGCTATCGGAAGTGAGATCTTGAAGGAATTTCAAGTCTTGGAGCTTCCGCTGGAATGCGATTCGGGCGACCTCAGACCAGTTTACCCCCTTGAACTTCTCCATCTCTTTCTTCATTTCTGACGGGATTGCTAACGTGATCGTCGTCATCGTCTTGCATCCTCGCTGTTTGCTTTATAAAAAAGTGCAAACGCGAGTCTATAAACCCTCGCCAATGAAGGTAACAATCCTTCAATAAATCACCCGGATATTGCCAGGGATTGCCGTATCTTGAAAATCAGAGGTATGAAGAGATTGGAGAAAATTATGGAAGATAAGATTAATTTAGAGAAAGACTCAGAATTCCCGCTTCTCGTAGTACGTGCCTTCGAGGTAGTTGAGGTGCTGGAGGGCGACCTGCTTGAGAATCGGGTCGACGGCCTGCGGGTCGAGGCGCTGGCGGATGTTCTCGGGCGGGGATCGGTCGGTGCGGGATCGGTCCATAGGCGAGCGATTTTTTCTTGGGGGTTGGATTCGAGGAATCGAGCGCGGGCGCCCATCTCGGCAGCGACGAGGAAAACCGTCGGGTTGTGGAGAATCAGGGGTCATGCCGGCTAACCGGTACTGCCGCGGGGCGGGCGCCGGGCGGGGCTCAGAGGCCGTGCTCGCGGCAGTAGCGGACGAATGCTTGCGCGTCGGCGACCAAGGATTCCGATTCAGGGAAAAAACCGCCGAGGCTGGCGATGACTCCGGGTGGCAGCGGGGTAGCATTCAGGTAGAGATGCTTTAACTTGTCGAGTTTTCCGAGGCCACGAACATCGTGTATGAAATTGTGACCGAGATCAAGGACCTCCAGGTTCACCAGCGAGTCCAACCCGCGAATCCGCGTGATGCGATTCATTCCTAATCCCAATCGTTCCAGATTGGTGAGTTTTTCCAGACCATCGATGCTGTCGATTATATTTCGGGTTAAAAATAGATCGCGTAGGTTCCCGAGGGAATCGAGGCCGTCGATGAAGGAAATGAAGTTGTCTGTCAGATCTAGCCGCTGCAAGGAGGTTAATTTCTCCATGCCGGTGATCTCGGTGATCCGGTTGTCGTACAAGATGAGCTCGTGGAGATTAGTCAATCTATCAAGCCCACCCAAGCTATCGACCCGGTTACGGCCGAGGTTCAGCTCTTCGAGGCCGGCGAGCGCGTCGAGGCCCTCGATGCAGGTGATCTGGTTCTTCACGAGTACCAGGCGCTTGAGACGCACGAGCTTCTCGAGGCCCTCGATCCGAGTGATCTGGTTCTCCGAAAGGTCGAGGACTTTCAAATTCACGAGCTTTTCGAGGTTCTCGATGCGCTTGATATCGTTCGTGCCGAGGTCGAGGTAGGTGAGGCCCGCGACGCCCGGGAGCAGGTCGAGGTCGTCAGGGTCGTTGAAATCAAAGTGGATGCCACCGAGTGCATCGAGGCCTTCAATGGAGGAGATATGGTTGTCCTGGAGATTCAAGCACTTGAGGTGCATCAGTGAATCGAGGCCCTCGATGCGGCTGATATGGTTCCCGGAAAGATCGAGCACTTCTAAATGCTCGTGCTTTTCGAGACCTTCGATTCGCTGGATGTTGTTATCGCCGAGGTCGAGGACCACGAGGTGATCGAGGTCGTCGAGACCTTCGATATCGGCGATGCTTTCGATGTCGTGGGTGTTGATCGACACGACTTGCCTCCGGCCATGGCACGTGACCGGGAACCGCTCGCCGTCGTGGGTTACGAACCGCTGCTCCATTCGAATCCTCCTCGAAAAATGGGTTGCTCAAAGCCCGTGCTCGCGGCAATAGCGGACGAACGCCTGCGGATCCACCACGCACGTGCTGGCCACCTGGTCGGCGCGGAACCCGCCGAGGCGGTCGATAGCGTCGGGCGGGATCGGGTTGTCCCCGAGCGTAAGTTCCTTGAGCTTTGCGAGCTTGCCGAGGCCGCGGATCTCACGGATGAAGTTCTGGGACAGTCCCAAGGATTCCAGGTTCACCAATGCATCCAATCCCTCTATACGACGGATGCGATTCGTGCCCAAGTTGAGATCGATCAATTTTTCAAGGTTGTCAAGACCTTCAATACTCTCGATGATATTCTCTCCGAGATTGAGCTTGCGCAAGTCGTGAAGGGATTCGAGCCCGCTGATCTTGCGTATGAAGTTACCATGCAGCTGCAACGTTTCGAGCCTCTTCGAGTTTTCCAGGCCAGAAATCTCCATGATCCGGTTTCCCGATAAGAAAAGCTCATTGAGATTGCTCAACCCGTCTAGCCCCTCGATCCGTTCGATCTGGTTGCGGTTTAAAAAGAGGTAATCAAGATTTTTATTATTGATCAAGCCCTCGAGGTGACGGATATTATTATGGTATAAAGTCAGACGCCTAAGATTAACCAGCGAGTCGAGGCCCTCGATCTTGGTTATCTGGTTTTCGGAAAGGTTGAGGACTTCGAGATTCACGAGCTTTTCAAGCCCTTCTATTCGCTTGATGTTGTTCGTGCTAAGGTCGAGATAGGTGAGGCCGGTGAGGTCGTCAAGGCCCTTGATATCGGAGATGCGCTCGATATCTTGATTGGCAATCGTGAGAGATTGGTCTCCATTATCCACATCGATGGGAAATTCGTAGGTGTTGTAGTAAATCGGCTTTGGATCCATCAGTTTCGCCTCGATTTTTCTTGTTACTTGGTGGAAGTTCAAGTATATATACTTTTCTGGCACGGTGGGGGTTAACTCGTGTAATTGGCGTGTCAAAAGAGATATTAAAAAAAGTGTGTAAAAAAAGCGGGGGGATTAAGCATCCTGGCTCGTCATGGATGCCACGTGGGATTCGGCTTCAACCATTCGGGCCGGACGGTCATCAAGTAATCGAACATTTCCTGTGCGAACGCGGCCTGCAATTTGAGTGTCATGCTCTTGATCGTGTCCCTCCGACCCGCTTTCGGGTGATTTACTGCCCACTCGAGATCGCCGAGGATTTGGCCCAAGCGCGTGATGACGTCTAATTTCTGGGCGAGATCCAGGCACGCCTGCCGCAATGCGTTGTGCTGGGCGACCATCGAGTCGAATTGCGCCCTCGTGATGGGTACCCCGTCGATCGATGAGAGCGTCCAGAAGAGGCCTTCGCCGGTCGTCTTTGCCCTGGTGCTGACCGGGAACTTTACCAATTGTGCCCGAAGCTGCTGGGTGACGAGGTTCTTGTTCATGAAGTTGTCCATGAGCGCGCTCGAGGTCACAGAAGTCATCCCGTATGCGACGTTGATCTCGTGCCCGGTAACGGCGTATCCCAACTTGGCCAACTTGGCGATGTATTCCAGGATGCTGTACTTTTCGGTTCCGACTCGAAGTCTTTCGAGTTCTCTGACGAGGGGGACGTAACTCGGGAGCGACGGGGCTTGTACCGACGCGGCCGGATTGGCGATGAGGCCATCGATGAAGCCATCGATGACTTGCATGGCGTCGCCATGGCTCAAGGCATCGCGGTGGAATCGGTAGAAGCACGTGCCTTGATGCTTGATGAGGTCTGCAGGGATGGGCTGGCCATCGGGGACGGCCGACTCGGGCATGGCCGGGCGGCTGATGCGGTACTCGACGTCGTAATTTGCTGAAATGCCATCCTTCACGTCATAATCCGGGTGCCCCAAGACCGTGCTGCCGGGCGTGGCGATGAGGCGGTACTGGACGTGAGTGCCTATACCACTTCCTTTCTTGCCCTCCTCGATGAAGGCCATATTCCATCGCTCCCCATTCACCACGATTTTTGGACGCCAATATGGATGAACGATTTCTCCTTGTTTCGAGAGTAATTGCTTGAAATAATTGGCGATATTCGTGTCCCGGAGGATCCCCAAGGCGACGCCACTGATGAGCTTCGTGGTGCGAGGCGTGGCGACGAGGTCGTGGATGAAACTCTTGAAGAAATCATTGGTGTCGCAGAAATCCCTGAACTTCCCTTCCAACGCGATGGCGGCTTGATAATCCCAGCCAACGAGTTGTCCTTGCGCATCACGCACCTCTGTCCGCTTGTATGCCATCCCATCAGCCGTCGTGAAATGTTTTATGCCTTTAACCCTGAAGTGCCATTCTGCATCACCACCAGGGATCGCATGGGTACCAGACTTGTAAAGGGCGACGATCTGGCCCTCGCAGTACGCGCCGGCGAGCCACGACGATCCGAATTGGCGCCGGAACTCGGGATCGGTCTTCAGCCGCGCTGCGATGTCTTTACGCTCGGCATAGAAAACACTGGCGGGCAATTTCTCGGCGTGCATGATCATGTCGTAGATGATCGGGTTGTTCTTTTCCGTGACGCCGAGCTTGGTCGCGAACCATTCCTTGTCGTAATATACCTCGCCGCGCCCTTCTTCTAACAATTCGGCTACCCTTCTTGCCTTCTGGGCTGGATCAAGCCTTTTGTTATCTATTGTATCAACCACGTACCCGCCTGCGTGAGCACGCGCGTGGTAATAATCGGTATGGGTTGCCCCACATGCTGGGCAAACCCACCTCGTGACCAGATTGCCTTTATTATCGTGTCGATAATCCGGGTATATCCGGTCGAACTCGGCGACCAATTTCTTCGGCACCCAAAGATGCAAATCGGGGTCGTGCGTCCACCAGTTGCCCGTGCCCAAGGTGGTGCGCGTGTTCGGGTCGCCGCCGGGGTCGCGGAACACGAGCTGGAAGCCGCGGTGCGTGGCGAGGAACGTGCCGATGTCCATGTTCTTGAGTTTTCCCCACCTCGCAATTCTTACATGACCGGATTCGTCAAGATACGCGGCATCGACCTCGATCGTCGCCCCCGGGTTCAGGTAACACGCCGCCTTCACGTCGGCCATGGCGGCGAACTGCGCGAACGTGAGCCCGACGTCATGGAACAGCATGGCCTTGGCGAGCAGCTTGGTCTTGAGCACCTGGTTCACGAGCGTGGACAAGAGGCGGTCCTGCTGCTTGTCGACGTTGGGGAAGTTGACCATGCGGGACTCGATGCGGTCGACGACTTGCGGCCAGACTTGCGACGCGGCGCGGAAGTCCCGGATGCTGCCGCCGGCGGCGAGCGTGGCCGCGAGCGTGTCGAGCGACCACGATTTCTTGGCCTCGACGAGCGCCATGCGGGCGTAATGGAGCTCCGTGATGGTCTCGATGACCATGGGGCTTGCCAGGTGCAGCTCGTGCATTTGCCGCCAGTACATCTCGGCCTCGGCCGTGGCGGCACGCTGGTAGTCCCCGTTGATCTGGAACCGGATGCTGGCGCGCGAGATGGCCGATGGAATGGACGAGATGGCCTCGCCGATCTCGAAGATGTTGTCCACGAACGCGAAGGAAATGACCTCGGCCAGCTGATCGGCAATCACGGGGTTCCCGAAGAACGGGCCGCCATAGCGCTCGAGCGTGGTCGAGATGAAGCCCTCGAGGATCGACTCCTGGAGGCTCTGGGAGGCCCAGTTCAGCATGCCCATCGCGGATTCGGCGCGCGTGGGCGTCAAGGAGCCGGTCAGGATCAGCTTGAAGTTGTCCCACCACGACAAGGGGCGGGGCAGCTCCCCGGGCGCTGCCGGCTTGGTCCACGCGGGCATGGCGGCCTGGAGCCCCATGCTCACGCCGAACGAGATGAACGCCGACAGGGTGTTCAACCAGAGGCGGTCGAAGAAGATGTCGAGACTCTTCTTCATGCCCTCCTCGTAGAAGATGGCGTACGTGGACGCGTATACCATGACCTGGTAGTGGATCTTGTAGGCGGGGGACGAATGGTTGCCCCATTCGGGCAGCCACGCGCTGCCGGGGAGGCACACGAAGCCGACCTTGCCGGTCTCGTCCATGACGGGCATGACCCGGGCGAGCTTGCCTTCCGTCTCATCGTAGAACGCTTGCTCCGTGGCGTGCAGGGTGGTGTTCATGTACCAGTCGTGCGCGCGGTGCCGCGCCGCCAGGCCCCCGGCGGGGTAGATCGGGTTGGCCCGGAGCACGGGCAAGCCCATGTAAGCGGTGATCTCGCGCGTGGCGCCGTCCTTGGTAACGTCGGTCTTGTACCACCCGTTCGGGCGGGTCTTGCCGAAGGCCGTGTAGCCCTCGTACTCGACCGTGCCGCCCTGGAACGTCGTCGTGTAGACCTCGCCGGCCTTCAACTCCTCCCGGAGCAAATCGCCCGCGGCACGCTTCTCCTCCATGAAGAGCCGCCGGGTCTCCTTCTCTGCCGCCGCCACGACGATCTGGAACGATAATAACGCGATCATCACGGCCGCGAAGCTGGCTCCTGCTTGCATGTAAGGACCCATGTTCTGGAACGTCGTCGACGCGGCCAGCGCGGCCGAGACCATGTACATGATGACGCCTTGGGCGACCGCCATGGCGAAGAACTTGTCCCAGTTGCTATCCCGCTCGATCTTATAGTCCTTGAAGGCCTCTTCCCACGCGATGCCCCGGATGGCCTCGAAGCTGCCCCGGTCGGACAGCCACGCGGACGGCCAGAACTGGTCGTGGTCGTCGCGGGCCATGTCGGCGTAATCGGTATCGAAGACCATGTCGAGGTCCGTGTCGAAGAAGAACCCGATCGCCTCCTTGCTATGCTTGGTCACGCTCGTCAGCACGAAGCCGGTCTCGTAGATGGTGTCGTTGTCGAGGTCCGCCCAGTAGATGCAGCCGTGGTCGTCGACGCGGGCAAGGTATGGCAGCGCGACGCGCGGATCCAGGAGGACCGGGACGTCGTCTTGCACGATCACGTCGAGCAGCATGGGCGTCTCGCCGTCGGCACCGAGCAAGGTGAAGCCGACGCGCTCCGCGAGATCGTTCGACCGCGTGATGTTGACCTGGAGGCGTCGCGTGTCGTCGGCCGTGCTCGTCGTGTTCTTCTTATCGACGATCCAGCGGCGCGTCGTCTTCTCGTGGGATTCATACGTGCGGAACACGCCACCGACCGAGTCCCACGTGATCGCGTCTACCGATCGCGTCTCGGTTTCGAACACGCCATCGCCGTCGCCATCTTGTGCATCGACATATCCGTAGTGCCACTCGGTCTCGTTGAAGTCCCACGCCTCGTGCTTGCGGAAAGTCGTGCCGTTCCACGTGACGGCGTCCCAGACGGGGATTGTTCTACTCATGCCCGTGCGGAACTCGGTGTGGATGCTCTCGAACGTACCGTCGTCGTCCTCGTCCATGCGGGTCTCGACCGCGTCCTTCCGCTGCACGAACGCGATCTCGTCGATGGCCCGGAAGCCTCGCCACGTGGAGCGCGCAACCTCGACGTCCCAGCGGCCGTCGCCGTCGCCATCGATGCTCGTCGTCGTGCCCGGCAACCCGATAGCAGTGATGTTGGCGGGGCCGGAAGGATTCGCGGCGTGGACCGTCGAGCCATCGGCGCTCCAGACCTGCACCGCCCAGTCGAAGTCGCCCGACAGGTCGAGATCGATGGATTTCTTCACGAACCATGGGTCGGCGCTGTCCGTGATGCACGAGGCGTTCGTCGTGGCTGTCCACGCTGGCGGCACCGCGGGCACGCCCTCGATGCCGAGGTCGTGGAAGATCGAGGCCGCAGGTCTGCAAGCAGCTCCGTGTCGTCCTCGTCGGAAACTGCAGTTCCAGCGGGAAGTGATGGGGTTGCGAGCACGTCGTGGAAGGCCGGAACGGAGATGGTGGTGATCCCGTCCGGGAGGTGAAGCTTGGTGGCGTCATCGAGGAATGCATGCACGTGGAAGTCGACCCGCGGGCCTCGCTCGAGCGACGAGAATGCCCGGATGATCTCGCCTGTCGCGGCGTTCTCCCTTCCTCTGAACGAGTCGATGCACTCGACGGGGACGAAAGCCACGTGCATTGCTCCCAGCGGATCGCGAGCCGCTATCACGCCGCAAGGTATGGCTTCGGGAGCATCGCCCGCGTCGATCGTCCTGGAGCGATCATCCCCCAAGGCGGGCACCGCGAGCCGTCGCTCGTGAAGATCCGAGAGGATTAGACTTGATTCGCCAGCATCGGGGACGTGAAACAGCGTCTTAAAGAAGTTGTCCATCTCCTTCTGGTTGCTGATCTTGATGCCGTGTTCCAGCGCGCACGGGACGCACACCACCCGGTCGGGCAGGACGAGGAACTCGAGGCCGAACAAGGCGGCATCACGGTCACACACTTGCACCTGGCCGAAGTTCACGGGCTGGCCGCAGCACGCGCACGGGCGCGCGTCATTCCTCGTGGAATACCACGTCTCGATGAAGTAGGATTCGCGCCCGTCGCCGTCTTCTATTCGTGATACACGTTCTGGAATAGCACGGATGCCGTTGGCGAACGCGCGGAGGAGCGTGGCGAGCATTGCCATCGTCCTGGCGCGTATCCGCCGCCGGTTCAAGCAACCTGGCGACTCGAGCCTCGGCAATAACGCCACGAGCACTTGCATCGCGCCCAGCGGGTTGCATATCCGGGCGAGCATCCGGGCATACAAGTACATGCTCGCGGGGTCGTTCCTCGTGTCGTGCTCGTGATCGGGTGCCGGGGGCGCGGGACGTTTCTCGAGTTCGGGCATCTTGCTGGCCTTCGCGCGGGAATTGCCGCCGGTGACGATGGTGTTAATAACGGCGCGAACGCCGTTCCACTCGCGGAGGACGGCCTCGCCGTCGCGGGCGAGCCGTTCGGTACGCGGCGCGCCTCCATTGGTCGGCCATGCCTCGAGCTTCGCGATGTCCCCTTTCAACTGGTCAATATCGACACGGGCTAGCTCGGCGGCCACTGCACGGATGATTTGCCTGGGATCCTGGTTGGTATGGCTCATGGTGCCTCATCGGTATCGTTTGTTATAGGAATCAGAGATAACTCGTGATCAGTGATCGGCGCTCCCCGGCCCGCGACGCGAGGCGGCGAGCGCGTTTTTCTTGGCGTGATTGTCGTTGGCATGAACCTTGTCGGGCCTCTCGATCGGTTGATCGCGGGATTTTCCTTTGACGCGGGGGTACATTTAAGCGAAAAATCGTGAAAACAACCAGGCACTTGCTCGACTCTCGGGTCTTGCAATGCTGTAAAACGTGTCAAACGTGTCAAACCGGCGTGAAAGCGACCGATATCGCTCCATGATGGAATATATAGGTGACACGATCGATGTCCGATCGTGTCAAACTTGTCAAACCGGATGCTTCTTGGTAACATCTGCCTTGTTTCCCCGATCGATTCTCGTTATCGCTGGTTCGTGCTGTTTCGCTGGCGATCGCTCGTCTTGAATGGTTGTATCCAGCTTTCTCATGGCCTCGTCGTAGAGCATCTGGATCTCGGCTTGCCATGCCGCGAACATACTGTTCGAGTATGTAACGTGCTTGACGAGTTCGTACGCGTGCAAGTTGTTGGGATCGCGGCGCGGGACGCGGCGTACCAGCCCGAGAGAGACCAGCCGGTCCACCCACCTGCGCACGGTGCGCTCGACGACCTCCCCCTGGCCGTCGCCGATGACGCGACCGTGGATGGCCTTGATCGATTGGCCTTGCCCGCTGCCAGCCGCTCCCGCGGCTTCATCGAGGGCGCGCATGGCCGCGAGCGCCCGCTCGAGGTCGGGATCGGCCGGGGCGCCGAGCCCGGCATGCTTCGACATGAATTCCACGGCGACCGGGACCGTGCCCGGCTCGGCGATGATGCTCGCCAGCCCCTCCTCCAACGGCGTGCCCAAGATGGCGAGGAACGCGACGAGCGAGAGGAACTTGCCTTGCTCTTGCAAGCCGATGGATGCTTCTTGCATGGCGCTGGACAGCGTGCTCGCGAAGGGGATGTCGACCGCCACGCGCCCGGCCGTCGCCGCTGTTGCGAGGGCGCGGGAAATCGCGGCGTCCAGGGCGGGCGCCTGGCGGGATCGCTGGTACCGCGAGACAAGCCCCCCGATTCGTGGATCTCGATCCGCCTGCTCGCCGCACACGGGGATGACCCAGGCGGCGTCGCGGATCGCCTGCGGGAGCCTGGCAACGGCATCGCATTCCACGACCAGCACGACCTTCCCCGCGACCTTCTCGACGCGCTGCCTCGGCCGGCCCCGCACGACCGTGAACCGGTACCCTTGCTTCTCGTTCCAGTCGGCGAAGCAGTTGCAGAACCGCGCGTCCGGAACGAACGGGACGTGCACGATGCGCATGCCATCGAAACCCGCGGCCGAGACCTCGTCGACCGGGCTCGCCACCCCACCGACGCGCAGGATGGTGCTGCTCGGGAAGAGGTCGAGCACGTCTCGCGCGGCACTGCCCGTGTCCCGCGGTTCCCCCTCGAGCGCGAGAACGGCACGCATACCCGTGAGGTACCCGCCGGCGGCGATGGCGAACGCGAGCAGCCCGGCATCGTCGGTGCCGAATCGCTTCCGGGCGAGATCGAGCAAGTATGGGCCGGGGCCTTCCATCGTTCCATCCTCTATATAGCGCGGGATATCCAGATAGTCGGATCTTGTCTTAATAACCCCGACGATCCTAGGGAACAAGCTATATGGTTTACCCATTGTCGATACGCCCACCGCCTATATTAACGTTTTGCGCCGGGAGCGGCGAATGTCATCGGCGCGCTCCGATGCGGGGCGGTGGCTCCGATTCTCTTCATATTTAAACGAAAAGTCCCCGCGCCCGTGCCCCCTTAAAGAAAAACCGCGGTGCTCGGGATGCCCATACATGCGCATGGAAAATGCAAGAGTTCGAAGCCAGGGCGGGATCTAACTGCGACTTGAACGCGCTAGCAGCAGAAATGTGAACGACGGGGCTGCCGTGGCATTCCTCGTCGAAGATGGGCCGAGCTAACAATAAAATTAATATCGATGAAATTCGAGCGGAGTGGTCACGGATGGGGCGCCCACGCCGCCGTGACGACGGCCGATCCGATGACCTTGCACCGCGGCGTTTAAATGCCACGAGAAGGATGAATTATGAAGTGAGATTGCATGAGTCAAGACATGGCGGCGATATCGCGGCGCGTGCAGCGGCTCGAATCATCCATCATCATTTGCATCGGCGCGGGGATATGCGTGGCGGCGATGGTCATGTCGACCGCCGCCGGTCCGAACCTGGCCATGTGGGCAATGACGATGAACATTTCGGGACATTCGGTCTATTACGCCATGTCTGCTTTCGGGACGCTATCCATCTCGGACGACTTCGGTTACCTCATTATTTGGCCAGGCTTGGTGGGAAACGTCCTCCCTTGCATCACGATCATCGCGGGGGTGATGCTATCGCTCGCCGGCATCAAGAAACGAAAGGCCGGCATCGTGGGCGGCTTGATCGCCATCGCGAGCCCGCTCGTCCTCGTGGCTCTGCTCTTGTCGTATAACATTGCCTTCACGCGTGAAGTCGAGCCGTTTGACGTGATCGGGATACGAGAACTGTTTCTTTCCCTTCCCGATCCTAATCCTTTGGCAGGTACTGCATCATGTCCTCCTTATACTTTGGCGTGGGGGATAGGGATATCCACGTACCTGCCGATCGCGGGCGGGGGCGTCGTCCTTCTCGGGATCGTGTACAATTATCTCGCGCGAGAACGAAGGGGACAACAGCCCATTGCCCCAGTATCGTAGAAATGCCTACCTCGTCGGAGATTCCCATCCTCCGCCGAACGTGGTCTCGTTGAACCGCACGACCGCCATATAAAGCTATATATTTATGCGAGAGCCGATAGGCAAATCATGAGAAGAATACAAACGAGGTTGTGGATATTAGGTATATTCTTGATCCTGGTAGCTGCGGTCGCGACGAACGTCCTGTCGCCACGCTCTCACCAAGCAATACTCGGGGCGCGGAGAACGCCCCTTCTAATAGCTCCAGCTGCACCTGGAGACTTCATTTCGATGTGGAACACGACCTTGACGAGCATCGGTTCCAGCGCGAGCAACGAGATAAGATTGCCGTTGCAATCGACCGGCACGTATAATTTCCTCGTGGTATGGGGCGACGGGAACAATGACACGATCACGGTCTGGAACCAGGCACAAAGAACTCATACTTATGCCACACCGGGTGTGTACACGATCACCATCACCGGCACGTGCCGCGGGTGGCGATTCGGTAATGCTGGTGATTTACTGAAGTTGGTCGGCATATCTCAATGGGGCACGCTGCAGTTGGGAAGTTTTGGTGGTTATTTCGACGGCTGTGCCAACTTGGTTATCACGGCGCTCGATGTGCTTGACATGACCGGCACGACCGATTTAAGCTACTGCTTTAGAAGCTGCATAAGCCTTGGCAGTAACGGGAACATGAACATCTGGAACGTATCGGGTGTGACAGATATGAAGATGATGTTCTCTGGTGCCACCTCGTTCAACCAGCCCATCGGCTCGTGGAACGTGTCGGTCGTGGGATTTATGAATTATATGTTCTACGGCGCCGCGTCGTTCAACCAGCCCATCGGCTCGTGGAACGTGTCGGGCGTGAGAGATATGGAGAGGATGTTCTCCGGTGCCACGTCATTCAACCAGCCCATCGGCTCGTGGAACGTGTCGGGCGTGACAAACATGTTTGGGATGTTCGAGGGTGATGCGGCGTTCAACCAGTCCATTGGCTCGTGGAACGTGTCGAGAGTGATAAGAACGGATGCGATGTTCTCTGGTGCCACCTCGTTCAACCAACCGCTCGACTCGTGGAACGTATCAAGGGTGACAGATATGGAATGGATGTTCTCCAGTGCCACGTCATTCAACCAGCCTATCGGCTCGTGGAACGTGTCGGGAGTGACGAACATGGAGGGGATGTTCAACGGAGCCACGTCGTTCAACCAGCCCATCGGCTCGTGGAACGTGTCGGGCGTGAGAGATATGGAGAGGATGTTCTCCGGTGCCACGTCATTCAACCAGCCCATCGGCTCGTGGAACGTGTCGGGCGTGACATATATGGGTTGGATGTTCTATAGTGCCACGTCGTTTAACCAGCCCATCGGCTCGTGGAATGTATCGAGGGTAACAGGTATGAATTGGATGTTCTACGGTGCCTCGTCGTTCAACCAACCGCTCGACTCGTGGAACGTATCGAGGGTGACAAGTATGAGTTCGATGTTCCATGGTGCCTCGTCGTTCAACCAACCGCTCAACTCGTGGAACGTATCGAGGGTGACAAGTATGAGTTCGATGTTCTCCGGTGCCACGTCATTCAACCAGCCCATCGGCTCGTGGAACGTGTCGAGCGTGACAGATATGATGGAGATGTTCCAAGTTGCCTCGTCATTCAACCAACCCATCGGGAACTGGAACGTGTCCAGCGTTACACACATGGGTTGGATGTTTGATTATGCTACCACATTCAACCAGAATATCGGTTCGTGGGATGTATCGAGCGTGATTGATATGCGGTTTATGTTCAGCGATGCGTCCTCATTCAATCAAGACATCGGAGGGTGGAATCTATCGAGTGTAATAAGAATGGATGGGATGTTTACCGATGCCACGTCGTTCAACCAGCCCATCGGTTCGTGGAACGTTTCGGGCGTGATCAATATGGGTTATATGTTTGACGGTGCCTCCTCGTTCAATCAGAATATCAGCTCGTGGGATGTATCGAGCGTGATTGATATGCGGTTTATGTTCAGCGATGCGTCCTCATTTAATCAAGACATCGGAGGGTGGAATGTATCGAGCGCGACGAGCATGAATTCAATGTTCTATAGAATCACGTTATCCACGCCCAATTACGATAGCTTGTTAATCGGTTGGTCAACGCTTCCATTGCAACATGGTGTTGCTTTCAACGGGGGATATTCGCAATACAGCAGCACCGCCATAATGGCAAGGACCTCCATAATATCCACACACAGTTGGATCATAACGGACGGAGGACAAAATATACCTTTAATCACTCATCCTTCGGATTTGGCCTATCACGTTGGCCAGATCGGTTACCAGTTCTGTTGGATAGTCACGAATGCAGACCCCGGCCCAGCAACGTCTTATGTGATCTTGATAAATGGCAATCCTGGAACGCCATCAGCATGGTCGTCTGGCGATTCAATAAGTCTAAATGTCGACGGTCTCGCAGTCGGCCAGCATAATTACACGATCATCGCGAGCAATGGGTACGGCGGATCGGTGCAAGACACGGTCATTGTTACGGTATCGGAATCTCCATGGAACCAAGTGCCGGGATATGCTTCACCACTCATATGGACGTTTCTCGCCCTCGGTTGTGCCATTGCCGCAGGAAAGATGAAACGAAAGAAATGAAATGCTTGCATCGCGGCGATGGTTAAGTACCTCGATAATGCCGTTTAATCCGTCTTTCGCTCGCGCTTAAGCCTTGGCCGCGGCACGGGGTCGTCCATCGGGTCGCGCGGGTCGTCGGGCTCGGGGATGTCCACGTCGGGATTCTGTTCTGGTACATTCTCGGGCTCGGGCATCTCGACATCGGATGGCAGCTCCTCGACCACCGGCTCGGGTTCAGGAGGCACGAGTTTCGCATGCACACGCGAGACATGTCGCGGCGCTGCCGGTGCGGGGACGTGAGATCGTGCAATGCCCGGCCCTCCCCCCTTTCCTCTCCCTCGAGGCATCGGCGCCGCGGCGAGGATCCGCACCCATTCGGTAACCGTGTGGCGCGTCGCGTCGCGCACGGTGCGGCGGCTCGCGGCGAACAGCCCGCACAGGTCGGTGAACGAGAGCCGGGGGCCGGCATCGCGGGCCGCGACGATCGCGATGCGCCGGGCCACCTCGGGCCGGGTGAGTCGGCGGGGCATGGTGATCGCTTATGACTGAATGCTCGGCTTCTATTTGAGGTCATCGACCTTCTCGTTATGATAGCAAGTACCGCCTATATCTGCCCGCGGTTGCCGCGTTCGGCCTCGCGCCGGCGATCAGCGGTCATCCAGGGGTCGATTCCGGTCCCGTTCGTCGCCCGTCATCTCGGCCGGCGTCCGGTCTCGTGTGCCGCGGCTTGCGAGGCACGGCCTCGGGAATGATGGAGGCGGTGAAAAAGAAAAAAAGGGGGATCACGCGAACGTGTACCGCTCGGGGTGCGAGCGCACGGGCAAGGAGCGGAGCAGCCTCGCCCCCTCCCCGCCATCGGCGACCGGATTTCCCGGGGGAGCCGTGCCGACCGGGCAGAGGGCGTGGTGTTGCAGCCCGGCGATGAAGTGCTCGTAGACCTCCGCGGCGGCGTCCACGCGACCCGATTGCTTGAGCATGCTGCCTATTCGCAAGACAGTTGCCGGCGCTGCTTCGGGCAAGCTGAAGAGAGCAGGCCGGTACCCCGCGCGTGCATCCGACGTGGCCATGAAGTTCATCACCGCCTCGGGACAATGAATGGACGTACGTGCTTTTATGTGTTTCTCACGGGCTGGCGATAAAAAGGCGCGTGACGGCACGGCACGCGGCGCCATCGCCTCGCGACGTCACATATAGAAATTCGGCACTAGGGAGGATTTCTTACTATTCACGAGCCTACTCTCCACTCGATGATAGGCAAGGGGCTATATAAACCCCCCGTCTCCACCCGTAGTACTCGTGGGTGTTGAACTTGGATACGCCGGCACGAATTAGCTTTTTCTACGATGGCACTGTTCCAAGGGGCGTAAGGGATAGTCTTCTTATCGTCCTTTCGGGATATCATCCAGAGCGACCTTCGTTATTAAATAGAATCTCGACGGAAGCGTGACCAAACCCTGCACTCGTCCGGGACCCGACCCCGGTGAACTGGCTCGCCAGCATCAAGGCCGTGAACTCCTCGAGCAATGCTCGGTCGTCCGACGTGCAGCGAAGCACTGCTTTCCCAACGAAGCCAGGCCACACGATGTTCTTTCCTTGCTCGTGGAGCATCCCGTTAGAAAGGGCAGTAGATTGCGATAGTATGGCAATGTTGCCGTACAAGCGCTTAGGCTCGGCGCTTATCAGACCCGTCTTGGCGACCGCGTCGCATTGGAAGGAGATGAGCTTGGACAAGTCGAGATAGGTCGTCACGTGCCGGTCATCCCGCTCACGGAAGAATGTCGGCGTGTGAAACGTGATCTGCAGGTCCCGTGTAGGTAATAGCGACGCGAAATCCGTTCTCGTGCAATCAATGTCGGTAATACCAAGGACAATGTCGTTGAGCCTGGCCTGGCGATGTCCCATTGATGTTGCTGCGATGGCCTCGTACACATCGAGGCTCATCGTGTTGATGTAGAACCTGCCGGCCGTTCCCTCCCGCACGTGCACCCATGGTGAATCGGGGACCAGTTTTCCTCCATCGAAAAAAGCCCTGGAAAAAGACCATGGTTTTCGCATGCCATGCTGGTGTAAACTTTCCGAGATCACGGGGTCGTGCGCGCGGAGCATGGCCAGTATCATGCCGTGCACGTCGCTCTGGTTATTCGGGCGATAGATACCGCTCGAGATGGCCCTGTAATGCACGCACAAGTGGAACCCGACCATCGAAGTGTTCCGGCCGGCTGGTTTCATCGGCTGTTGATCCGAGTCCATTGCGACCATGTAACCTACGATAGAACAGATATTTAATGATTGCCACGATCCACGGAAGACAACCTTTATATCATCGATCCATCATTGTGAAAGTGACAATCACTTGAAGCGTGATGTCATGCAAGACCTCAAAAAAACCATCATAGTGTCATCGATCGCGACCGCGGATTATGCCCTCCGCAAGGTTATCCAGGTATTTGGCGGGGAGAAGATCATCGCCATTCACACCCAAATCCCGTCCATTGACGATGAGCAGATGAAACTCATGATCACGCGGAACGTGGCTCGGGTACGGGAACTGCTCGACGTGGAAGAATTGGAGGTGGACCTTTATGATTTCTACGGCAACGTTCGCAAGTTCAACCATCTCCTGGATTCATTCCCAGGGTACAGGATCGTTTGTGATATCACGGGCGGGGACAAATGCGTGTCGGATGCGCTCTTATACGCTTGTTTACTCGCCCGGCGGAACGATGTCGTGATCGTCTACGTCCGGCGGGTCGAGCACTCGTCTCGGAGCGAAGCCGCCATTATTCAGTTCCCGCCCTTGTTGTGCCTCACCGATCGACAGCGCGAATTCATGGAGCGTCTGGGCAAGGGAAAGTTGATTGGTGAGATGGCAGATGCACTGTCGACGAGCAGGTCGAACACCTGGAACATCGCCAATGCCTTGTGCGACCTCGGGCTGACGCGAATCGAGAAGGGCACGGAGCGCATCGTTCCGGCGTATCCGGGCAACATTTATTCGAAGGAAACATGAAGCAAAAATACGTGAAGCAAGATGCCAGAAGAGATCTCGAAATTGATGAGCGATTTCCTTAATGAGATCGTGTATGTCTTGAGCGACAAGATCAAGAAGCAATCCATGATAGTCAAGATGCCCCGGTTGCTCTGTGACACGATCTCGAGCATCACGTCATCTGGTGTCAAGGATCACGAGTCGATCGTCGACGCGTGCATCGGTGCATTCAACGACACCATGTCACGGGAGCAGAAAGGGAACGCTACTTATGGTTATTGTAAAGGATTCACGAGGGAGAAACTCGTGAACTGGATGAACAGGTTCGTGCACTTTATCGAGGAATCGGTTGGCGGTAGTTTTTCACGCGTGCGGACCGTAAGGGACGACGTCATATTGCCCGTGTTCAAGGGCGCGGTCGTCCGCCTGAATGTCGAATACTGGAAGAAGAAAGGAGAAGAACCAGAAGAATCAGACGAGGAAGAAGAACCAGAGCAATAGGATGGTGAGAAAGCACCATGGCCTTGGAAAGTGAGAAACTGAGAAGAGCTTGCAAGGACGTCGGGCTTGATTTAACGCAGTTCTGCGCGAACAAGCTCGATATTGCCAAGTACAAGAACCAGCCTACCGAAACATATGTCCACTTCGTCGTGCTCGAGGAATTGCAAGACTATGCAATCTTCACGCAAGACGGCACGGCGATCCTAGCCAAGGAAACAGTGGACGTGATCGGGGGCAAGGAAAAGATCACCCGCGGGGTGCAGTTCATGCGCAAGATGACGGCCACACTCCGCAGGAAGTCGAAATCCCTCTTGCGAACCTACGCGCCCGAGGCCGTAGAAACGGGCGATGGGATGCTGGCGGGCATGAAGCGCCTCTCGAAGGTGGATCCGGACGACGCGCTGTTCGGGTTCGCCGTTGGGGAAGAAGGGGGCGAGGAAGGGGTCGCTTTCGCGGGAAAATCCCGCGTGAAGACATCGAGTTCGTTTACTATCCGCCCTCTCGATAAGGGCATCGCGCAGTACATCACGTTCAACGCGCAGTCCGATGACACGCGCATCGCGGAAGCAAGCCACGCGCTCGGCGAGAAGGAGTTTTTCTTGCCAGAAACGCTGTTCCCGTCGATCATCACCCTCCAGGATCCGACCGAGGAGGACATCGCATACATGACTCTCTTGATCACGAAAACGGGGCACGCGGGAGCCGTCTCGACCAGGGCTGGAAAGGTCCAGATGCATGTCGCCGCTGTCGTGTTCAACCGCGAGGAGCTTCCATCAAACCTGGCCTTGTCCCAGTGGCTCTTCAGCGAGATGGGAAAGGCTAAGGATCTCCCACCCGTGGCCGACGTGAAAAAGATGGTCTTGAAGGGGACCACGGACCTTTGCAAGGCAAACCGCGTCAACACGGGAACCGTGATACGCGGCGATGCAGTCGTGGACGCTATCCTCGGGGACGTGTTCGCGTCCGAGGAGAAGATCGAGAAATGGATCGGTATCTACGCGAATGTCTACAAAAAAACGCTCGTGACGCTGGATTTCAACAACTCAGGCTTGAGTGGAGATAAAAGGACGAAGCGGGAAGATGCAGTGAAGGCCATCGTGAAGGCTTGTGATGACCGAATCAAGGCCCTCTCCAAGCCATGATCATTTTCATTCCAGACGCTAGGAGCTGGTGACAATGGGGTTTAAAATAGAAACAGTTGCGACGGCCTCCATCCAGTGCGAGGATTACGTGTATTTTAACTCGCGGGAGGAAAACAGGATGAAAGAAACGCTTCCTCTGCTCCATAACGTCGCCTTGCAATACGCGCTCAAGAACGTCACCGCGCCCTCATACCGCATACGTTCCTTCATGCCGACATACGTTGATGATTTCAAGTGTGCACGACATCCGTTATACATCTATCCTGCAGTCCCGGTAAAGGTAGACATCGCGGCCGGTGCCTACATGCCCCGTAAAGGTTACCAACCGAACACGGTCACGTCCGTGCTCAAGATCGGGTGGCAAGACGATGCATACCGGACGTTTACCACGAAGACGTCGAAGAATATCCTACAATTTTCGGATATCAAGATCATCGATCCTTGCACGACCTTCGCGACGTTCATCACGTCTTCCCTATCATTCCAGGACCTGGTCAAGGCAATACCTCCCATCATCCGGCTTGGCAAGCTCTCGAGTAAAGCGTCCGTAACTTTGTCCCAAGTAAAGTTCGTGGCCGAGACCAAGAAGGGGCAGTGCAATTGGCTCTTGAACCCGGTCGATCTACCTCCAGGGTTAAAGATTGGCCGCGATTACGTTGCCTCCATCACGCGGATGAACCCGAATGACTTGATCCATGACGTGCATTTCTCGAAGGAGATACCGATGATCTCCATTCTAGACTGCCATATTGCATTGCCTGTGTCCTATCACTTCCAGGCCTTGGGGGTAGGTGCGACATGACGACAGTGAAGGGAGGGAAGCAGCCATTCGATTTTTGGATGGAAGACGTGTATCCCAGGATCAAGGTGGGCTTCTCTACGATCCCCGCAAAAAGCCGGTGGTTCTATGACGAGAAGGGGAAAAAAGTCGAATCCGCCGTTACCGAGGAGAGCGACCAAACTATGCTTTCTCACGTGTTCAACGCAGTGGCGGCCGTGCACCGGTTGATCGGCGTTCTCAAGCTGAGAGAAAAAAAGGTCGTTTCTCCGGTCGACGAGCTCGTTGCCTATGCGAGCCTCACCGGGCATGATATGCACAAGATGGAAAAGAATCCGGAGACACGTGCCACGTTCGGTCACGTGATCGCGCGAGAAGACTACGAGAAGCTCCTTCGACAATATGGTTTTGTCGAGGATATTCTTCCAGCGAAGCTCCTTCACGAGCGGGTCTCCGTCGCAATCGACCACCACCATCCCGTGCAGAGCAATGTCACGACGAGCTTGTACGAGAAGCCTACCTCGGTGCTGTATGACAAGGACATCGCCTACCATCTGTTACTCCTGGGAGATCGCGTAGCTTCCGCGGGCGGCATCGAAGAAGCGAAGCGTTCGATTGAAGAAACATTGAAGAGTATTCAGGCCAAGGTTCCCGGATGCAAGGACTTGGCCTGGCACTTCGCGTATCACGAGACAGGCGTGTTCGACGGGGATTTGGTCGCTATATTCCATAAATTCGCAGAGTCGGAGATGCACCGCTCCGGATGGGAGCCCATGCTGTACTTCCCCGACGGGACGTTATATTATTCGCCGGAGGAAAAGAGCATCGACTCGGACTCGATTTACAGTGGTATTGTTGAGCAGATCGAGGCGTATTTGTCCGATGACGTGGTTCAATTCGGTATCCAGAAGAATATGGTGAAGATCAAGACAAAGAAATTCACGGAAAAGGCTGGCCTGAGGAAGTGTCTCACGTTACTCGCCCGGTCATTCCCCAAGGTAGATTTAGAGAAGAAACACGCTGATCTATTGAAAGATATAGCGGCGATGGGTGAAGAAAATGCAAGTTGGGGAAAAGCCTTTTCGTCTGCGAGGTTCGACTTGTACACGAACATCACGTTCTTGTTCCTCACCGCCGTGGAGGTCTTATGTAGGGAATTCGGTTACTTGCCAGGGTACGACAAGAAGAGCTACGCGGAGAAGGATGCCGCCATTTCCTTACTCCTTGCCGGTACCGACTTGTCCGGCTTGATGGGTGTTCTACAAAACCTCGATGCAAGTGGGAACCGGAATCCGGTTTCGACTCCTTACCACTTCATTCCCCTGGCACGGGTAATCCAGGACAAGGTTTATAGTGCCGGCATATCTGTGGAGGAATATATAGAGGCTTTGTACAATTTCATTTGTACCGTCCTGGAGCGCGCCAACAAGCCCGCATTCGAAGCCAAGACGGCGGACGTGATGACTCAAAAGATAGCCACCATCGTTCGAGCCGAGATAGGGATCAATCACAGGCCGGCCCCCGTAATTGACGAGGATTTTGGATTTTCTGGGTACATAAAGGCCCTTGAAAATGCGCCGGGAAAGTTCGACGCGAAATGCTTCTTATGCTGCTCGACACAATTGCTCGAGCCCGTGAACCCGGACAAGGTGAAGATGCCTCTCCAGATCCATTCGGATAGGATTCCGAGCGGCAAAACAATCAGCGCGAGCACCGTGAAGAAGATGTGCTTCCGATGTTTCTTGAAGATGACGATACGAAACAAGAAGTACCCCTGGGTCTCGGATACGAACGCGGACAAGGTGTTCTACCTTACAGTGACCCCCAATCACGTGTTCACGAGGGATCACGAGCCGTGGATTCTTCCCTACATTGCTGGCTTGTTCTCGCTGAGCAAGAAATCGTACAGCAAGGTAAAAAAAGCATCTGAAGACGAATTGCCGGTCGTGCTGGAGAACGAGCTCTCTATCTACACGTTCATTGTTAGCAGAATCGTCAAGGATCTTGTTTACGCTGCATCGAGAGAAGGCAAGATCCGGACCATGCACGAATTGCTCGCTGGTGCCGTGGAGCGGTCATGTAGCATGAACAAGCTCGCTGAAGATCAAGGGACGATCGAGGGGATCGACATCGAATCCGAGCGGCAGCGGATAATCGGATCCCGGTATATGCAGATGAACGGGTTCGTTCTCCCGTTTAAGTTCATTGACGATGACACGAACCCGACGGCGATGTGGTTCGTCGCGAGCTATATGGCCCTGCTCGTCGCTATCGTGACGGGCTCCCGCGTGACCGTCACGCAAGATTATGGAAACATCCCCCTCGTGGGATCCAATGCCTTGATCACCCTCGATTCTCCCCCTGCGCTCGTGGAGCGCGTGTTAGGGAGCGAGATCGAGCTCAGTGGCGGCGACCTCGTCAAGAAGTTTGTCAAGACAGCGTTGCTCTTGTACATCAACGCGATGGCCATCCGCCCTGATGAGGCAAAGGACAACACGATTCCATCGGTCATCGGGCAATACATCACTTCACCCTTGAAGATGATCGACTGGTGCTGGCGATACCTGGACAAATCGAAGAAAAAATCGCTGGGCGTGTTCTACCGGCTCTTCACTGCGATCGACGAGCTGAATTCATCGTCCCCTTGATATTTTCTTATCTCGTGAATTCCATGAAAGTAAAAAGCATCGAGTACAATCTCGTGGCGGCCAATGGATGCGCGCCCGATGACAAGCCCATCGTCGAGCTGTTCAACAAGGTATCGCGGCCGGGGCAAGCATCGGTGAGCCCGTTCCAGTACCAGGTCAGCGTCGCGCGGAAGATCAAGGAGATCGTGACCGACCCCGAACGCGGGAACGGGCTCATCATCTTGCGTAACCCGACGGGTTCTGGCAAGTCCCTCGCAGGATATAGTGGCTCCTTGCTTTTCGGCTTCCGGTCTGTCTTCATGTACCCGACCAAGGAACTCGTCAGGGAGCAATACAGCAAGTTCATGGAATACAAGATAGACGGCTCGCCGTTCGACGCGGTCCCCTTCTCGTCGAATCCGGCGCGGAAGATCAACGACGAGGAGATGGTGCTCCTCCTGGAGGAAAAGCGGCGCGACTTGCCGTCCGCCGCCCGAGAAAAATACAAAAAAGCCGATGCGATCGTCGATCTCTATAGCGAAGCACGCGCGATCTTCACGACGATAGACTCCTTCTATTATGCTATCAGCTATGCCTTGTCACGGGATTCGCGGTACGCGGGCTGGTACCACAAGTTCCGGTCGGTCACCGCGGATGGCGTGAAAGCGGCCGTGGCGACGCGAATACCCGACGTGTATTTCTTCGACGAGTTCGACTCCTACGACGTGAAGCAGCGATGCGAGATCGAGTGGATGATCGTCTTGCTCTGCCATCCGGCATTCCAGAAGCGTGGTAACGCTTGCGTGATCCTTGCCAGCGCGACGCCCGACGATGACATGGTCGCCAGGCTTCGCTCCGCCGGGATCACGATCCACGACGAGTTTCTGGAGCCCGAGGTAGAAAGGTCCCCGGCATCGAGGCAGATCCTGCCCGAGGTCGAGATCATTGCTTCCACCGCACAGTCCTTCCGGGGCTCCGTGCATCTCGCCGCGTTTTTCGACGATGCCTCGGAAAAAGCGATACGAGATTGTGTTACCTCGGGTCGCAAGGTAGTATTCATCGGGGATTCGGTGAAAGATTGCATGGACGTTGCCGGGATCTTGAAAACGCGCTGTGGCTTGACCGACGAGCAAGTTGGCGAGATACATGGCCTCGGAGCGGTGACGGATGCAGACCGGATGCGGGAACGGCAGAAGCCCGTCGTGATCGGCAACCGTACCATCGATCTCGGCATCGATTTCGACGCGGACGTGCTCGTCATGTCCGCCCCGACACCAGCGCTGTTCGAGCAACGCCTCGGGCGGCTTCGCGGGGCCCGTGCACGCGATTGCACGTGCTACGTGATGCTGCCTGCACGTGTCGCCGCGGCCTTGAGCGCGAGGTTCGGCACCGCGGAAGTCTCGCGGCGGGAATTACACGACTTCCTGCATCACGGGAGCGGCGGGCATCCGATATACGATTGGTTCTTGAGATATGACGAGTTCCGCCGTGGGTACGCCCCCATCGAGTTCTTGAACGTCCTCGATGACTTGTCCGGCGGGTTGCTCGATGATGCCTATGCGCCGCAGATGATCGACGACAAGTGGAAGATGGAGATGCGGCAAGCGGCGAAAAGCGTCTTCCAGGCGCTCTACAAGCGTGACGTGTCCCATGTCGCCGCGCGGCGGACGGCGATGCGCATGCAAGCAAGGGACGAGGGCACGAGGGATTTCCTCGATTGGATATTCATGCAATTCAGGCCAGCCTCGCTCATGGACGTGATCGTCCACGATGTCCGGACCGGCGCGTGCAAGGTCTACGGCGTGGAGACGATACTCCGCCATGGAATCATTCGACCAGAGGGGTGCAAGATCATCGAGAAGGCGCGTGCACGTGCCGGCGACCCGTGGTACCAGACCATCAAGGAGCAAGGGCGCTACCTTCCCGACCGGGTCGCGGTGATCGCGATCACGGGATACACGCCGCCGGGGGAGAAGGGAAAGAACGCCTATTTCACCGCGCCTTTTCGCCCCTTCTACGAGAACGTGATCAAGCCGAACGGTAATCTTTCGTTCACGTACCGGGTGAGTGGCAGGAGCGCTGTCCAAGACGAGATCTCTCTCAAGGGCATAGAATATCCCGTCGTCATCGATGGCTGGCACGGCTTGCGTCTCGTGTCCGACGATCCGGTGGTGCAAAGCGTGATCAACAGCTGCGTGAATCCCTTGATCAAGGGGGACAAGCACGCGGTCTTCTTCGGCTTGCAACTGCATTCCGACCGGGTCACCGCCGCTTCTTTCGCGTTCGCGATGGAAGCGAAGCTCCGGCTCCCCTTGTACGACAAGACCGCCCCGTTCATCATCGACCTCCCCGTGAAAAACCTCCACGGCGCATCTTTAAAGCGGTTCATCGGAATCATCGGGGTCGACTTGAGCGCCTTTCTCTTGGAAGGTACCCTCAAGGAGCGGAACTGGTACGTGAATTCGACGACGACATCGGAGGACGATTGATCTTGTTCGATTATTACCTCATCGCATATGATATCGCAAATCCCAAGCGGTTAGCCAAGGTATCGAAGTTCCTGGAAGGGTACCTCCGGCGGATGCAGAAATCGGTGTTTCAAGGCGAGCTAACGGCTTCGCAGATCACTATCGTGCGAGATGGCTTGAAAGATATCATCGATCAAAATGAAGATTCTGTAATGATCTACCCGCTCACGAAGCAAAACCTTCTTGCCGTTGAAACCATAGGCATCGAAACATGGGTGGACGATTTTATAATCGGGTGATGACATGAAAGAAATTCTTTATGTTACTACCAATAAAGCTGAGATCAGGCGGGATCACGACTGCATCGTGTGTAGTTACCCGGATCCCGAGCATCCTGACGTGCTTGCCAAGCGATCGATACCCATCCATCGCCTCTCGAGCATCGAGTTCTACGGGAATGTATCGGTCACCATGCCTGTGTTGGAACTCTGTGAGGACCTCGGGATCCCGTGTTTCTTCAACACGTACCTTGGTAATCCCGTGGGGATGTTCATCCCCGCGAGCGGGACGAACCCATCAACGCGATTGCACCAGTACGCCGTCATATCGGATCCCGAGCGACGATTGCGTGTGGCCATTCGAATCGTGCAGAAAACCATACGCGAGAGGATCCGCCTCGTGCGAACACGATTCACGAGCAATGATGCATCGATGATACTAGAACGCATGGAAAGCCACGTCCGAGCAGCAGGTGAAGCACGCGATCTCAACGAACTCCGGGGTCATGAAGGTGTTGCGATGAAGGAATTCTTCGATTGCTTCGGCTCGATGCTGAAATACTTGCCCTTCCATCATCGATCCCGGCATCCCCCCGAGGACGAGAGCAACGCCTTGCTAAGCTACGGGAACGTCTTGCTCTACAACATGGTGAACGCCGAAGTCTACAAGTCTTCGCTCGACCCCTGCGCCGGATTCCTCCACGACGTTGCCGGGCCGCGCAATTCCTTGGCCCTTGACATCGCCGAGATGTTCCGGCCCGCCCTCGTGGATGACCTCATCATCGTTTGCGACCACCAGCGCATCATAAATGTAGGCCATTTTGACAAGGACGAATTCAAATGCTACTTGAGCAAGGAAGGGCGGACGAAGTGGATCGGCGAGTTCAAGAAGCGGTCGAGTCGGCTCGTGGATTACCCTTCCCTCCAGCGACCCGTTTCGATGCAAGAGCAGATCAAGTTGCAATGTTACAAGTTAATCAAATACCTCACGAATGAAGACGCCGATTATGTTCCCATAGATTTCAACAACTGGTGAGACCCTCACGAGCATAGACATCTCCACTTACATCGAGCCATGGCTCGTCAACACGTTCTCGTATTGCCCGCGAAGATGGTATTATCAGCAAATCTTAGGCATGTTCATCCGAAACGATCACGTCGATATCGGGCGCCATGTCCACGAGCGACGACGAGAAGCCACTATCGAGAAGCGGAGCGAGGTCTTCATCATTTCACACGGTTGGAAACTGAGAGGGAGGGTCGATTTCATCCGCACGGGTGAGAATGCCTACATTCCTGTCGAAGTCAAGAAATCGAAGGATAAATTCGGCACTCCCATCTATAACGACATCATGCAGCTCGTTTGCTATGCCGTCATGCTCGAGGAGCGATACGGGACGTGCGTGGCCACGGGCGAGCTGATATATGCCGGATCGAAGAAGAAATACGCGATAGCCATCCAACTCTACCATAAACGCCAGTTACATCGGCTCTTGAACTCGATGCGATCGATGAAAAACTTGCCAGAGATCCCGCGACGAATCAAGAACAAGAACCGGTGCTGGAATTGCTCGATCAATTCCTATTGTCTCACCGGCTCGAACATGTAATCGATAATCGAGATCGAGTGCTTAAAAGGTGACCCGACCATTTAAATAGTGAACGCATTTACGCGGATTCCCAACACCCAGAACGGGAGAACACGTGACCAAGTCATTCAAGGGCGAGTTAGGTGCCCTTCTGATTCAACCATTATAGGATTAA
>JAUQYZ010000313.1 GCA_030587475.1 Candidatus Sigynarchaeum calidifontis
AAGATCGTGCACGTGCTTGTCACCAAGGACGATAAAGAGATGCAAGTCTTCGAAGGAGACCGCATACTCGTTCAATTTGCTGTTGATGAAGGTAAACCGTACTGATCGATGAGAAACGCGTGAAATAATCACGCATCTTCATTTTTTTCATTTCATGTCACCGGCATCATCCCACTTGGAAGGGAAACCGGCGACAAAAGGCGACATTTTAGATGGTCGAAAAATGCGACATATTAGGTAATCGCTAACAATGGCGAGCCAGCTAAAAAGAGGAGAAAAAGGGGCGAAAAAAAGCGAGAACGGTCATTCCTTCATCGTCTTGACCCAGTCATAGACCGGCAAGGTCAGTTTTTTCATGCGTTCCTTCGTGGGATTCATCGGGCTGGGCTTCCAGCCATCGGCAGGCTCGAAGTGCCAGTCCGTGATGGCACCCACGCGTTCCGCCTTCGGCTTGAAGACGACCTTGAGTGGCATGTTGAAATCCGCGTCCCAAGGTTCGATGCCGTGCAGCTCGTTGGCAACCGCGGTCTTGCAACCGTCGATGATGCCATACGCGAGGATAAATGGCAGTTTCTTCAATGATGAGCGGCCCGACCAGCCCGCGATGGTATACGTGTGGACAGTGGCAACGGGTTTGAGCTCGACCCATTCTGTCTTGGCGTGGTTGCAGTCCAGGTTCCAGGTTCCAGCACGATGACTGCGTCCGTATCAACCATCATGGTTGATATCAGATTTAATGAGTTCTCACCGATCAAGATCGAAAAGAATCTTCCAGAGTGCGATCTCCTCGCCAACCCGCTTCTCACGGCGGACGAAATCGAGTTCGTTGCCAAGTTTTACAACTTTCTCGAGAAAGACCTGGACGCAGATATCAAGAAGCTCGAGGAGCTGAATTACATTCTGGAAGAATCAACGGAAAAGCAGAAGGCCGAAGTCATCGTCAAGATCATGAAGAAACTGGCCGACAAGGGATATTATTCCGTCGTGCTGGACAAGGACAAGTACAACGTCGGCCGGCTGATGCGGAACGTGCTCATTGCTTTCGCCCTCTGCGGTGGCCGCTGGTCCGAAAGGAGCGAGAAGTACGTCGGCGGCAACTGGTCGATAGAGATGGGTCGTCTCGCTGGCGGCACGCTTTTTTGCAATCCCGTCGACTACAAGGCAAATAAATACCAGCGCGAGAAATTCTTGCTCCCCGTGGCCCGGGATGGTGCGATCGCCGCATCGGCCATGACAGAATTCGAAGCCGGCTCGGACATCGCCCGCATGCAGCTGCGCATCAAGGACGAGATGGACGAGGTCGTTCTCGAGGGCAAGAAGATATTCATCACGAACGGCCCCCTTGCCCAGTACATACTCGTGTACGGGCGGCTGGACAACGGCACGCTGGGCGCAGTCATCGTCGATACCAAGAACCAGACCCTCGAGAATTTCAAGGCGACGCGGCTGCGGACGTACGGGATGGAGGACGCGTTCGTATCGAGGCTGGAATTCAAGAACGTGCGCGTCCCGCGCGAGAACATGCTCGAAGGTAACGGCCTGGACATCGCGTTCCACCAGCTGACCGAGGAGCGCCTCGTGATCTCGGCAGAGGCACTGGGCGATGCGGCCAAGAAGCTGCTATACTCGCATTCCTATGCCATCCAGCGCAAGCAGTTCGAGCACAAGCTCCACGAGTACCAGATCGTCCGTATGCCCATCAACGAGATGGTACGCCAGTTGCATCTCCTCACGGATTCGACGATCAACTACGGGCGCATCCTCGATGCACGGCAAGATACCATGTCCAAGCAGCTCGCGCGCCAGGCGATGGGGCTAAAGATCGCGACCACCGAGCTCGCCTTCGAGTCGTCCATCCACTGCTTCCGCACGATGGGTGGTCGTGGATTCATCCGGCAGTATTCCGTTCCTATTGGTTTCTTGGATGCATACTGTATGATTCATGGAGGGGGCTCGAATTACGTGCTCGAGGACTCGGAGAGCCGGCAGCTGTTCAAGTACGTCTAATTCTTTTCCACCTCATTCTTATTGGATAACAGGTAGTGAAAATGAAAGTCATTGACCAAGGTGAAGGCGAGCTTGTCGGGTGGCATGACCCCGATGAGAATCGCGAATGGATCCGGAAAAACAAGTCTCCCGCGCTGGTGGACAAGCGTATGTCCATCGATGAAGCGGTTTCCAAGTTCGTCAAGGACGGGGACGTCCTTGGCATGGGCGGTTTCGGGCACATCCGCGTCAGTTTTGCGGGCATTTACGAGATGATCCGCCAGAAAAAGAAAAACCTCACGGTTCTGGGCAAAACTGCCGTGCACGACATGGACGTGCTGATCGGGGGCGGGTGCGTGGGCAAGGTGGAGGTGGCATACTCGTTCGGGCACGAGCTCCGCGGCCTGTCGTCGTGCGGCCGCCGGGCCGTGGAGTCCGGCCGCGTCAAGGTCGTGTCCGAGATCAGCAATGGTGGGTTCCAATGGCGCTACCTGGGGGGCATGATGGGCGTGCCGTTCGTCCCGTGCCGCATGATGCAAGGTTCCGACACGTTCCGCAAGTCATCCGCGAAGATCGTCGAGGATCCCTTCACGGGCAAGCCCATCTGCTTGTTACCCTCGTGCAACCCCGACGTGGTGTTCGTCCACGTGCCACGCTGCGACAAGTTCGGCAATTGCCAGATCGACGGCATCTTGATCGAGGACTTCGAGCTTGCCCGAGCAGCAAGGCGCTTGATCATCACGACGGAGGAGATCATCGATAACGAGGAGATCCGCAAGGATCCAGACCAGACGAAGATCCCGGGGTTCATCGTCGATGCCGTGGTCGAGGTGAAGTATGGCGCTCATCCCACGCTTATGCCGGACAAGTATTATTTCGACGAGGAGATCATCGGCGAATGGCTCATCATGTCCAAGACCGATGAAGGAACGGAAAAATGGATCGATAAATACGTGCACGGCACGGCTAACTTCGAAGAATACATCAAGCTGATCGGTGGAGAAGCCAAGATGAAGTACTTGTACGATGTCGAGCATTACAAGGCGGAATTGAAAGCGCCGTGGCTCGATAAGAAGAAATGAGGGTGCATTGACGTGTCCAAGACCGAAAAGCCCCATTACACGCAGACCCATCTCATGGCCGTCGCAGCCGCACGCGTGCTCGAGAATAACAAGTCCGTCTTTGTCGGCACGGGTCTGCCGATGATCGCCTCCATGTATGCGCAACGAACCCACGCGCCGAACCTCCTCATCATCTTCGAGGCCGGCGCGGTTGGCCCGCAGATGCGCATGCTGCCGATTTCCGTGGGCGACTCGCGCACGACGTACCGGGCGATAGCAGCCAGCTCCATGCACGACAACATGTCTTTTGCCCAAGCGGGTTGGTTGGACTACGGGTTCCTCGGCGGCGCGCAGATCGACAAGTTCGGGAACCTCAACACGACCTACATCGGGGGGACATGGGACCGTCCCAAGGTGCGACTTCCCGGGTCGGGTGGGGCGAACGACGTCGGTTCCAACTGCCGGCACACGATCATCATCATGCGGCAAGAAGCACAAAATTTCGTCGACAAGGTGACGTTCATCACGACGCCGGGATACCTGGACGGCCCCGGCGCGCGTGAGCGCGCCGGCCTTCCCGCTGGCAGCGGGCCGATCAAGGTCATCTCCCAGCTGGGTGTCTACGGCTTCGACGAGAAGACCAAGATGATGAAACTGGAATCGACGCACCCGGGAGTCACGATCGAGCAAATCGTCGCCAACACGAGTTTCAAGCTCATCATCCCGGACAAGGTGCCCCAGACGCCCCCGCCCACGAAGCAAGACGTCGCCCTGCTCAGGGAACTCGATCCGACGGGTATGGCGATCGGAAAATGACGAAATTCATCGATGCACACGTGCACGGGTTCCCGGATCGCATGTTCGATGCGATCTGGGCATATTTTATTAAAAATTATTGGCCTATCAATTACAAGCTCCACGCGGGGGAGATAGACCCGTTCCTGAAGGCTCGCGGGGCGATGCGATACACAATCTTGAACTACGCGCACAAGCCAGGGATCTCGCGCGACATGAATACGTGGACGCACGAATTCGGCATCGCCCATCCGGCATCGCTCTGTTTCGGCACAATCCACCCGGAGGATCCCTACATCGTCGAGGAACTCGAGCGCGCGCTGTCCCCGGCCCAGCTCGACCTGCGCGGGCTCAAGTTGCAGCTGCTCGTCACGGATTTCGATCCCGGCATCCGCGCCCTCGACCCCATGTACGACGTATCCGGACGAGAGCCATCCGGGCGAGTACCTGCACTTCGCAAAGCACTATTGTCCCTACGTGAAGTATGGTTTCAAGGGATCGAACGAGCCCTACAAGCAGCGCTTGGCAAAGTCGATAAAGGGCGTGGAAGATAACTTCTGGTGGGTGCACAGTACCGGCGAGAAGGCGATCCCCATCATGATCGCCATGGAACATGATACCAAAGATGCATTCATCGCGCTCAATATGATGAACGACGGGTGCATCACGAACATGCCACCCGATTGCACGGTCGAGGCGCCCGGCCACGTCGACAAGAATGGCCCAAGGCTCGACACGGTCGGTGAATTGCCCCGCGGCATCGCGAACTTGCTCCAGCAGCAAGCCGCCATCCAGGACCTGGTCGTCGAAGCCGCCATCACGGGCGATTACAACACGGCCGTGCAAGCGCTGTCCGTCGACCCGACCGTGCCGAGCCCCCAAGTCGCCCGCAACTTGCTCGACGAGATGCTCAAGCTCCAGAAGGATTACTTGCCCCAGTTCCACCAGAAGGCTTAAAATCTTTTTTTTTCATTGGCATTACGGATGCAATACGTTCCACTTGAGCACCGAGACGCGTAGCTCGTTCGTGTCGTCGGGGCATGCTGCCTCGAAGTAAACGTAAATCGCGCCATCCACGTGCAGCCAGTGCGAGTATCGCCATGTCTGGTACTTGCCAGGCGTTGACGACACTATAAACGGCTTTTGCGGGGTCAAGTCTGAGAACATGGTGAGATCGAGGGAATATGACAGCCCCGTGGCTATATTGTAACCTGGATCGTACCAGGAATCGTCGATCGACGATCCCTCGTAGACGAGTTGATACCCGAGGCCGAGGGGGAGGAGGCACGCGGGCCTCGTGAAGCAGTTGTGCCAGCCTGTGTTTTCGAGGATAGGGGTGGCCGGTGATGGTGTCCAGTGATCCCCGTCGTCGCTCGTGAAATGATATGCACGTTCGATTCGATCAAAGCCGATAACGAACATGTGGAACGTGTTTTCGATGATGATAATGAACGGGTCCTTGTACTGGGTGCCGAACGTGCCGTGGTGGTCTTGTGCACCCTTCTCGTTCAGTCTGGGTTTCCGCGCCGTGAGCACGGGCTTTATCGTCCTCGCATCGAACTTCGAGGGGTGCTCGACGTCGGCGAGCTTGCAAATCCCCCACCCGTCGGCCATTTCCCCGCAGCAGTACAGCTTGAATTTCCCGGTCTGGTCGTCGCGCAAGATCGCGGGGCGCTCGAACCCTGGCAAGCCCGCTTCGTCGCGTGAAAGACTGGCGATCTTCGTGAACAAGATGCCGTCAGTGCTCTCGAGAATGCGGATCTCGTAGCCGCGCCGGCCCCTCGGGGATTTCGTGTCCCGCATGCGCGCGGCGAGGTAGAATGTCCCGTCCATGCCTCGCGTGACCGAGGGCGCCCCGGCCCACCAGCCGGGCTCGTCCTTGTCCGGGCGCAAGACGACGTGGTAAGTGTCGAGGCCCTTCTTGATCTTGTCGAAGATCATAGCCATCTCGCGATCACTCACGCTTTGGGATTCTTCAAGAACTCGAGCACCTTGTTGGCGGAACCAAGGTCTTCTTTCATCCCGCATTCCTCGAATAATTTCGCCGCGCGTTCGATAAATGCAAGTGCTTTCTTGTTATCGTTTCGTTTTTGCCAGATCATGCCGATCGCCAGGAGCTCGGAAGCCATGTCCGCCTTGTTGCCGAGCTTGCCATCGATTGCCAGGGCGTCGGTGAAGTTCTTGAGGGCCTGGTCGTCGTCACCTTTCGCCTTGTAGGTCGCCCCGATGTTGTTCAACACCTTGGCCTTGATGACCTGGTTCCCGAGCTCCTCCGCGATCTTCATGGCGTCCAGGTATTTCTGCAATGCCTTGTTCTTGAATCCCATGTTGTCGTAGATCAGTCCCAGGTTGTTGAGCCGTTTCATCTTGGCATCGAGGTCGCCCGCCTTGTCCGCGATGGCAACTGCCTCCTCTAATGTCTTGAGTGCCTCTTCATGCTTCCCCCGCGACTCATAGATCGTGCTGATGTTGCTCAAGCACTTGGCCTTAGTTTGCATATCGCCGATTTCCTCGGCGAGCGGGAGTGCATCGGACAAGGCTTTCAGGGCAGCATCCTCGTCACCCATTGCCAGCTGGATCTTTCCGATGCCTGCGAGAGCAGTTGCTTTCTCTTGCACGGCACCGAGCTGGTCTGCGTAGGTGATCGTGTCCTTGTAATGTTTCAATGCCGTATCGTATTCCTTCTTGCCATCGTAGAACTGGCCGAGATGGTTCGAGAAGATGGCCAGCGCCACGACGTTCTGGCTTGCTTGAGCAAGCTCGATGCCTTTCTTGGCATTCGCAAGCATCCTTTCTTGCTGGTTCTTGTCGCTGAAAATGCTCGTGACTAGCGCGTACTTGTACACGTCGTCGAGGGGCTTGACGATGCTGGTCAGCCATGCCTTGAACTCCGGCCGCGGTGGGGGTTTCATTCCGGCCGGCTTGGAGGGGGGTGCCTCCCCGGCGATCCCCGCCCAAACGCCACCCTCCGCCAGTTCAATGGCACTCGCCTTCACGATGCTAGCAGGCACCTTGCTCGATGCCTTGAACTGCTCGAAAGTCACGTTGTTCTTCGATGGGTCGTCTTGCTCGCTTTGTATCCAGACTAGCGACTTGATTCCCGTGAGTTCCTTGAGAACGGGCATGAGGGGGAAGTCAATGTTGTCTGCATGCCCTATCACGACGAGGATCCTGCCGGCAGTCATCGATTGCAGCAGCGTGCGCTTGTAGGGCTCGATGCCCTCGCCAGCCTTGAGTTCTGGTCCAGGTAGCATGCTCTCCGCGGTACTTTCAGACGTTATCACGTTTTCCTGGGAGCCGTATAGCTTGACGAGCACCGTCTTGCTTTTCAAGGCGTCCGGATCCGAGCAAGCTTCGTAATCCTTCTTCGTGATGATGATCTTGCAAGCACCTTTAGTCTCCTGGCCATGAAGCAATATCATGGAACGCTCGATCAGCGAGTCGTGGTTCGTCGTGATGACTGTATGGCCTGCCTTTGCAGCACGAGCGAGGAACGAGTGCATCGAATTCGGGACGGCCGGTAGCCCGAAAAAATGTGTAAAGCTCAAGTCTGGATCCAGCACGGTTATGTATTGCTTGAAGATGTTGCCCCTGTTCATTCCCTCGAGCGAGAAGACATTGTTCACCTCGTCCGCCGGCACGCAATGCTCGAGTAATATTTTCGTGATGTCGCGTATAGGCGGAATGTTGCTCGGGGGATACATCGACACGCCAGTGCAAGCGAGGAACGCATATTTTTCCCCTGCAGGAAACACGTCCCCCATCCCTTGCAAGAACTTGCGCTTGGCCAGGGCTTCGAGGCGCTGTCGAAATTCCGGGACGTCCAGGTTCAACTCGGCGAGCTGCTTGTAGTGGTCTATCGCTTCGTCGAGCAATTCCTTGGCCTCGGCGATCATCGCCACACCGAAGAGCGCTAGGGAGAAGCCCGGCTGTTTTTCCAGGGCAATCTTGTACAAGGCAAGCGCATCGTCAAAATTATGCTTGGACTCGTTTGCGATGCCGAGGAGTACCACGGTATCAGGATCGCCTGGCTTTATCTTGATGATCATGGTGTAGGACGCTGCGTGCTCGTCGGGCGCGAGGATATTGATCGCTTTCTGCCGCGCGTCGAGCGCCGCGGCCACGTTGTTTTTCCTCGAAAACACGAGAGCAAGGTTTGCCCACGCCTCGTGATCGACGCCCTTCAAGGTGATCGCCTTGTTGAAAGCCTCTATAGCCCCGTCAAGGTTGCCTGCGACTCGTAATGCGACACCGAGATTGATCCACGCAAGATTATAGTCGGGCCTCAACTCTGTAGCCTTGCTACACGCCTCGATCGCCTTTTCGGCGTTGTCCTTGACTATCCAGAACCAACCGAGGTTTGTCCACCCCTTGTAAAGATCTGGCTTGAGCGAAACCGCTCTTTCGCAAGCAGCGATTGCCTCATCGAGCCGATCCTTTCCCTTCATGCCGAGGGCGATTGCCATATTGTACCAGGCGAGATGGTGGTTGGGATTCGCGTCCGTGACCTTTTTCAAGGCCTGGATTGCCTCGTCCCACTTTTTTTGCTCGATCGCGGAAATCCCGGACTCGAGGTCATCCTGGATGTCAACCACTATGCACATCACCTGGCTGGATATCGTGACTAGCGACTGGTACCTTTTTTAGACTGCGTTTTTCGAGCAAATAAACCTATCCCGCGTACCTGGCACGATGAGGTCATGAAAGGAATGCCGGCGCTGGAATGGCGATGACAAGAAAAAGGGGGAAAAGAGCTCGAGGCGATTATTTCTTGATCCGGGAACCACACTTGGCGCAAAACGCCGAGCCCAATGGCATGGTGGCGCCGCAGTTTGGACAGAAATTCCTGGTTTCTTTCTGCGTGACCTCGAGCACTTTCGGGCCCAAATAATGGAAAAACGTGCCGTCGATCTTTCTTTCGCTCACGTCGTTGCACCGGGTGCACCAAACCGAGATCGTGTATCCGCTACTCGGATGACCATCTATTCTCCTCGTTTTCAGCGAAGCGTTGCCGCAACTGGTGCATAAGAACATGTGATCGAACACGACGCCGATCCAGTTCGTTACCGTCTCTTTATCCGCGGGCAAGCTAAACTGGTAGGTTTTTTTGCAGATGGGACACCTTCCCAGAGCTTTTACCTTGTTTTCCTTCTTGTTCTCGTTCAGCTCGAGTGGTATGAGGATTCCATTGCATTTTTTATTGCCGCACGCGAATTGCTTTTCCCAGTAATCGCTCATCGTTTTTTCATCTCTTTAAAAAGCTGCGTTTGCACTTGAATCCCTATCATCTTCTCCTCACGCCTTGTGGCCTTCCCGCCTTGATTGCCTCGCCACAAGAGTTGCAAAACACGGCGCCCGGAGGTACCTTGTTGCCGCATTTACCGCAGATGACCTCTTGACCGCATTCATTGCAGAACCGGGCTCTGGGTTGCATTGACGAGCCGCAAGTGGGGCATGAAATCATATTTGCCTTGGAAACAACAGAAAGGCTCTTGCTGGCGTCCCCTTGTTTCACCGGATCCCCGCAAGAAGGGCAAAACTTGGCGTTCGTGAGCACGGCGTGGCATTTTTCGCAGTAGAGTTCCCTGCCACACTTGGGGCAATGCTGCTCCCGTTCGTCCGCGATATGATCCGCGCACGTCGGGCATAGTACCAGCGTCCTTCCAGCAGATGGGAGGCAGTCTTCCACGAGATCGAACAAAGAACCATCGACGTATCGTTCGTTGTCCTTGCCGCATTCCAAACAAGATAATTTTATCTTGTAGCCCGTCTTGGCGTCCCCGATCCGCTTGACCGTCTTGAGGGATGGATACCCGCATTCCGTGCACTTGACGAACAAGGCTTGGAAAAAGGACTTCCAATTCGCCGCATCGATCTTCGGAAGCAAGATCTCGTAGGCTTTTTTGCATTCAGGGCACTTTGCGAAGGCCTTGATGATGTTCTCCTTCTTGCTATCGATAGTCTTGTACGGGATCAAGCTACCCTTGCAGTCTTTTTTCCCGCACGCGAACTTGCTGTCGTAGGACATGCGATCCGATCACGGTTGACGGTTCAAATTCCTTATAGGAATCATTGTGTTCCGAGGATTAAAATTCGTTTTACCATTTTACCTCCTATTATGGACGCGGGCAAGGTCAAGATCGTCGTGTTTGACGTGGACGACACGCTCTGGCACGGGGTCGACGACCCGCGGGCCGCCGGCAGGTTCCAGCGAGTCGACGATCGCCTGGTTTCCGACGGGGACGGCCACGCGCAGGAGATCGTGCCCAACGCGAAGGAAGTACTCGGAAAGCTGCGATCGCAAGGGTACCGGCTCGCGTTGGCCACGATGGGGCCTGAATACCAGGTGCGGCTGTTCACGAGGGCATTCGGCATCGAGCATTATTTCGATTTCGACCTGTCTGCCTTCGACCGAGAGGACAAGGCCGACAAGATCGCGCATATTCTCCGCAAGGCAGCGAGCGATGACCCGGACATCGCACCGTCGCAACTCGTCTTCATCGACGACAACCAGGCGTACCTCGCGGCGGTGAACGCGCGGTTCCCCGATGCAAGGTGCGTATGGGCGCACTACGCGATGGAACCCGGCCTGCTCATGCTCCACGAGGATATGGTCGAGATGCACGGGTTCCCGCTCTGGCCCGCGTGAGTGTCAGAACAACCGGTTCAAGACAGTGATGCCGTCCTCCACGTGCTTATCCGCCAGAAGGTCGTCTATACCGTATTTATAAATCGTGATCTGCTTCTCCGATTTCAAGCGGGCAATGTAAGCATCGATATCTTGTCCGAAGCTAGTCGCGACGCAAGCCCCTTTTTGCGCATCTCGCGCTTGGCGGGCTTCCAGGACGGAAACGAGCAGCTCGAGGTCTTTTTCCACGAGCTCGCCCGAATTTTTTATCACGACCGGGATCCTCGTGTTGCGGCAGATCACGTCGATGCCCGCCGCTGCCAGGTCGTGTTTCTGGGCGGCATTGAGCTTCCACGCGACCCAGTTGCGGAACTCGAAGCTGGGGAGCCTCGTGAAATCGTCGTGCGTCGACGGGTGGCCGATGATGGCATCAACAGGAAGGCCAAGGCGCGATGCAGCCAGGCGGCACGCGGTCGCAGATGCATCGATGCCCACGAAGCCACGGCCAAGCGCCTTGGCGGCCACCAGCGTCGTGCCCGAGCCGGAAAACGCGTCGAGCACGACATCACCGGGCTTAGACGACACGGAGATGATCCGCTCGAGGAATCGCTGGGGCTTCTGCGTCGGGTAATCAAGCCTCTCGGATGACGTCGACGTGACGAGCTTGATGTCGTCCCATAGCGACGTGAGCTTGATGCCCTTGCTTTCATCGAGGTAGGTCTTGTACCGTGGCTCGCCCCCGCCGGTCCAGTAGATGAGCCGCGGGTTCCTCGCGAGCCGCTCGTTGATCGTTTCTTGTGACCACTTGAGCGCCTGGCCCTTCTTGATCGTGTACGTGCGCCCGCCGAAATCGAAGACTTTTCCTTCCTGGTTCCCCTTGACGACGAGCGGCTGGCTACGGAAGCGTCTTCCCGTCTCTGGCTCCACGATGTTGAAGACGGAATCGTCCATGGGGATGTACTGGACGTTGAAGGTGTAACCCTCCCCTTTCACGTAGTACAAGATGTGGTCAACGATGTTGCCGTAGTTCCGGCCCGTGTTCTTGCTCGGCGAGTGGCGCTTCCAAACGATATCGGTGGAGAAGTTGTCCATGCCGAAAATGTCGTCGCACATGACCTTCAAGTGGAAGACCGCAGAAACGTCGCAATGCAAATAGAATGAACCAGTGGGCTTGAGGATGCGGTTGATTTCTTGCACCCGAGGGCGCATGAACTCGATGTAATTCGCGATGTCACCGCTCCACGTGTCTTGGAAGCCCCGCACCTCGTCGGTTCCCTTCGCAATGTCCTTGTGGTTTCTCCTGGAAAAGAAAGGTGGATCGATGTAACACAAGTCGACCGTGCAGCTCGGTAGAGATTTCAAGATCGCTAGGTTGTCCCCACAATAGATCTTATTCGGCGCGATTTCCACGGTTGCGTCCCCGACAAGCGTTCTTATTCTACAAGCTTAAAATCGGATTCGAGCAAGATCACCGAGATGCTGATCTTCTCGAAAAAGACCTCGAAATCGTTCACGCGGGCGTTGATGTCTTGGGGATCGTATGCTACGAGAATGCTCCCGACGTCCCCCTTTGCCAGGTTGTATTCCGGCAAGTTGACGAGGAGCTCGACCTTGTCGCCCGCGGCGGGCAAGCGTGCACGCTTCGACATTGCTCAAACCACGATTGATCCATCTTGTCGAACCTATAAAAACGGTTCCAATGTCCGAGATTATATATGCGGTCAGTGCGAGGTTGGAACAAGGTTGTTTCATCTAAAGCGACCTGGCCCGACCGACTTTGGACGCCCCGACACGCGTACTGGCCACCCTTGCCCACGAGGAACCGGACAAGGTGCCGTACTTCGAGAGCACCTTCACCAACAACACCATCGCAGTGCATTTCGGCATGAAAAGCCGGGGTTTCGGGTCGGTCTTGAACCTGGTGCGGTTGTTGCCGTTCCGGCATTCGATCATGCGCTTCGGCCTTTCGAGCAAATCGATCCTCGATAAGGTGATGCTCGGCATGGGCAAGTTCTACAAGGCCGCGGGGATCGACGTCATGCCGACCTTATCCGCTCTGTTCCCCCGAAAGATCGTCAAGGATGGCTTCATCGACGAGTTCGGTCGCCACATGCACATGGAATACTACAAGGACGGAACAGAGATAATGGGCTATCTGGGCGGGTACTTCACGAGCTTCGAGGATTACGAGAGCTGGGAACAGCCCGACCCGGCATGGGTGGTGCGGTCGAACTCGTTCCTCGCTGGCCTCGCGGCCCAAGAGGCACTCGACAACCAGGTCATGGCTATCGGCGGGATCACGGGCATGATGGAGGTGACCTGGGAGGGGTTCGGCATCGAAAAGTTTGCAAGGTTACTCGCCCGCCGAAAGGATGCGAAAAAAGTGTTCGATGACCGGGGGAAATTCTCGGTCGAGCTGACCAAGATTCTCGCGGAGAAGGGGGCAAAGGTTATCCTCGTGTTCGACGACTACGGGTTCAAGAACGGCTTGTTCATGTCCCTCAAGAATTATCGCGAGTTCGTGCTTCCATGGCTCGCGGAGATCTGCAAGGCGGCACACGAGCGAGATTGCAAGATAATGCTCCAATCGGACGGCGACCTGTCGACGATGCTCGATGATCTGGTCGATGGCTGCAAGATCGACGCGCTCAACCCCATCGAGCCGACGACCGCGAACCCCGCGTACGATATCTTCGAGATCAAGCGGAAGTACGGTGGTCGGCTCACGCTCGTAGGGAATGTATCGCCGACGTTGCTCGCGACCGGGACTATCGATACCATCGAAGCATACACGTCGCGCCTTATGCGCGAATGCGGGCCGGGCGGCGGGTACATCCTCACCTCGGGGCACAGCATAAACCCCGCGGTGACGCTCGATCGATGGCAAGCGATGCTGCGCGTGCGCGATTCGCTCGGCGTGTACCCAATCAAATCTTAAAAAGTAGGACGGCGCAGAGACTCCTGGAGAACCGGTTAGAAATCCGCCTTTATGCTGATCTTGAACGTGCCATCGGCGCCCTTCGCGAGCTCCCAGAACTTGTTCTTGATCCCGTTCTTCACGCCGTATTCAAAGTCCTCCGGGAGGATCTCCTCCATCTTTGCCATCTCCTTGAGCTCGGCGAACGCCATCTCGATCCGGCCGGTCTTAGCGTTCGCGGTTCCTATGGCCTTCACCTGGTCGTACACCCATTTCGTGACCTTGTTGAAGATCTTCACGCCGCTCTCCGAGGACGGGACCTTCCGCTCGCGTTTTATCGATCGTGTTCGTTTCATCGGTGTCACCTCTACCTTTTCCTTCCCGGTCAGCCGCCGGAGCATGTCGTGCCATTCGGACGCCGAGGCGGGTTTTCTCGTGGCGATCTCCATGCATGCTTGAACCGCGGGGTCTTGCACGCCCGCTAGATCCACGTATCGCCACGCATTAAACTCATCGACCTGGCGGTTCGCTTCCTCCAGCGCGCTTGTTATCACGCCTGCATCCAGGTCGAGTTCCCGACCCGCCGGAGCCGGCGTGCTGGCCAGTTGTTTCTCGTATGCAGCGAGTACATCGTTGATGGCAATGTCGGATGGTGCTGGCTCGCCGATGGGCACGCGGATGATGTCTTGGAGGGGCCGGTCCTTCAACCCGTCGGCGATGCGTTCCATGTGGTCGAGGCGGCAAAGCGCGACTTTGTAAAAGACCTCGTCGAGCGTGCCGCGTGCGATCAAGATCGTCACGAACCCCTTTTCGTGGCGCCCTGTCCGGCCACGGCGCTGGATGTACCGGATTTCCGATGGAACGGGCTCGTAGAAGATGATGGACCGAACGGACGGGATATCGAGGCCCTCCTCAGCGATTCGGGTCGCCACGAGGATGTTATGCTTCCCCGCGCGGAATTCATCGAGCATCTTCTCCTGGTCTTGTTGCTTGAGCCCCGTGTCGCGTGGCGACTTCGTGGCCTGGCCGACGAAACGCACGGGGCGGAACGGCCGCGAGTCACCTTGCTTCCCGCCGTTCAGCCCCTCGATGGCAGCCAGCAAGAAGCTCGCGGTGTCGCGGAACTGCGTGAACACGATCACGCTCCCCGCTAACTCGCCCGTTGCCGGGTCGACCATCTCCTCGAGCATCTCGAGCAAGAGCCGTGTTTTTGGGTGGGTTTCGCCACCTTCGACCCCCTTCTTGAGGAATATCTCGACTTTCTTGAACGCGGTCTCTTGCAATAGCCGGTAGTTCGAGCTGGCCTTGCTACGGGTTTCCTCGACGCGCTCTCGCATCTTGCGGATGAATTCGAACGCTGTGGGGATGCCCTGGGTCGTGATCAGCTCGATCACGTGCATTATCTTCATGGCCTGGGCCTGCACGCTGATGAGCCAGAAGAAAAATCCCGTTCGGTCTTGGGAGGGGAATGGTGGCTGCGCGCTTGGCACGTCGCCGGCGGCATCTAGAACGTCGCCCGGTGCGGTCTCCCTCGCGATGATCGACCACAAGACCCGCCCGAGCTGGATGAGATCCATCTTGTTGATCTGGTCGACCGGCTTCTGCTTGAGGAAGCCCCGGGCGCGTATCTGCTCCAGCCGGTCGTGAAGCAGTTCCCGGAGCGAGAGTTCCACCTCGTCGTATTCCAGTGGCAAGTTGCAGTCCCGCACCTCCATCTCGATGGGGTACATGTACGGCGCCACGTCCGGGTCATCGGGTGTGCGGATCGTGACGCGCTCCATATGGAGCCGCTGGCACAAGTCGAGGACATGCTCTTGCTTGCGCCCCGGCGAGGCGGTAAGGCCGAGTATGATGGGATCGGGGCAGTGCTGCAAGTATCTGGTCGCAATCTCGTTGTACGCGTATCGCTCGCCAGTCTTGTGGCACTCGTCGAGGACCAGGAGCACGCAACCCGACAAGTCGTAAAAATGGCTTGCCAGGTCGTTTTGCAGGGTTTGCGGAGTGGCGAACACCAGGTTCGCCCTCTTGAACATCTCCGTCCGCTTCTCCCGGGAGATCTTCCCGTTTAACTCCTGGCACGAGAAGAATTGCTTGCCGTTTCCTGTAACATCTAGGAATTTTCCGAATGACCGCACGTGCTGGTTGACGAGTGGCCGGGTCGGTGCCAGGACGACGACCTTCCCCCAGGGATACCTCGCGAGCCGGTTTAGGGCGACCTGCACGGCGATCACGGTCTTGCCCATCGCGGTCGGCAAGATCACGAGCGTGTTTCGCTGCGATGCTTCCTTGGAGATGGTAACCTGGTACTCCCTGTAATCTATCGTGTCGAGCGACGAAATATATTCCTTGAACGCGTCCCAGTTTTTTGTCGCCATATTCTCCAGCCGGCATGGGCGCGGCGGCGGGGAAGGATGCCACGCGGATCTTGATGGGGATCACGACCTCGTGGTTAATAAGCGTGGTGGAATAGCGAATTTCTGGACAACAACGATCCAAGCCTTATGATTATGCATTGACTACCATCGTGCTGAGACACTCCGATCGAAAAACAAGTTGATTTTGTGCCTGATCTGACGGGCGATGAAATGCCGCATGATGGTGCCTGGATCAGACGCAAGTATCATCCCGGTCATAGTTTTAGAGATAAAGGTTAAAAGGGGATTTTTCCTAAAATTGATATACGTTTTATCCCGCTGGCAAATCCTAACTGAATGGATTAAGGTCTTTTTCTTGGATGAACTCCTCAACAAATTCGTGTTCTTCATCGGCGGCGAGGTGTGCGTCAGGCTCGCCCTGGAGTTGGAAAGAATCGAGGGGAAGGAGATCACCGACCAGGAGCTCGCAGAGAAGCTGGGCGAGGATATTAACACCACGCGGAAGAATCTCTACAAGTTACTCGATTATAATCTCGTCACCTACCGCCGGACACGAGATAAGAAGAACGGCTGGATAATATTTTTCTTTCAAGCGAACTTCGGCGGCTACGAGAACATCCTCATCGAACGTAATCTAAAACAAGTCGAGAATTGGAAGAACTTGCTCGATTACGAAAAAGGTAACATGTGGTACACGTGCGACGCCGGCTGCACCCGCGTGATCTTCGACAAGGCAACCGAGATGGACTTCCGCTGCCCCCAGTGCGAGGGATTGCTAAACTTCAAGGATAACACCCAGCGGATCAACGATTTATTGGGCAAGATCCAGGCGGCCGAGAAGGAAAATGAAGATATCCGTGGTGCTCGCAAGCGACCTCCCAAGAAGAAAGCCAAGACGAAGGGAGGTAGCAAGTCATCCTCGGAAAAGGAACGGATGACCGCGGAAAACGCTGAATGAATCGGGATGTCATCCTGTCCGGTTGGCTTGACATTTTTCCTCGCTATCGAGTTCATAGTGGAATGTAGCGACGCGGGCAGCAACGTCCTCCACCAGCAGCGTGCCTTCTGCGAGCAATCCTTGAAAAAACTCCCTTGCGGCGTGGAACTCGTGACATCTCTTTGTCCCCGCGTCAAGGATGTTTATTTCGCTTAAACATGTTGGTAGTTCGTTAATGGTTCGGCGTCCAGGTTGTCCCGTACTCTCGAGCACCTTGTTCACGATGCGCTTGCGCTCGCCCCCGGCGCTCCCCTTTCCCAGCGTGATGAACAAGATAAGGTCGAACGCCAGCATGTCCGCTATCGTGCCCCCGAACGACACGAATTGAGCCCCAACTTCTTCCAATGCATCCGCGTGAATGTTGGACACGATCCTGGTCGTCGGACTCTTCAAACTGGCATAATCGAGCACGTGCCTTCCCCAAAGATATCCATACCAGGAGCCCGATCCAATCTCGTGCACCACGAGACTTCGATGCTTGCCATCAGCTGTTAGCTGCCGTAACGTGCCAAGATGTGCGTTCGAGGCCACGGTCACGATCTCCTCGGACGGCGGGAGAAGGGCAAGCAAAGCTCCCATCAACGTGGTCTTCCCGACGCCACCTTGCATCGAGCAGCACAAAAAAGAGGCACCGTCACGGATCTTCGTGAGCAAGTACGCCGCAAGGTCGATGGTGACGGTCTCGCGGGAGATCAAGTCGATGATCGAGAGCATGCGACCACCGCGCTGGTTCAGTCCGCGGATCTCCGCCATGTTATGCTCCAAGAACGGGTGGAATGCCGCCAGTTCTTTCACCTGGTCGTAATTGAATAAAAAGGGTTCATGATGGTGCTTTTATTTTTCATGGGCGAACCCGCACGCGGGACAAAATTTAGCGTCCGGGGTTTGCTGAAACACGTTGCCGCAGTTCGCGCACGTGATCGCGGTTCCGTGTCCCGATTGTTGCTCGCTTGTAGTGGTATAGCCAGCTTGAACTTGTTCTTGACTTCTTATAGCCAGGCTGCTGATCAACTCTTGGGCCTGGACTTCCCTGGCGGTCGTTCCCTGCTCGTCGAGCCGCTCGACGTCGGCCGGTATCATCGAGATCATCTTCTTGGCAGCCATGCTCTTCATGATGCCGAGGACGATGTAGGCAGCACCGGCGTAGATGGCCATGGGGATGATGATGGGCGGGTTCGTGGCGATCAGCAGCACCGCCGGCATGGGCGCGGGCAGGAACAAGATGAGCGCCGGCATGATCATCATGGCAATGGCCGTCGCCTTGTTCATCCTGACGAATTGGTCGGGCGCATGCTGGAAGCACCAGACACAGACGCCGCCGTGCTTCTTGGCGCATTTCTTGCACAAGTCCATGCGACACACCTTGCACTTTTGCACGACTGCCTTCCAGCCGATGGTCGATTTGCATTCCATACACGTTAGCGTGGTGTATGTACTCATGGCGAGTTTTGCCTCCTTTCAAGGATTCTCCCCGTATCCCACCCGCAAGCGGCGCACCGGATGCCGGTCAAGATTGCACCGCAATTGATGCAAAACCGGCCACCTTGGTCCAGGGCCTGGGTGTGCACGGTCGCTGCAGAACCTTGCGCGATACGCTCGTTGATCTTCTGGAGAATCATCTGCTTCACCACCTCCCGCTGGTCGGGTGGCATGGTATCGAGCTGGCGCTGGATATCCGGTGCCAATAGTGGCAGTTCCGTGATCTGGCCACTCGCCGCGGCAACCGGCTGGGGAACCGGCGCGGCTGCAAGGACGGGCGTGGTCGGGCTGGAATATCTCGGGCCCGGGACGTAGGATGCGTAGGTGACCGCGCCCGCTGGCGCGGTGATTGTTGGTGGATAGGTCGAGATGTTGTGTCGCCTGGCAAGAGCGGGGGTGGTCGCTTGCGCTGGCATCGATTTCTGGGAAGGCCGGGAACCCGGCGGGGCGGGGCGGCTCGCCTTTCGCTTGCTCCTGGAGATGATGGCAACGAAAAGCGGCACCCCGACGACCGCGGCAATGGCGAACATGTGCATCAACGGCGAGTCGTTCTTGTTCCGTGGATCGTTGCCGAGGCAATATTCCACGCCGTCCGGGAACCCGTCGTCGTCCATGTCTGGATCGAGCAGATCGAAGCCTAGCTTGAATTCCAGCCCGTCAGTCAAGCCATCCCCGTCCGTGTCGGCGTTCAGCGGATCAGCGCCGTACCGGAACTCTTGCCAATCCATGAGGCCATCGCCGTCTTGGTCGGAATACAAGTTCAAGGCAGCCGGATCTAGCCCGTGCTGGATCTCCCAGAGGTTCGGGATGAAGTCGCCATCACTGTCCCTGGCGACATCGTTGACTATGGGCGAGAGGCCCAGGCTTATCTCTTGCGCGTCGGGGATCCCGTCTCCGTCCGTGTCGATCGACCACGGGTTCATGGCGTGTTGGAACTCGTAGAGATCGTCATAACCGTCGCCGTCTGAATCCGTGAAGCTGTTGAACGTGCTTGCATCCTGGCGGAACGATGATCTGGTCTCCGAAACGCCATAGTAATCTGCCTTCAAGACGATCGAGTAGCCGTTCACGGTGAAACTCACCGGGGCCGAGACTTGTAGCGATTGTACTCCGTCATGGCCGATTAAGCCCGTCCCGCGGTGGTTTACCCGATAGGTATGGGCTCCAGCGTCGTAATATGCAACGATCAAGTCCGCAAGACCGATGCCACTGTGGATGAAATTGAAAGAGAGCCCGTGGCTCCCGTTTTCGCTCACCGTGCCGAGTTCGGCGTTCGGATAGAAGATGACCTCGTCGGCTATGTTATCGACCTCGACTGGATGGTGCGTGGCCCCGAGTGACGAGGATCGGCTCACCGTGCCTGCATACGCGATTGGGAATGATTCCTCGAAGGAAACCGCCCCGTCGAGGTTGCTATCCGTCGCGCTGTTCCACGCGTTAATGAACTCGTGCGTGAAGACCCCGTTTCTGCAAGAATCATCTTCAACGGATGATTCCTTGTACGTGCAAGCTGCCATCGTGTAACGGCCGGTGGCAGCAATCCCTCCAGCCATGCCCCCGCTGAAGCACGAATCGAGGATCGAAACGACCTTTCCGGGTACCGCGTCCAAGATAGCATCGAGCTCCTGGTCAGTGATGCCTGCCAGGTCTTGCTCGTACGGATTGATATAATACGGGCTGGAGAATGAGCCGACCTGGACGGCATCGACGGCGAAACCCCATCCAGTGTTACTGCTGTCCGAGACCAGCTCGACGTAGATGTCGTCGGTGGCAACCCACGATGACCAGACGTTCGTGTACGAGCCAGAAAAATCGTCGTAATAATACTCGAAGTCGTGGTAGTCGCCCACGTACACGTGATCGTAGTTTTTTTCCACGTCCACGCGCGTGAAGTGCACGCGCATGAGCTCCGCGCCGGGATGGCTGTAATGTACCGTGTAATCGTCATTATTAGAATAGTAGTTGTATGCAACATTCCAGGGGATGTTAAGCACGCCGGACGATACACTATAGTCCCCGTGCCCGCTATAGGAGAAGAACAAGTAATCGTCGCCGTCCATGATGCTCGCGAACTCCGCTATCGCGGCCTCGATGGCCTCGGGCGTGGCCGAGCTGTCTTGAAGCAACGTGATGCGGGTCGAGGGGACGTTGAACCGCGTCTGGAGCATGGTGGACATGTCCATGGCATCGTCGTCGCCGTACTGCAAGTCGTTCGAGGTTCCGGGATAGTTCGATATGCCCACGACGACCGCATACACGTCGGAGAACGTGGATGCCTGGCTCGCGTGGATGGACGGGGATAGTGCGATGAATTCGGATCCTCGATCGCCGACCAGGGTATCATGCATGCCGTCATTTGCCGCGAAGATGCTGAACGATGGGATGATGATGCAAGCTCCTAAAACGAGCGCGATTGCGGGCACACGGTGTTTTTTCATGCTCGTTTCACTTCATTTCTCTTATTCTTCGAGCAAACCTCGACTTCCGATGTGAAGCAGCTCGCTCTATTTCGACCGGTCATCATCCGGCGGGGTGCACGACTTTCGGTTCACGCCGGTCTCGGCGGATGGAATCGATGCTGCTCGGTCTTCAAGGCATATATACAAGCTGCTATCTATTAAATGAAGATCCCGACCCGCCCGGCAGTCTCATGTCGCAGAGGGTTGCTAAACAGTCCAGTTTTTGCTAGACAAAGTTGGACACGGTGTGGATGATATCCCGGTTTATGGGCCATGATTGGATGATGCATGGCATCATGACATCATGCGTGAGGATCGGCATCGCCGCGTCGATGATAGGAGTGTGCACCCGGACGATACGGCGATGGGATGCAGCGGGGAAGATCACGTGCATCAGGACGCCGGGAGGGCACCGGCGGATATCGTTGATCGTCATCGAAGGCCAGCAAGCACG
>JAUQYZ010000315.1 GCA_030587475.1 Candidatus Sigynarchaeum calidifontis
ACGGCGCACAAGCTTGGCCGGAATGATTTGATCCCGGTCGTGACGGCGTTTTTGATGGCACGGGAGTACGTGATGTCCAACACCTGGCCATCCCTCGCGCAAAAAGCCGGGTACGATATAATGCTCAAACCACCACGCTATAACTTGCCACGCAGAAAGGGCAGGATACGGGGATAACCAGGTAATCAACGACGCCGAGACGATTATGTCGGGGAAAAAGGTGAAATGGAGAGAATCTAAAATACCCTCAATTCACCACAATTTCGGCATCCCTTCATGATAATCATAGATCTATCTCGCTTTTTCTTTATGAATTGATGGAAATCAGCACCACCATGAAGACCGCATCTCATTATGTCGACCTCGATGACCAGCTCCCCGCCCTACCCGCGCCGGGCGCCGCCACGCGCGATGAGAAAGTATATTTCTCGCCCGGCGCATTCCCGCCATCCTCGCCCTCGCGCGTTCGTGCTTGCGCCATCGCCGCGGCGTGGATCCCGTGCGGCCTCCTCGTTGCCTTTCTTTTCTCGATCGCGGGAATGATGCACGACCTGGTCGCGTCGGTCGCCGCGTGGGCGCTGCTCGCCGCCAACGCGGGCATGGCCATCGCCGCGCTGCTGTCCTGGCTCGCGACCCGCGCGGCGGGCAGGGGCAACTACGCGCGGGTCGAATCCCCCGCGCGAGAATGCACGACGACGTACACGTGGACGTCCATCCCGCTGTCGCCCTACCTCGGCACGCGCTACCTCGTGCGCGCCATGAAGCAGTACCCCTCGGTCCGCTACCGCTACGTGCTCGCCTTCAAGGAATGCAAGCTCGGCACGTTCGTCGCCCGGTCGGGCATGCGCGAGGCCAACCGCCTCGCCGTCGCGTCGGGGATGAACCCGCAAGAGCGGGCGCAGTGGTACTCGGCTTGCGAGGATGCATCGTATCCTCGATGCATCGTATCGAGGATGCATCGATACATCGAGATGCATCGAGATGTCGGATGCATCGACATCGGACATCGGATGCATCGAGGATGCATCGTATGGAGAAATCAATACTCGATCAGAATTCGATCTTCTGGGACATCTTCCTAGATCGCATATGCAAGAAGATCCCGGCCTCCATGGTTCAGGACGCGTACCATGTTTTGTGCCGCAGGAATCTCACGTTCCAGGCATCCAAACTGCGTGCGTACTTTTAATAGGCGAGTAGAAGGTGTCATCGCTTATGGAAGAATGGTCCTACAACTTGCTCGCGAGCATGGAGCGGTCCGTTTTCTCGGGCACCGATGGCGACTCGTGGCTCGAGGCTGAGGTGGTGGTCGAGCCTGACGCGAGGGACCGCATGATCCGCGCTACAAGGCGTTCTGGGACGGGGGTCATGATCTACTGGTACGACGCCGATGGTTGCGGGCCCTTGTTCGAGGTCGGCTTCGTCTTCACGAGCGATTCCAAGGCGAATGACGACAGCAGCGGCGATCGCGCTCTCTTCAAGAGTCAAAAGAGATAGCCGTGCGCCGTGATGGGGTGAGGAACGAGATTGACCGATCCTTGCACGCCAGGGATTGAGATCTGCTTGATCGTGATTGCGGGAGATGCCGACGTGGAGGCAGTGATATCTAGCTCGACCCAAGCGGTGGCTTCGAGTCTCAAGTCCCCGACTAACATCCCTTGCAACGTGCCTGCAATCGAGAGGTGCTTCGTGCGGTTGTCAACTCCGAACTGGAACGTCTGGTTGTATGCAGGCATGCCCACGCGCAGCAAGAACGTCTTCAAGGTCTCAGTGAATCCGTTGATCCGGTCCGGGACGGGCAATGAAGCGATTCCTCCTACCTTGAAACACAGCTCGTTCTCGACCGGAAAGAAGAGGGAGCGAACGGTGCCCCGCAAGCCGAGCTCAGCCGGGAGAACCAGATCCCCCTCGATGCACATTCTGCCGCTAGCCATTACTCTCACTCGCACACGTTTGAACACTATTCCCCGCTTTTTAGATAAATACCATGTTGTTAGCTCGCCAGATTTTCCCTTAAAAGCCGATTCTCTGCTAGTTCGTCACTTCTCGACACAATCACGAGAGGTGACCAACACCACCATGTCAACAGACATCAACACCGACGCGCTACAAGACATCAAGGGCATGACCCCCAAGATGATGAAAATCCTCATCGAGGAGGGCTTCACGAGCCCGCACCAGGTCGCCATGGCCAGCCCCGACGACCTGACCCGCGTCCAGGGCATCTCGGACAACAAGGCTCGCCAGGTCATCTACGCGGCCCGCGAGCAGCTCGGCATGTGCGAGTTCGTCAGCGTGGATCAAGTCAGGGAGAACTACGAGTGGTTCACGACCGGCGCCGAGAACGTCGACGACCTCATGGACGGCGGCATCACGACCGGCCGCATCACGGAGATCTTCGGCGGCTTCAAGTCGGGCAAGACGAACACGGTCAACACGCTCGCCATCACGGTGCAGCTCCCGAAGGCCGAGGGCGGCCTCGACGGCGACGTGGTCTACATCGACACCGAGGGCACGTTCTCCAAGGCCAAGCTCGCCCGCATCGCCCGCCGGTTCGGCATCGACCCGGCCAAGGCCCTCTCCCGCATCCACCTGGCCAAGGTCTACTCGGCCGACCACCAGCTCCAGATGATCGAGTTGTGCGAGCGGCTGCTCGCCACGTACCCGGTCAAGCTGATCATCGTCGACAGCCTCATGGCCTTGCTCCGCAACGAGTACGTGGGCATCGGCAGCCTCGCGCCGCGGCAGGCCAAGCTCAACAAGATCATCCACACGCTCGGGCGCATCGCCGAGGCCAAGAACATCGCCGTCGTGCTCACGAACCAGGTCGTCACGAAGATGATGGGGCAGTTTGCCTACGAGGACGCGGTCGGCGGCAACATCGTGAGCCACGGCTGCCACTTCCGGTACCGGGTCAAGGCCAAGGGCTTCTCGTACAACGAGGGCCTCGCCCGGTACATCACGGTCGTTGACTCGGTCGACCTCGCGCCCGGCACCGCCGAGTTCTACATCACGGAGGCGGGCATCGCCGACCAGGAGAAGGTCGTCTACAAGATCAAGGAGCCGTCGCCCTACGAGATCAAGGAGTCCGGGCGCGCGGCGGCCGCGACAGCAGCAGGCGGCACCGCGCCGAAGCCGAAGGCTCCCAGGAAGGCCGTCGTGGCGGATGACGACGCGGAGGACCTCGAGGCGGCCATGGCGGAGGCAGGCACCTTGCCGAAGCCCGCGACCGGCCCCGCGCCCGGGCTGCCCGACGACGACGTGCCCGAC
>JAUQYZ010000088.1 GCA_030587475.1 Candidatus Sigynarchaeum calidifontis
GTTACTATTCGACCTCACGCGCATGATGAGCACGTTCCAGCTCGAGAACAGCTGGCTTCCGATCATCCGGAAGGAGGATCCAAGGCTGCCGTGCATCTTGATGGGCACTAAGCTCGATATGGTCGATCCGAACTTCCCCGCCATCGAGCCGAATTTCGGCAAGGACTTCATCGCGTCGCATGACATGCAGGGGTACATCGAGACGAGCAGCAAGACCGGCGACAAGGTCGACGAGGCGTTCCGTATGCTCGTGAAAGCTATCTTCGATTACAACAAGATCCCCTACGACCCGAACCTGGCCTGAAACGGGTCCAGCCCCCCTCGTTTTCACTTCGCGTGTTTTCGATCTCCTCGTTTCGTTCATTGACCACGCGTCGTGTTACGCCTCTTCGTTCCCCCCTTTGACGAATCATCTGGACGTGGTTGATATGAGTAATTATGCAATACGCCCCGGCGACGCGTTCTGTGGCACCGCCGCTTTTAGCGGGGAAGGAACCCTTAAATACCCAACTGTCTCAATATGACATGCACTTTTTGGAGGCGAATACTATGGTTTTAACTGTAGATTTGAACAAAGTCAACAAATTAACGACTGGGTTGCTCATCATCGGCATACTCTGCGTCGCTGTCGCCGGGCCAGTGCTCAATCAAGGTTTTTCGAACTGGCCCGTGGTTATAGAGCAGGAAATGAACATCCCGGAAGGGAGTTATTCGAACATTACCCAGGCATACACCTACAAGCACACGGTTATCAGCGATAACACGTTGTCCCTAAAGATAACTGTTACCGGGCAAGAAAGCCGGGTATATGTTCGCGTATACACGCTGGCGACCTTTAACACTCTAACCCAACCTTCCAATACAAACTTGCAGTCATTCGTTGTTTCGGTGCCGAACTATGGAGCCAATCCCTCCGGTAGCACCTACACGACGTATGATTCAGGTACGATTGGGAGGGTTGGTAACATCGATTTCGGCGGGAGCACGGATGGTAGCAGTCGCGTCGTGTTGGTTCCTAATGATTACGTGATCGTTGTTTACGGCTACAACGGAACATCCACTGCAGAACCCACACAGAACGTGAGATTCAAGCTCCAGATCACCACAGAGGTTATTGGGCGCATCTGGGGCCGCCTCGTGAACACGGTTGGCTGGATCCTCATCATCTCGTGCGGCATCATCAGCATGTTGTTCTGGATCAAGAAAACGATGGAGGTCGGGCGGTAATTATGACGCGATTCGACAACGTGTTCCAAACGGACGGGGCTAGGCTGTTGAAATACATCACCACCGGGCTCTTCTTGGCAGCCGTGGGACTCGCTATCATACTAGCGGGCGATTCGACTCGTAGTAGCTTGACGAGCGTGTTCAATGCAATAGACTATGAAAACCGGCTGAACTTCTGGAGCAGTTTCATCAGTTACGCGGAATATGTCGAACGAGGGACGCAAGCAACCCAAGCAAGTTATTGGATCACTGCCACGTGTTGGCTGCTCAGGGCAGTTGGCCAGATAGCTGTGGTTTTCGGCCTGATCATTGCGCTGCTCGGCTTTCTCGGCTGCGCGTTCAACTCGGCGAACGAGGACAAGATGCGTCTCGTGTGCTTGATCTCGTCGTGCGTGATCATCTTCGTCTTGTTCTACACCATGTTCGACTGAGCCGGTTTCCCTTTCTTCCCTTTTTTTGCCATTTATTCGTGACATTCATCGATCCACCATCATCGGCGGATCCTCGCTGGATTTTGAAAAAGAAACGATAAAAAAGGGATTTCAATGGTTCAAAGGTTCACGACGGGCAAGACCAGCCTCGATTCCCGCCCCGTCCCGACGAGCAGCGTGTTATTCGCCACCGCGGTGGCATTGTACACGCGGGCGATCGCCACTCTTGTGTTGGGGCACGGCTGGTACTTCGGGGCGTTCGAGCTCGACACGATGAGCTGGATGCGGTGGCCCGCGTTGAACTGGTAGGCCGTCGACCACAAGTCGACCTCGATCTCGTACACGGTGCCCGGGTCGATGAGCTCGTTCTTGTCAAGCCCGTTCCTTTTCCGGACGCTGGCGATCCCGTCGCAGACGAGCATGCTCTGGCCGGTCGGGTACACGTCGCAGAGCTTGGCCACGAAGTCCGTATCCGTGCAGTTCGACGAGATCCAGAACCGTGCCTTCACCCTCCCGATCACCTCCAGGGGCGCCGCGAGCACGCTCGTGTTGAACACGAGCACGTCGGACCTGTTGAGCAGCGGGCGCTGGTCCCACAAGCCCCACCCGATGCTCTCCGTCGGTTTCAATGCGGGGTTATAGGTCCCGAGTTCGTTGAAGACCAGGTTCGTGCCGCCGATGGTCTGCATGGGATGCTGCGGGTCGTACAAGTAGGAAAAGTTCTTAGACACCCCCGGCGCGGCCAGTGCCAGTGTCCCGTTAGCCTGCAAGTAAAGTGTCGTGTCGACGTGCGTGATCGGCCAGTCGTTCGCGTACCGCCACTCGTTGGCGCCGCAATCCGGGTCCATCACGTCGCCCATGACGTAGTAGGCGATGTTCGGCTCGTTCCACAAGGACGGCAAGTCGAACAAGGCATTCGATAGTTTTGGTGGTTCGAGGCTCTCGGCCAGGATGGCTTCTTTCCACCGCCCGAAGTCTTTGCTCTTCCAGTCTGGGAAAAATATTTGGCCCGCCCTGTTGCCCATTCCGTGCCCCCAGGGGCCGATCACGAGTTTCTGGTGCCCGCGCGCCCGTGCCGTGCCGTTGTAATAAAAGCCCGTGAACGCGTCGATCGTGTTCTGCTGGAAGATGTCGTACCAGCCGGCCAGGTGCACTGCCCTCGTGTTCACCATCGAGTAATCATTCCCCACGGAGAGCGACGCGTTGTCCCACCACGCGTTCTTTTCCGGGTGCGCCAGGAAATCATCGATCGTCGCATTCGAGCCATGAGCATTGAGCCAGATCCAGTATCCGATGTCCCGTTCCGCATATTTCCCGCCCCTGAAGAACGTGTCGTACATGTCGGCGGTTCCGAACTCCATTTCCTGCGCCAGGAGGCCCGTGCATCCTGCTCCCGCGGCAAAATATTGCGTGATCGCAAGGGCCGACATGCCAGCGGTGCCGATCCGCCCGTCACACCATGGCTGGTTGACGATCCATGCACACGTGTCGAAGGAATCGTTCCCGGAACTCACGAGCGCGTCGAAAACTCCCTCCGAGTGATAGGTCCCCCGCACGTCTTGCGTGACGACGGTATAGCCCTTGCCATACCACGATCTCGCTGTTTCTACAAGGTTTGTTTTGTCATAAGGCGTGCGAATGAGGATGACGGGCAAGCCCCCGGCCTGGAAAGCCGGCCTGTACACGGTGGTGGCGAGCATCGTGCCGTCCCGCATTGGCAGCATGATCTCATCCACGACCATGTGCGATGTCGTCATGCTCACGAATGCCAGTGATAGCGTGCATATGCCCGCGACGAGTGCTACTTTTTCGACCCGGGGCGATGCTTTGAAGCTCCTGAGGGCAGCCCTCGCTGGCTCCTTGAACGAGCGTGCATTGGCCGTGATGAACGCCATGCCCCCGCCTGCCCCGAACAAGACCTCGAGCCAAAATCTCAGCAATATGCCTGCCGTGACCAAGGCTGCCGGCAAGACTATTAGGAGGAGCACCGCGGCGATGCCGTGGAGCACTTTCCACCCCCTCATCTCGGTACTTTTCGCCAGGCGCACCGAGGCGACACCTGCCGACAAGAAAACGTAGATCCCGATGGCGATCGCGAGCTTGATGCTCGAGAACGCCAGCACCCCTGCAATTACCACCTTCGCGACGAGCCACGCGATCTTACCCGCAGTTGCCCTTGATTCAGGATTTCGTTTCAAGTTCGTGACGATTTGAAACGCGAGGGATGATAGCAGGATGGCCATTATGAAAACGAGCACGTAGATGTTGAGATCCCAGTAGTCCTCGCCCACGAAGATCTGAAAAATCGCGTAAGGAACGTTCATGTCGATCAACATCATTGTCGCCACCCGGCCATAAATGCATTCCATCGTGCCACGACAGATCCTGGGGAGCTGACCACGTTTGGTTGGTACGGGCTGTTGAATGTTCGCGATTGATCATCACTTGACACGAAATAATTCGGTGATTTCCACGGCAGCGAACATCCCCGGCATCGAGATCGATACTCTCACGCCCCGCCACATGTGCATCAAGCGGCGGAAGTCGCACAACTTGAAGGTCAAGCTCCTCGCCATTGACTTGAACAACGAGACCGTCCGCGTGCAATGCGAGAAGGATCACGATGCCCGCGATTACCATGCCCGGGACTTGCTCTCGATCCACGTGAAATACCCCCGGCCTGGGAATTATGTCCTTGCCATTGCATTCATGTCAGGTGTGGAGATCGACCTGTTCGAGGCTGGCCAGAAGGAAGTGACCATACTCGAAGCATTCAAAAACGAATTGCTCGGGTATTTCGGCGATTTCGTGCATCTCAAGGAATTCGAGGCCGTCCGCGCGTGATGACAAGCGACGAAAGCTGGTACCATGACGCAATGCATGGTTCCGGGCAATACTATCTAGGTGGTCGGGCGCGGGGCAAGTATGTTGCACGGCGACATAATCCCTTTCTATTCGATCTGAGTCGAAATCTTCAATAAGGTCTCCCGCGTCATTTACCACATTAACGTGCACGCTCGCGGGAGTACTCACATGGAATTACAGTTGGACACATTGCCTCTATCGGTTGAATTGCATGTCATCTCCGCGTTTGTTCTCGTAGTACTTGGATCAGAGCTTGCCCTCATCCTTGTTATGCATCGGCGGAAACACCCGGAGAGCGGCATCCCGGCTATCAGCGCTTGCCTGGTCGGTGTTAGAACGTTCGTGGCGATGAACGGCGTGGAATTGATCTCCCAGTTGCTCTATGGCACGGTTCTTGAATCCCGGATATTGATTTACCTGATGTTCCTTGTCATTATTGATGTTGGCTGCATTTTTTTCTTCGCCAGGCTCCGATCTTTCGTCCGGAACCGCCCGATCTTGTTCCGAGTGGCTTTACCGCTGGAGATCGCTTTGAGCTCGGTCGTTCTGGTCTTTCATGTTGTCGAGTTGCTCTCGGTTCGTTCCTTCGCGTTCCTTCCCGACTTTGTAAGCATCGGATTGGCTTCCCCGATCATCATCGGCCCCATCATTCTCATCGTTTTCTTGAACGTGCATGGCGATCGGGAGATCAAGCCGTATTACAAATTCAACATGTTAGGCCTTGTAATGCTCGGCTTCGGGGGCGCATTCCACCTCGTCCCTGTAGAGGATGGTCTAGCGGCGGTCGGCATCAGCCTGGACGTGACCGCTTTCGTGTCGATGGTATCTTCCATCATCGGGGTCGCCATTTTTCTCGGTACCATCTACGTGATGCCGTATGTCGAGGACCTCTACTGGAGAAAGGCATTAGTGGGGCTTTACGTGCTCGATACCAAGGCAGGGCGCATTCTGTTCAAGCGGGACTTCCAGGTCGCCAGGGACA
>JAUQYZ010000039.1 GCA_030587475.1 Candidatus Sigynarchaeum calidifontis
AATCTACCGAACGACGTTATTGCAGTTCTATCAATTGTTCGAGGATTCATCGTGTGAAAATCCATCACTGGATTTCCTGGAGGCAATCGTGAACAAGGAATCGCGAGGTGAGCTCAAGGCCGCAGTGGAAACGCTGAAAGCAAAGAAACAATACATCTTCAACTACGTGAAAGCGTTGAAGATGCATCCAGAGTGGAAAGGCCACCCGGGATTCAAGTTGAATCCAGAACCCTACATGAAGCGGGTCAATGACCTGAGTCGAGCGCAATATGGACTCCGCTCGGATGAAAACGCAGCCTACAAGCTCGCCCAGTTCTTGAGATGCCCGGTCATGCAATCCCAAAGCGTTTTAAATGATAAAGGAGGGGATACAAGTATTACCTAGCATTGTCTTTATATCCATCTTTTTTCAAGTTCCTCCAGACTCCGGATTAATCCTTTTATGCGAGAATAGCATAGGATTCATCATTCCTACATGTCGTTCGAGCAATCGATGGAGGCGATTGAATATTATCACAACAAAGATCTGCGATCTCCTGGGCATCAAATACCCGATAATGCAAGCCGCAATGGGGCCTTTTGACACGAAAGAACTGGCTATCGCGGTCACCAACGCGGGGGGATTCGGGATGGTGAGCCACCCCGCCCCCGATCCAAAATACAACCTGCTCACCGTGATAGATGACCCGAAAGTCCAAGCGGAAGCGATGGACGAGGTCAAAAGGCGGATGATGGCGACGCTCACCTACGTCGCAAAGAACGTGAAGGGCAATTTTGGCGTGAATTTCAGAGTGGCACCCGAGCAACCTGAAGTGCCGATGTTACTCGATGCGTTGCTCGAGCTGCGGGAAAAGGAGCCAAGCGTTAAGAGATACTTGAAGATGATCCTCTGCTCCGCGGGAGACCCTGGACAAAAGCATCTCAAGAAGATAAAAGAGGCCGGAATGCTCCGGTTCCACACGGTTCCCAGCGTGTACCACGCGAAAAAAGCGGAAAAATCGGGCGTGGACGGGCTCATCGCCACCGGTTACGAGGCCGGAGGGCACGTGGCATACGAACCCGTTCACACGATCGTTCTGGTTCCAGAAGTCGTGAAGAGCGTCAGCATTCCCGTGGTTGGTGGTGGAGGCCTTTGCGATGGAGCGGGTCTCGTGTCAATGCTCGCTTTTGGAGCCGTAGGCATGTACATGGGTACTCGCTTCATTGCCACCAAGGAATGCGAGTTCAATACCAAGGTTAAAGAAGCCATCATAAACTCTTCAAAGGATTTCGTCAAGGAAGCTCCGACGATCGTTACCCAAGGCGTATTCGGCCCGCTCAGGCACTTGAAAAACAAGTTCTCCCTCCAGCTCCTCGACATGACCACGAAATTGAAGCGGGGGGAGATCACGATGAAGGACGTCCTGTTCTATGAATCCAACGGCACGTACCGGGCCAAGGGGCCAGAGGGAAACATCGAGGACGGGGCGATCTGGAGCGGGCAAGTTGCAGCACGGCTGCACGAGTTATTGACATGCGAACAAGTCATACAGAACATAATGACTGAAGCAGAAGCAATTATCGGACGCTTGCCTGGCTTCGTGGTCAAGAAATAAAAGAACGGGATCCTTTTTTTCTTGTTTTCAATCGTGGATGACGGAGGCCATGAAAGACGTGAAAAAAGTCGCGATAATCGGCGTTGGCATTACCCCCTTCAAAGCGCGATACCTGGACAAGACGTATTTCGAATTGGCGTACGACGCAACAAAATTGGCCATTTCCGACGCGAACAAGAACGGGGCCCAGATAACCCATAAAGACCTCAAATCGACCGTGTATGGCATATATAACGAGTTGTTCGAGCGGCAGTTCATGCCCGACATATTCATCAACAGTTATATAGGGATGAATGACAAGCCGGGCACCCGGATTGCCTCGGGCGGGGCGACCGGGGGGTACACGGTCAGGATGGCCTATGCCGAGGTCGCTTCCGGGCTGTCGGACTTGTGCTTGTGCCTTGGCGTGGAAAAATGCAACGATTGCTATGACGAGCAAACCGGCACCACTACCCCCGAGGTGCTCAACGCGATCGCCTATTCCGCGGACATGACCTACGAATACCCGATGGGGATGATGGCCGCGAGCTCCTACGTGTCCCTCGTCAACGCTCACCGCGACGAGTATGGCAGTCCAACCGAGGAGCAAATGGCCCTCGTTTCCGTGAAAAATCATGGCAATGCCATGCTCAACCCCATAGCGCAATCCCCGATGAAGATCACGGTCGAGGACGTCATGAACTCGAGGATCATCTGCTATCCCTTCAAAATGCTGGATTGCTGCTTGTATTCCGAGGCAGCGGCTTGCCTGATCCTGGCAAGCGAGAAAAAAGTGAAGGAATTGCGGGTAGAGAAGCCCATCTGGATAATGGGCGTGGGGGCGGCGAACACGGACTGCTTTATCGGGAATCGTGAGAAGATCGGCCGGTTGTATTCCAACGTCAACGCTGCAAAGATCGCGTACAAGATGGCCGGTCTCGACTATGACAAGATAAAGGATTCGATCGATGTTGCCGAACTCCACGACGCGTTTACCGGGCAAGAAGTGATCTCCTACGAGGAACTCGGTTTCGTGCCTTATGGAGAAGGTGGAAAGTGGATCGAATCGGGTGGTCCCATGCTGAAGGGTGAACTTCCATGCTGCCCGAGCGGAGGGCTGATCGGCTGCGGGCACGCGGTGGGTGCCACGGGCATCATGTCCACGGGCGAGGCAGCACTCCAATTGCGAGGCGACGCGGGCAGGCACCAGGTTGCCATCGAGAAGGGAAGGGCAATCTCCCACTCGATAGGGGGTCCTGGGGCGGCTTATGCGGCCGTCATCGTGATGGAAAACGAGGAGGCGTTGAAAAGGTGAGCAAGGACTTCCAGGCACACGAGATACGCGACGAGATCAAGATCCATTACAAGTATACAATGGGCGGCCAGAGCAAGTTCTTCATCGAGCTGAAAAATAACAAGAAGATATTCGGGATGAAATGCAAAAAGTGCGGGAAAGTATGGATGCCACCCCGGATCAATTGCTCGGATTGCTACGAAGATACGGATTGGGTCGAGCTAAAGCAAGCTGGAGAGATCATGACAAGCACGATCGTGTGGTTTTCAACATCGGAATTCATTAAGGACATACCTTATGGCATTGCATTCATCAAGCTGGATAATGCCGACACGTCACTCCTCCAAGGTGTCTTTGCCCAGAACCTCGTGCCTTCCAAGATAAAGAAAGGACAGAGGGTAAAAGCGGTCTTCAAGAAGAAGCGGGAAGGCAAGATGACGGACTTCTTCTTCGTGCCTGCTGACGAGCACGATGCGTGGATCAAGAAACCTGAATACGAGGCGGGTTCAGAGTGAGCGAAGCGAGAACGGAATTCACGAAAATAATCGAGCGAATCAACAGGACTCCCAAGGCCAAGAAGGTGTTCGAGTCCGAGGACTGGAAAATCACCATCCAATTCGATCTGGAGGGGGAGGATCAGCCGTTTTACCTTGTCGTCAAGGACGGGATCGGGCAAGTGATCACCGGTAAAAAAAAGGACGCGGACATGATCATCACCGGAAAAAACACCAGCATCATAAAAGCGAGCCACGGTAAAGGAGATTTCACCCATGGAATCAGTCGTGAAGAGATTACCGTTGAAAAAGGGAAGGTCTTCGAGCTCTTACGTGTCAGCAGGGCAATAAGCGCTGCATTAAAAGAAAAGTAGAAAAAATGTTCCACACCAGGTGGTTATCTGGCTTTTTTTTTTGGGTTGGCATTACTTTTTTACTGCATCGCCCGGTTCCTTGATCAACATGCCCGCGTCCTCGATGGCATCGAAATACTCGATATCGCTCAAGTTCCCCTGGAGCTCGCCGTCCCGCCATTTCACCTTGACCGGCATGCCGACATACACGTCATCGAACTTGATCTTCGGGTTCAACTCGACCGTATAGATGGTGTCCGCGCCGTCCAGCCGCACGGCGACGATGGGAACCGGCACCAGCTCGCCCGTCTTCTCGTCCTTGTCGTAGGTCGCCGTGAACGTCGCGACGACGCCTGTCTCCCGGAGACCCACCCACTTGTCCGGCATGGTCATGCACCTCGGGCACACGAGTTTCGGGGGAAAAAAGACATGATTGCACCCTCTGCACTTCAAGCCGACGAGTTTTCTCCGCTTGAGCATCTCGAAACACGTTTTCACTGGCGTGATGTTGTACTTGTACTTGCACGACGACAAGTACCACTTGCCCTCCACCGTCCTCGTCCGCGCGTATTCCTTCTTCACATATTCAAGCCTTCCCATTTCATGCATCACCTTTCTTCCATATCCGTTTTGGCTTGTCGCTCATTACCATTAGCGTAACCAGATTGATAACTCCTCCCCATGAATGTGCCAGGGCAGTGTGCACGGTCTTCGGCACCTGGTTCCCGGCCTTACCCATGATTTGCAGCGCGGCCTCGGCAATCCGCTCGAGTCCCGACGCCCCGATGGCATTGGTCGAGTTCACCCCTCCGGAGCAGTTCACCGGCAGCTCGCCGTTCGGCGCCGTCGTGCCATCGCGATACCGCAAGTGTGCCGTGTTCTCCTTGAACAGCCCGAGCCGCTCGAGCCACTGGAGTTCCTGGTTCGGGAACGGCGAGTACACCTCGACGTACTCGATCTCCTTTTCCGGGAACGAGATCCCTGCCTGCGAGTAGGCCAGCTTCGAGGACTCGATGGCCCCCACTTGCTCGCACGGGTCGATCTGCCCCGTTCCCGAACCTGCATACCCGAGTATCGCGTTCTCGTTGCTCACGCTGGCGACGCCGTTCACGAACACGGGGATGTCCGTGAATTTCTTGCTGTTTTCTTCCGTGGTGAAGAGCACGGCGCACGCGCCGTCGGTTGCCGGCGTCAACATGCCGTACCGCAGCGGGTACGACACGTACGGCGTGTCCAGGACCTCCTCGATCGTGAGTTTCGGCATCTTCAAGTGCGTGTACCAGTTCTTCGCGGCGTTGTGGCGGTTCTGCACGACGACCCGGGCGAGGTCCTCCTCGGTACACCCGCTTCGTTTCATGTAATTGATGGCCTGGTACGAGGCGATGCCGATGGCACTGCCTGCCCCGAAGAGGCGTTGTATCTTTTCCATGGAGAGGCCGAACTTCGTGTACAACGATACCTCCGCGTAGGCAACGGATGCAAGGCCGACGCTCGTGTCGCCACACGACTGGTGCTCGAATCCAACGACAAGCACGTTGTCGATGCCGGGCAAACCCGCCGTGACGTTGTAATATCCCGCGATCCCGATGGAACCGCCCGTGGTGCCACCCGTGGTCACCCGCATGAGCGGCTTGTTTCGTGCCCCCAACCAATCGGTCATCCAGAGTTCCGGAAACCCGATGCCCTCGAAACCCGGCATGTTCCCCGTGACGAACGCGTCGATGTCCTTCAGCTCGCAATTCGCGTTTTTCAAGCAATTATCAATTGCCTCCCTGACCAGCTCGGCCATGTTCACGTCGGAACGCTTCGACGCGTGCTCGCAGAAGCCAGCCCCGGCGATTGCAACTTGTCGACCTGCCATCATTTTCTCCCTCCTTCCAAGACATATAGGATGCTATTCTGCGCGCAAAAACCCCACTGCCCGGTGGCGATCGCCCGCTTGACACCTTGCAGCTGGTGGCCTTTTGCCTCGCCCTTGATCTGCTTCACCGCCTCGATGATGCGCACCAGCCCCGCAGCGAACGGCACGTTCCCGCTCATGGCACCGCCCGAGGGGTTGATCGGCATGTCCCCGTCGATGCCCGATGCCAGCTTCGATGCTTGCCCTGGCTCGGCGAGGCCGATGGCCTCGGCCTGGATCAGCTCCTCGTGGGCAAAATGCTCGCACAGCTCCGCCACGCAGATCTCTTTCCTCGGGTTATTGATGCCAGCTGCTTTAAAGGCCATCTTGGCAGCACCTTCCATCGACTTGCTCCTGCTCAGGTCCCGTTCGCCGAGGTAATACTGTTCTTGCGAGTAACCGACGCCCGTGATCCAGACCGGGTCGTCGGTGATCCGCAGTGCTTGTTGCTCCGGCGCGAGCAAGACGCACGCCATGCCATCGCAAGGCCTGGCATACATCTTCTCGGTGACCGGCGAGCTCAGCATTTCCGACTCGAGCACGCCTTGTACCGTGATGTTGCCCTCCTGGGATTCTGGAAGCGCCATGTCGTTCTTCGCCGCGTTCTTCCGGTTCTTCACGGCGACGCTCGCGATGTCTTCGAGGCTCACGTTGAATTTATTCATGTATGCTCGCATCTGGAACGCGCCGGCGGTCATGACGTTGAGCGTTTCGACTTGCCGCTCGATGGTCGGGTCCGTCGACATCAAGGATACCGACTCGTACGGGAAGCACGAAGCCATGCTCCCGCCCCAGACAGCGACGAGCTTGTGGTTCCCCGAAAGAACCCGCATCATTCCGTAGAGCATTGCATACGCCGCGTCCATCTCGACCTTCGTCTCGTCCTTCAAGTACGACCCGGATGGCTCGACCGTGAAGCAATTGGAGATCGTCCTGCCATCGTAGAAGTCGTTCGTGGCGCTCACGACGGACGTCAAGTCCTTCCGTTCCAGCCTGGCACTGTCCAGGGCCCCCCTGACTGCATGGAATACCGCGTCATACCGGCCCATGTCCAGGTCCATCGACGGCTTGATCTGGTAATACCCGACGATGCCTACCTTGTCCACGTTCATGCACCTCCGGCGACCTTGAACCCCTTGATGTCGTTCGGGGTTCCTTGCACTTTCTTGTTCCAGACGACTTCGACTTTCATCCCGATCTTCATTCCTTGTTCTTGCGCGTCGAGTATCGGGTATATCATGGCCGTGTTGCTGCCATCGATCTGTATAAGCCCGATGATCGTCATCTTCTCGTTCTTCTTCTTTCGCCGCTCCGAGACCGTGTATTTTGTCGCGGTGAAGTTGAGCAGCGTTCCCCTGGTACCGAGCTCGACCCATTGTCCTTCGAGCGGGATAGTCGTTGCGCAATCACCACACACTTTCCGGGGCGGCACGTAGACTTTCTTGCATGACGGGCACTTGATTCCAACGATCTTCTGCTTTTCGAGGCCGTCGTAAAATTTATCCATGTATTTGCCGACCCAATATGCATAATCTGCCCGAACAATGCCTTCGGTCCTTTCTATCCATTTTTGTGCCATCCTCATCTCACTTGTTGGTGTTAATTCCATGGTAGATGCGGTAAATGTAGCGTCGATGAACCTACTTCCCGCTTGGCCTTAAAATACTTCCCCGCGGCACAAAGAAGGGCAGCGCTATCCATCGGGAATTGGGAGACCGTGGATGTCCGACGAGACCTCGTCCCGGTTCGCGTGGATCAACGCGGCAAGGTCGTCCAGCTCCCGCTTGAAGTTCAAGACGATTTCATCTTCGATAGGAAGCTCTACCAGGGCTTTATTATTGATGAAGTCATTGACAGCGCCATCAACATCAGCAATTCGCGTTTCCTTGAGATGATCGAGAAGCAGATGAAGATAATAGGCCTTTACATAGCTATTCTTTGCTGGGTCCTTGTGATACAAGTATTTTATTACAAAATACCGCTGGTCGTCCTTGAATTGATCGGGTGCCTCTTTTATGTTGAAAAATGTGGAGAACGAGCCGTAATCGATGATTCGATTGACGACGTGGGCAGTCGACTCGCTGATCCCTGCCATCGAAGCCCATTTCGCGTGGATCCACCAGTTCGGCAAATCACTTCCTCCGATATTGTATCGTGTTCATTCCTTATTTGCGTTGTTCCCCGGAAGATGGTTGACGGAGGGTGGTGCGGGCAGCCAGCCGTCCACTTGCACGAGTAATTGGGGTGGACGAGCACGGCGCGTTTGTATCGGCCGTCTATTTTCTTACGATTTTTTTAAATAGAGCCACGCGGTTTCTTGAAGTATCACGTGTATCTCCAGAACACGTGGATGACAGAAGCGATCTCATCATGACAGGCGTCAAGACATGCGCTGTTATCGGTCCTGGGGGTCAAGGTGGTAGTTGGGCCGATCGGCTGCATAAACACAAGGAATGCAAGCTCGTCGCGGTATGCGACATCAACGAGAAGCGTGCGAAGCAAGTAGCGGCCAAGAATGGCAATTGCAACGTGTATACCGATGTCAATCAACTCTTCGAGAAAGAAAGGCTAGATTTCGTTGTCATCGCCACGCCCCACTACCTCCACGCCCCGTTCACGATCCTCGCGGCGGAGCACGACGTGAACGTCCTTTGCGAGAAGCCGATGGCCATCAACCTCCAGCAATGCGACGAGATGATCATCGCCGCCCGGAAGAATGCCATAAAGTTAGGCTTCGGGTTCCAGCACCGCTTCGAGCTCGCGCACCAGTACGCGTACGACGCGGCCCGCGGTGCCAAGGGCGAGCTCGGCGACCTCGGCCGCATCACGGACTTCCAGATGCAAGCGAAACACTACCGCAGCGGCACCTACTATCTCACGTCGTCCCAGGTCGACCCTAAAACTGGCGTCGCCCCTGGGCAGTGGCGTGGTCGCTGGCAGACTGAGGGCGCCGGCATCTTGATCAACCAAGCGGTTCACGATCTCGATATCTTCCAATATATCGTCGGCCCGTTCAAGGCCCTCTCGGCACACGCCGCGACGATCGCGAAGGAACACGCGCTCATCGAGGTCGAGGACACGGTCGCCGTATCGTTCACGACCCAGGGTGGCGCCGTCGGCACGATGATGTTCAGCTCGTCGAACAAGAAAGCTCCGGGGAACTTTTACCGGGTGAGTGGCGAGAATGGCTACGTCGAGGTCGCGAACAATATGGTCACGGCGGACACGCGGTACAAGAACGAGGAAGACTGGGAGGTACCCTTCCAACACCCGCCCCGGCACAACTTGCTAGAGAATTTCATCGATGCCATCGACAAGGACGTGGATCCGTTGATCCCGCCGGAGGAGGCTCGCAAGAGCATCGAACTCATTAGGGCTATTCTCAAATCGGTTCAAGAGGAGCGCACGATCTACTTCCCAGTCAAGGATACCATCGCATATCCGACCATCCACAATCTCAGCCGCGACAATCCTCTAAAACTTGAGGACATGGGATTTTAATCGGCGTTCCTTTCTTTTTATCTATTTTTTGCCTCAATAGTACATGTCTATTTTAGGCAAAGCCGCGAATGTTGCTACTAGCCAGGTGTAAAGGGCCTCACGATGAATCAACGTAAAAAGCAGCGTCGCACCATCCACGCGAATCCGGGGCTGCAAGAGATGCTTGACGCGCTCAAGAAGCAATCGCAATTAACAGAGGAACTAGTGAAACAAGCTTGCGATGGTTCCGACAAGGCCGCCATCCGCGTGAAAGCACTCGTTTCGGACGTGATCGCGCTCGAGAAAAAAATCGACCGGCTCAAGGAAGCCTTCATTGAAACGTTATATGCGGAGAAAGGGTTCCTCCCCAACATTCAAAAAAACGACTACCTTTTCATCACGGAAAACATTGACGAGATAGCTGACGAAATCGAGATAGTGGCCAGGCAGTTCCAAATCTACGATTATTGATTCCCGGATCATGTTAAGAACGATTACATCAGCCTTGCAATTGCAGTCAATAACACGGTTGTATCACTAGCAGAACAAGTTGCCTATCTCTTCAAGGATTTCAAGATCGCGGGTTCCACATGGAGGAAGGTTCAAGAGGAACGCAGGATCGCCCGGGAGGTCTCCTGGTCGCTGTTGCACGAGATCCTGGAGAGCGAAGTCGACCACAAGAAATTCCTCATGCTCCGTGCCCTCGTCAAATCCCTCATTGCCGCAGCTGACAAGGCGGAAGATTTCTCGGATTCCATCAATGCGCTGGCCGTGAAATATCTCACTCTCGATTAAGCCGGGGGAAGCAACCTCGTGAACATGGAGATCATCCTCACCCTCGTCCTCGGCCTGGCTTTCGCGTTCGGCATCGGGGCGGGCGACGAGACGCTGGCGACCCTCGTGGGAAGCGGCGGGATGCGGCTTCGACGGGCAGTGGTTCTCGGCGCCATTCTTGCAGCCGTCGGGGCGATGTTCTTGAGCCAAGGGGTCGCGACATCCATAGGAACCGAGCTCGTGAATCACGAGAGCTTCGACTTTGCCCGATATCAAGCCTGGATCCTCGTATCGGTGCTTCTTACGGTCACTGCGTGGCTTATCATTGCATCGAGAACGGGGTTACCCGTATCGACCACGTATAGCATCATCGGGGCATTCATTGGCGTGGCGCTGTGCGCGCCCCTTTTCGGCACCGAGTTCTCCATGATGCTCCATTGGTCAGAGCTGCAATACATCGTGATCGGTTGGATCGTTAGCCCGTTCCTCGGCCTTGCTTTTGCATGGATCGTGGGATACCTGGTCAAGCGTTTCATCCGGCGGAAGATCCATGGCCTCGGCGGGCTGGAAAAGTTCGAACGCACGCTCATGATCGCGCTCGTCTTCTTTTCGTGCTTCAACCAGGTGAACCGCGCCGGAAACGACGCGGGGAAAGCGCTCGGCATTTTCTATAGCCTTGGTTACGCTGGCCAAATCGATGGCGCGATGATGGTATTGATGATCATCGCGGGCAGTATCATGGTCGGGTTGGGCCTCCTCATCATCGGTCGGCATCTCCTCAAGAACGTGGGGAAGAATCTCATCGAGATCCGGCCATCCGATGCTATCTGCATCGAAGCGAGCATGAGCATCGTGCTCATCATTGCAAACTTGTTCGCATTGCCCATCAGCGGCGGTCAGGTGCTTATCTTTGCCATTGTCGGCATTGCCATGGCAAAACACGAGTCCGTGAACAAGAAAAGGCTCAAGCGAATCGTATATTCCTGGGTTCTCACATTTCCTTTAGCTGCTGCATCATCTGCTGGAATTCTTTTGCTAATCGTGGGTGGATTTAAGATCTGACGGGCTTATCGGGGATTGTCTTTTTAAACGGGCCAATAGAGAATAAATCGAGGTGGGATCAATTGTCCGACACAACTCCAGTTAACTTTTTTCGGGAACCAGGTTCAAAGACCAAGAAAACACTCTTGAAGGTTATATATGGCTTGAGTCGCATGGGATCATCCTTGTTGCTCGATCTCGTGACCATGCTCGTATTTTTCGTATATATCGAAATTTACCACCTCAAGTGGCCGTTTAACTGATTCTTTATATATTCTAAAGCCTTTCTGTTTCAGTATTTTCAACGTCCGATGTCAAGACTGAAATGATACATGCCCGTGCAACGCCGTCTCGACCCATTTTAACGTAAACGTCTCGATTTTGGGTTAAATTTATATCCGTGTGATACCCATACATGTCTAAAACCCGTGATGTAAAGGCGGACGAATCATGGCTATCATGACAGAAAACAATTATTTCGAGAAACAAGGGCTT
>JAUQYZ010000069.1 GCA_030587475.1 Candidatus Sigynarchaeum calidifontis
CGAGTCATTATCTGCTCGTACATGGTGAAAATCTGGTTTTCGTGAAACCGGATGAAAATCGCGATAAAATCATGGAGATTCTATCCACGATGGATAGAGAAGCCGCCAAGGAGGTCATGGCTAAGAAACGGAAGCCAAGAACGTCTATATCAATCATCATGCACGTTGGTGCTAAATGGAAGGAAAAGATCGCCCGGTTGCGCGCAAAGCTATCGGATTTAAGGAGAGCAAAAACTTACCTATCTTAAGAAAAAATATCGACGGTTCCACCAAAATTGGATTTTTTTTGCATGAACCGGGAAGCCGGATGCGTTCCTAGAACTTGAAATCACGCTGCCACGCCTGGTAGCCAGCCTTGAACAGCAAGATTTTGGACTTGTTGATCTTGTTGTCCAGCTCGACGCCCGGCTCGGGATGCGCCATGACTTTCTTGTACCGGGCATAATACTCGTCAGCCGAGGGGCAGCCTTCGACGAGACGCGTGATGGCCTTCTCGGTGAAGTAGAGGACGAGGTCTGGCTTTTCAGCGGGTGGATCGTGCACCAGCTCGATCTTGCCATCCGCGCGCTTCTGCAGGTAGTACTCGAGCACGGGCTCGGGCTCGTCTAGCGACCGGTCGTAGATGAGGTAGTGCCAGCAAGCACCGGGGGAGATGTGGCGCATGAGGTCGGGATTGGCCGGGAAGAATTGCTCGAGCCGGTCGAGCAGTTGAGTTGCTTCCATGATGATGTCACGTTGATGCTATTTGATCTTGTCGATGTTTGCCACGGTACCGTCGTAGACGTACTTCTGGTACACGAGCTCTTGGGCATAGTACTTGGCGCCGGGTGGATAGGCCGAGTCCTTGATGCCGCCGAGCATGACGGAGATATCGGTCATCATGGGGCGTGCATTGATGTAGATGTTGGCGGCCTCGAGCCTCTGCTTGAAAGCCTTGATGTTGTCCTCGGACGTCGTGTAGACCGCGGCCCGCATGCCATAGTTGCTCAGGTTGGCAAGGCGTATCGCGTCGTCGAGATCCTCGGCCTTCGTGATGCTCCGGACGGGGCCGAATGCCTCCTCGCGGAACAGGAACGGGGCCTTCGGCAAGTCGTTTACTTTCTCCGCGGGGATCTCGACGAGGGTGGGGTTGAAGAACAGGCCGAAATCGCTTCCCGTGTCGATCTTGGTGCCGCCGTGGAGCACCTTGCAGCCGTGTTCCTTGGCGTCCTCGGTCATGACGTCCATCATCATGAGGATCTTCCGGCTGCCGACCGGGCCGATGTCGACGTCGGGATCCATGGGATCGCCGACCTTGAGCTTCTCCATCTCCTTGCGGAGGCACTCCACGTACTGGCCGTACACGTTCTTGTGGACGATGATGCGCTTCATGGAAAAGCATTGCTGGCCGCCGTTCGTGTACGAGGCCTTCACGTTCCACTCGGCGACCTTTTCCAGGTTCACGTCGTCCATGATGATGCCCGCGTCGTTGCCCGCGCACTCGAATATGAAGTGCTTGAACGGCATCGTGTACATGTTCACGCCCATCGAGCTATCGATGGATTTCTTGAGGAACTTGGCGTACTGGACGATGATGTCCTTGGCCGTGTGCGACGACGAGATCGAGAGGATCACCTTGACGAGGTTATTCTTGATGAACTCGTCGATGACCCAGTCGCCGGGGGCGATGCAAAGGTCGAATGCTTCGAGCGCGGGGAGGCCCAGCTCGCTCATCATCTTGAACGCCTCGATCATGGTGAGTGGACATGCAGTGGATGGCTTTGAGATGGCGGGATTCCCGACGAGGTAGTTCGCGCCAACCTGGTAGAGTGGCAGCGATATCGGCGTGTTCCTCGGCGCGACGCACGCTGCCATACCTTGCGGGATGTGGATGATGCGGGAAAATTGCTCGCCATCGATATTGGTGAGCGGCCTATCCTCGACGAACTGGTGGTACCACTCGGCGAACTTGAAGCCGTTCGACACGATCGATAGCTCCCACTCGGAGTACTTGATCGGGAGCCCGCCTTCTGCCACGATGAGTTTCTTCAACTCGTTCTTCTTGAAACGTAGCTTTGTCGCCACCTTGCCAAGCCATTGAGCCCGTTCTTCGAAATTCATCTTGCGGAGCGCAGCCGCGTTCTCGGCACACTTCTTGATCTTCTTCTGGAGCGTTTCGGCCGTGTCGGCCTGGACCGTGCCGAGTACCTCGCCCGTGTACTTGTTCTTGATCGTTATATTTCCAGCTGCTGCTGCTTCCGCCATCCTGGCTCACGGATCTCGTTGCAAGATGATGCTTGCGACACGCGTGGTACAGTATCTTGATGGCCGGCGCCCGGGCAAGCCACGTGGCTCCCGGAAGCGATCCAAGCCATCGTCTCGGTGGATCAAGACTCGAACTAGATATAAAATGCTCCCACGAGATCCCGCAGAAAAGGTAGGACAGCGGCGTTCCTATTAATGTCAAGCCTTTTTGTTATTAAGCCCGCGCCGCGCGTTGCCGGGTGGACGACGAGATGGAAAACGACACGTGGATGGAATATCGCACCACGGTTCCCGTCTTGCACGAGAACCGGTGCATCGAGAAAGAGAACATCATGTGATGTTAGGATTTTCAAGGTGCAACTCGCCCGTGGCCAACACGCCGCAGGGGGATTTTTTGCATCCTCGTCGAAAAATCTGTGGTCATGCTATCCGGCGAAAGTACAACGGGATCGGCAGAATCCCAGCAAAAAATCGAAAAATCCATGATGATGCCAAAAGTGATAAGTAACGAGGAGATTTGGCAAGATATCCCGGCGCCATCGCCTCAGAACGCGAAGTACGAGTTGATCAAGGCCTTGGCCGTCGGGTATGCCGATGGATCGACCGTGTATTGCACCGTCTGGAACGCCGCTGCGAGTTCCTCGACTTCCTTTTGCAAGTCTTCTCCCCGCCTTTCCTCTCGGATCGCGCCCGAGATGAGGCTAGCGATTTGCTTCATCTCTGGTTCTTTCATCCCGAGGCGCGAGATCTCGGACGTCCCGAGCCTGAGAAGCACGTCGGTGATGAGGCCGACCGATTCCAGCTTCCCCTTGATCTTGAACGCGTCTTGTTGCGAGTAATCCAGCATCACCTGGTGCGACCGCGTGAAGCCCGCGGCGCTCCCTTTGACGGGGATCCCGCTGGCGTGGAGTGCCCGCGCGAGTGCCTGGCTGTTCTTCACGACTTGTGATGCATATTGCTTGCCGAACTCCAGCATTTCAAGTGCCGCCACCGCGAGCCCGCCAACCCGGTGAAGGTGCATGTTGTCGACCAGGGCATGCGACCCCTGGGTGAAGCCCCCGTACCTCGCGATCTTCCTGAACAAGCCCTTGTCGTTGGCCAGCAACAAACCGCCCTGCGGGCCGAAGAAGGTCTTGTGGGTGCTGCCGAGGAGGACGTCGGCGCCTTGCTGCAAGGGGGCCTGGAACTCCCCTCCGGCGATGAGCCCGAGCACGTGGGACCCGTCGAACACGAGCGGGCACTTCAACGACTGCTCATCGATGAGCTTTCTCATTTCCGCAACGGGATGCGGGTGCGTGATGGCGGACTGCCCGAGCATCACGAGCGCGGGTGGGTCATCGATGACGATGGGACGGCTGGCCTCCATGTCGACGCTCCGGGTGGCGTGGTCGAAGTGTAGCCACTTGCCCTTCCTCTGGAACGCCTCCAGGTTCAGCGGGTATCCCCCGTCCTCCCCGGCCACCTTCGCGACCGCGTTCCCCGGCTTGGTGAGCCCGAGCACCGCTGCAAGCACGGCGAAATTCCCCGACAAGGGCGTGACGAGCACGTTCTCGACGTGAAACAGTTGTTGCAAGAGCTCCTCGCACGACTTGATAATCCGGCGGGCGTGGGTCGATCCCCCGTAGAGCTCGTCCGAGTACCGGTGGCCAAGGTCGCTCGCCAGCATCAGCCGTACCAGGGGCGAGGTCCGGTTCTCGCTGGCGATCATGTTGATGGCTCGCTTGCGGCAAGTCTCGTGGTCCAATAGTGCGGCTAGCAGGTGTTCCATGATTCAACACGCGTGATTGTTTGCCCCGTGTCCGCGCGAAGACCCGCGCGATGACCGGTGCTAAGCGACGAGAATGAAAAAACTATGCATCCTTGCGGCTTGTCTTTTTCCCTTCCCCGCTCTTCTCCTTGGATTCCCATTCCTTGAACTGCTTGTCGAGCTCGCCGGCCAGCCCGGCGATGTCGGCATCCTTGAAGATGACCCGCCCGTCCACTATTTTGAAGCCGAACCGGTCGGCCCACGTGAAGACGTGCTTCCAAACGAACGCGACGTCGACATCCAGCGCGGCGGCGAGCTGCTCGACGGTCAAGCTCTCGGAAACTTTCATGATCGACGTTATACGCTCCGAGAACTGGCCTTCCCGGGAAGGCCTAGCGGCTGCCTCGGCCGGGATGGCCGGTGGCGCCACGGGAACGGGCTTGCCTGTTTCAGCCTTCCGTTTCGCCGCGGCGCTCGCCCTGGCCCGTGCCCGCGCCGCCTTCCACTGCGCGAGCTTGATGCGAAACTTGCACGCCTTCTTGCCGGGCTTGCCGGGCGCTATTTTCCAGAGCCTGGCAGTCTTGTCTTTCGATCCCGTCGCGAGCAAGGAGCCATTGGGCGAGAATGCGACCGAGTTTATGAGACCCTCGTGCCCTTCCAGCGCGCGCAGTTGCTTGCCCGTGCGGACATCCCACAGGCGCGCGGCCTTGTCTTCCGATCCCGTGGCGAGCGTCTTGCCGTCGGGCGAGAACGCGACCGACAGCACCGCGTTCTCGTGGTGCAGTTCCATCAAGGGACCATCCGTGTCCATGTCGCCGGCCTCGCCGCGTGGATCTCGCGAAAAAACGTGCCTCTACCAACCGATCCGCGGTGCATCCTTAAAGCCATTCGGTCTTCCTATCCGACATCAGCGGGTCACAAGACCCTTGTCTTGCTGGACGACCGCGCGTTCTTCAGTTCCATCAATTCCCTTGCTTCTTGAATCGCCTTCGAGTTATCCATCGTGAATCGCCCGTGTAACCTGGAACGTCTCGCCACGTGCGTCAGCACGCGCACCATGGGTATCATGAAGACCTTTCCAAGCCCGCTCATGCGGGTCGCGCGCTTGAACATGGTCAGCGTTTCGTCGTCCCACGAGCCGAGGGCCGTCGTGAGGGGGAAGAAGATGAAGAAGGGGATGACCAGGACCAGGAACGCCACCGAGGGCACCAGGGCGGCGACGATGCCGAAGTTGTTGTTCAAGGGATGGAACACGAGCATTATGTAAGCGTAGGCGATACCGAACGTGATGGCCGTGGAGACCGCGGGGATGACGAATGCACGGGTCCACGGGACGCGGAGCTTGATGACCTTCTTGTGCAGGTACACGAGTGAGATGAGTACCTTCGACACGATCGCGGGCATCTCGGCGCAAGGCATGAGCCACGCGATCGCCACGATCCCGTATTGCTGGGGAACTTGCAGCCATGCAATGAAGACGAACCACGAGAGGATGGCAGTGCCGGCCTCGTAAAAGTCGATCGCCATCTGGAAGTTAATGTGGCCGGTCTGGGTAATCGTGTGTTCGGCGAAGTTGTTGTAGGGCTGCTGACTGTCCCGGATAAGACGAGGGATGATGAAGATCACGCTGAGCATGTAGTACTGCAAGCCGAACGCTATTAGCAAGGGCTCGAAGACGAGGACGATGCACAGGCCGATGGAGAGCATGAGGAACTGGAGCATGCCCGTGATGAGGATCGACTGGTGGATGTAATACTGGACGAGATGTTTCTTCCCGTTAAAATAGGCCTCGCTGATGGCGCCGCCAAGTGGCGGAGAGATGCCCATGATGCTTCCGAACATCCCGCCAAATCCTGCCAAGGCCGCGAATGTCGTGTACTGGGGCACGTAGAACAGCCAGAGATTGAGCGAGATGAAGCCGTTCAGGGTCCAGAAGAAATTGGGTATCCCGGACTTGATGCCCCACGCGAGGCAAGTCCAGACAAGCTTCCGGTCGAAATCGTGGCGGAAGCACTCTCTTGCCGTGAACCCGTATTGCCGCATGTGCCTGGTGAAATAGCGCGCGGAAACCCACGTCGCGATGAAGTCGTCGACGTACGTGCCGATGACTGCCCCGATGGCGATGCCCATTATCTCGCCGACCGCGGGGTCGTTCATGCCCCACCAGCGCCCCAGCAGGACGAACGCGACCTCGGTCAGGCGCTGGAACACTTCCCCCGCGATGAAGTTGAGTATCGTGACCTTGTGGAACTGCTGGAGCGTGTCCAGGATGCCCCTGAAAATGCCGAGAAAACCCGGATATTGAACCGTAGAGTAGATGAGCATGATCCACACGGCGTACGCGAGTTGGCCGCTCGGGACGAAATACAAGGCGTATATCGAGATTGCGGTCGTCTGCACGAGGCCTGAAATCATTTGATAGTGAACAAAGTACTGCACGTACTTGACCATTTGCTTGGGGTCCTTGATGGCCGCCTCGCCGATGAAGCGGTTGATGATGTTTGCAGTGCCCAGATCGAAGGTGTAAAACATTAGCCCGAAAATGCCGGTCGCTGCACCCTTATAGCCCAAGGATTCTGGAAACGGGTATAAAATGTTGTACAAGAAACTCATAAGTGCCAAGCCGAGGATGGCCGTGATGATGACAAACGGGAGTTGGTAAAACATCCCGGCGATCGGTCTGTGAAAGCCGATGTTTTCCCAGAGCTCTTGCGTTGTTAATTCGCCCGTTCCCCGGGAGCCGGGCGATCCCGCTTGATCCGTCATGCTATCGATCTCAACATGCAGCTTCTTCCGATGGTTGCTCCTTTGGCGCATGGGGTTTTATGCGCAGCGGCGAACCCGGGATAAGACATGGCGCAAGATGCGATCCCTTCCGAGACCGCATCGAAATTGCGTTTGTTTTGCTGGGGCGCTGGTATGGCCAGAACAACCCCGCGGTCGGCGAGATCATGGGCATCGCTATCGGTTCTATCATCGGCACCTACGTCGATGACTTCTTGTCCATGGCCGTCTGCATCGTGTTTTTCAAGCGGGCGCTCCGGCAGTACAACATCAAGATCCGGGACTGCTTCGGGCACGACCTGGACCGGAAACTCGTGAAAGACATCTTGACCTTCGGCTTGAAGACCGGCATCCCCCACTTGTTCTGGCCCGCCGTCACCCTCTATGCGCTGTTCCTATGGATCACGCTCGTCCCGCAATACACGACGTTCGTTACCCTTGCTGGTTTCGCCGGCTCATTAGGGGGCTTTAGCTTTATCTATATTGATCTCGGCGGCGCCATATCCGAGTCGTTCCTCAACAACAAGAAAAAGCTCGCCGGGTATTACATCGCGGAGGCATGGCGGTTTGTTGGCTTCATCCAGTGGCTCATGATTCCGATCACGCTCATCATCATGATCTATGGTGACCTCATCACGTTCGTCGGGCTGGAATACTATGCACTCGGTGCCGTGTTCATCCTCCCTAAAATGTGCCGGGAATTGCAGCAGCCTTATAATAATATCAGCGAGGCCGTCATCACGCAAGCCAACCACCCGAACATCTCCTTCTGGATGCACTTGCTCGAAGACGTGCTGGCCTTGCTCGGCTGGTTCGTGTTCCTCTTCTGGCTCCAGCTCCCGCAGCGATACGGCATGATCGCCATCGCCTGGCTCATTCCGTGCGGCGAGATGCCCGCCATCTGTGCCAAGGTCATCATCAACTACATCCTCATCCACAAGCGCATCATCAAGCTCAAGTTTGCCTTGTGGCAGACGTTCGGGGCCACGGCTTGCGCCGCGGCTTGCGTTTTCGGGCTTGCCCTCGTGTTCTACGGGTTCGTCTACCTACCCATAAGGGATGTCGGCGAGCCGATGGTGGCCATCATCACGATCACCGTCTTCGGCTTCATGGTCATACCGTTCTTCATCTACACGCCCCTCACGGTGCTGTTCGGCGGGTGGGACGACGACTCGCTCTGGTACTTCAAGATCGCCGCGAGGATCAGCGGCCCGAGCCGGTTCATCGCCGTGCCCATGGCTCGCGTGCTCGAGTGGGCTGCCAGGCGGTCGCCGTGGCACAATCGCTTCAAGTTCGACGCCTCGGGCGCCCTGCAAGAGGCCAGGGAGCTCATGGCACAGAAAAACATGTTCCAAAAGGAAAAGATCAAGGTAATATGATCGTGCTATCGAGCCTGCTGGAGAATCACGCGGAGGCTAGCCACTCAAACCGAGTCCTCGTCTTCTAAAATTCCGGCCGCTTCGGCAAACTTGCCATAGCCCATCTTGATCAAGGTCTTCGTGCGCTTGTTCAGGACGAAATCGATCCAGCCTTCGACCTCGTCGGGCTCGTTGTAGAACTTGCCGAACTGCTCGGCGTAGGCCGCTTTCGTGGGGCACGTGATCAGCCGCTTGACCGCGGCCACGGACAAGGCGAGCTCGAGGTCGGCGCTGTCGGCGCGGCCCGGGGTGATGTCGATCCCCTTGTCGGTCCGTAGCACGTTGAATGCCTCGACCGGGTCGCATTCCGCCTGGAGATCCTCGATCTTGTTGTATATCGTGAAGTCCATGATCGAGCCTTGCACGAGGTCGGAGAAGATGTCGGGATACCTCGCGAGGTAGGCCATGTACTCGCTGCCCGTGGTCGTGGCCCCGCCAGGGGCGCCGCACGCGGCGACCTTGCCCTTCAACTCCTCGACCATGGTCTCGGCGAGGATCTCCGTGATGTCCGCGACGCGCAGCACCGTCGCGGCGCCGTCGAGCCCGTCGCGCAGGTTTTTCTCGCAAAACGGGCAGGCCGAGACGAGGAGGTCCACTTGCTTGGCGACCGCCTCGGCGTCGCGGTTGGCGGCGATCCCCCGCGCGAGCTCCGGGTTCGATGATTTCACGCCTCCGCCGGAGCCGCAGCAATGGCTGAAGTTCCGGCTCGCGTCGAGCTCGATGAACGTGGCGTTCTGGATGCCCTTGAGCAGGTCGCGCGGGGCCTCGTACACGCCGGCATGCCGCCCGAGGTGGCACGGGTCGTGGTACGACACGCGGGCATGCTGCTTGAACTTGAATTGCTTTGGGTGGGCCTTGATGTACTCGCTAACGAACTCGGTGATGTGCTGGAATTGAATGTTTTTAGCGCCATCGATATCGGCGTAATCCTTCTTGAACGTGCGATAACAGCCGGCGCAAGGGAACACGACCTTCCTCGCCCCCGACGCCTCGATCGCGGCGACATTTTTCTTGGCATTCGCCGCGAACTCGGCCGAATAGCCGCAACGCTTGAGTATCGACCCGCAGCAGCCCTCGCCGTCGAGCATCGCGTAGGGCACGCCCAGCTTGTCGAGCAGCGCCACGGCGCCGGCCGCCATGGACGGCTCCCGGTACGCCGCCGTGCAGCCGAGGAAGAGCAGCACGTCCGCCTTCGCGGCCACGTGCCTCCCCTTGATGAAGTCGAGCCGCTTGGCCGCGGGCTCGCCGTACGGGTTCCCGTTCTTGCGTATCGAGTCGACGATTTCCTCGTGCTTGCTAACCACGTTGCCGCTCGCGACAAGGTCACAGCGCAGCGCTTCCATCATGGCCGGCGTGTCGATCCCGCCGTCGATGGCAAGGCACGTCTCCTTGCAGCTCGCGCACGTCGTGCACGAGTATGCCCAGTCGAGCAGCTCCTTGTTGACCTTGAGCTTCCCGCCGAGCACGTTCTTGAGCACGATGATGCGGCCCCGGGCCGAGTATGCCTCGTAACCGAGCACGTTCTTCACGGGGCACGGGCGGTCCACGTGGCGCTTCGCGGTCGACATCTGGGTGCCTGAAGTACCACAATCTCCACAACGACCGCAGATATCGATGAAGTGCTCCAGCTTCTCGAGCTGGCTGAATTTCGTTGTCATGGGCGGAACACCTGCGGGTGGATGAGGTTTTCGGGATCGAGGGCCTCCTTGACGCGTTTCATCACGGCGAGGAACGCCGGGCTCGTCATGGGGAGCACGTACGGCTCCCAAAGTTTCCCGGTCCAGTAGGGAACTCCGGATACCATCTCGGCGGCCTTCAGCTCGTCCCACGCGGCGTCGAGCACGTCTTGCTTCGACTTGTCCTTCAAGAACAGCGTGATCCAGCCCGACGTGTAGCAGTGCGCCACGCCGAGGGCGGAGATGATCCAGTTGATCTGGTTCTTCTTGAGCTCGTGCTTCTTGGCGATGGCGTGGAACTGGTCGATGATGGCGGGCAGCGTGGAGATCGGGCGCAGGTGGCACGTGTTGTGCCAGAAACCCTCCTCAAACAGGCTCTGCGTGAGGTTAAACATGTTGCCCCAGTGCGCCTTGGCCAGGAATTGCCCGATCGGCTTGCCGCCGTGCTTCCGGGCGATCTTCTCGCACAGCTCCTTCTTGACATCGGCGATGCGCTCGTCGGGCTCCTCGATGACCACGCCGAACAGGCAGTGGACGTCGGGGAACGTGGAGCGGTACGAGTTGACGAGCAGCTCGATCGAGTTGTCGTCGCCGAGCATGACGATCTCCTCGGCCAGGTGCTCTTTCTGGATCTCCTGGAAGGCGCGGGCGCCGGAGTGGATGTCCGGGAAGCCCATGTCGAAATAAGCGACCCCCTTGGGAACGGGGAATATCTTCAACGTCGCCGCGGTCTTCAGCCCCAGGCTGCCATGGTCACCGAGGAAGAGCCCCGTGATGTCGTTGTAGGTGCAGAACCGGGCAAACGTGCCCTTCAATTCGGCCGACTCCTTCCAGGCGCTCCCCGTCTTGATGACCTCGCCGCTCGCGAGCACGACCTCCAGGCTCACCACGTTGTCCGGCGCGCCCCCGTGGGCTGCAGCGCCGCAGCCGATGCTGTTCCCGCTCAAGGACCCGGCCACGGTGCCGGCATTCCCGCCATACGGGCCGCGGAAGCCGAGCTTGAAGCCTTTTTCCTTGAGATCGTGGATCAGCCGCGACCACGTGATGCCAGGCTGCACCGTGACCGTCATGGCATCCTCGTTGATGGCGATGACCTGGTCCATCCGCGTGAAGTCGATCATGAGGGCGTTATCGACGCGCGGGATGGTCGAGCCGCAGATGGAGCTCCGTCCACCGACCGGGACGACGGGCACCTTGTTTTTCGCGGCGTAGACCATGATTGATTTGACTTCTTCCGTGGAACGCGGGCGAACCACGATGCCGGGCAGCTTGCCAGGAAAGGGAGAGGCATCTTCCGCGTAACTGCAGAGCACGATGGGTTCCGTGGAGACGTTGGCCGCGCCAACGATGCTGGCGATAGCTGCTTGTGCGGCCGGGATGTCGATCGATGCGGTCATTATCGTCCCTGGGTGCGAGATAGGCAATGAAACCCCTTATGGCGTGGTGTTGAAAAACGATTTCCGATGTTTTTCCCGGGGAAAATTGTTTTAACAGCGCGCGGCGAATACCATCCGGTTAACATGGCACCGAGAAAGGATAGGCAAGTGGTCTTCATCACTGGTTGTAGCACGGGATTCGGGAACCTCACGGCCAAGCGGCTGGCGGCCGACGGGTACACGGTCTACGCGTCCATGCGGGACATCGATGGCAAGAACAAGGACAAGAAGGCCGAGCTCGAAGCTGCGGCAGCAAGGAGTAATGGAAAGCTGAAGGTGCTCGAATGTGACGTGCTGGATGTCAAGTCAGTGGATGCCGCCGTCGCCAAGGTCGTCGAGTCCGAGGGGCACATCGACGTGCTCGTGAACAATGCTGGTTTCGGGCTGTACGGCCCCATCGAGCTTGCCAAGGACGAGGACATCGCCAAGATCTTCGAGACCAACGTCCTGGGATACATGCGCGCCATCAAGGCCGTCATGCCCCACATGCGCAAGCAGCGGAGCGGCCTCATCGTGAACGTCGGGTCCATGTTTTCCATCTTCGGATCGGGCATGTGCGGCTATTACACGTCCACGAAATTCGCGGTGAGGGGGATGAGCCAGGCGCTGCTGGGTGAGGGATACCTCTTCAACATCAAGGTGTCCGTCATCGCCCCCATGGGCTTCATCACGGATTTCATGCACCGGTCGTTGCAGCTCACGGCTCCCATCGAGCAATCGGGGGATTACAAGGCCGCCTTCAGCGACCTGGTCGGGAACGTCGAGAACTTCGGGGCAAAGACGGGCGATCCCGCCCAGGTCGCGAACAAGATCGCGTGGATCCTCGGCAAGAAGAACCCGCCGTTCTTCGTGCCTCTCGGCAGGCTAGCCAGGCTGTCGGCATGGTTCGTGAAGCTCCTCCCCACGCTCACCCTCCAGAAAATAATGGCAAAACAGTACAATTTCAAGCACCTGCTCGAAAAGATCGCGTGAACGACTCCGATGACGTGGGACACGCTTGTCGTCGACGAGAAGGAACGCGGCGAGACACGCACGATGGTGTTGCTCGTCGATGACCGATCAGAAAGCCGAGATATACACCGTATCCTCGCCGAAACAAAGGATAATTACGAGCACCTCGACGCGTGCATGAATCCCGGCAAGACGCGGGCCATCATCTTCAAGATGCAAGAAGTCAACGGCGAGCGCGACGAGTTCATCGACGTGTACGATCCCGCGACGCTGAAGCCCGTCATCTCGCTCACGAACTGGCCCGTGGACAAGATCTCCTTTTCCAAGGATGGAAAGCTCATGTTCTTGCAAGCCAATCTCGAGACCGGCACGCCCATCGAGGCCGTGCTGGACCTGTTCAGCGGCGAAAAGGTGGAAGGGGCCTCACGCCCGCGGGACGGGGCATCGCTCGTGGGCGTTGCCGAGCTGCTGAAGCAGCGGAAGCGGATCGAGAAAAAGATCGGTTGACGCCGCAAGTACTCAATCCTTGACCTCGATCTCGACCGGGTGCCCCTTGTTCGAGTAAGCCTTGAAGTCGTGCTCGCCGTACGGCGCGTGCGCGATGATGTTGACCTTGTACTTGATGAAGGCCTTCACGTCAGGCGCGGATGGCGTGCCATCGCCTGATGGGTGCGAGTGAAAGGATGCCTCGATGTCCTTGTCGTAGGGGAGCCTGTCGGGCGTGAAGATCGCCGCGACCGGCCCGCCCTTGGTGCCCTGGGGGAGGACGACCTGATCCAGCACCCCGGCAGGGCCTTTCTTGAGGAGGAAAAACGACTCGTTCGGGTGGCCGCGGCGTGCCGCGTCGAGGAGGCCGAGGAGGAGCTTGCGCTCGATGGCCGGCATCCACGAGCCGTTCTTGGCACCGGCGGCCGCGGCCAGCTGGTCCTTCAAGGATTGCAGCACGGAAGCCCACGGCGGGTGTGCCTCGTCGTCCCAGAGCACGAGGTCAGGGATCAGATCCAAGGGCTTGGGAAGGCGGTCGCGGGCCTCCTTGGGCTGGATCTTGAACGACGGCACCCCGTCGAAGTTGAACTCGACGTAGACGTCCCCGTCGACTCGCAAGATGCCCCTGGTACGCTTCTTAGCGTCCCATTCGACACCAGTAATCTTGCTGGCTTGCTCCCTCTGCCATTCGATGTCACGCGAACCGGCCATGTAACTCCCGTGCGAGCGGTGGCAGTTAAAGGTTCCGGGTCGATTTTTGGGGACATGTATCGGGTTAAATGCCTTCTATCTAGGAAATCTGGTTCATTTCCTTCGGGGGATCAGCAAAAAACCCGAGTCTACGCACCGCTTAGCAGCCCCTTTCGTATTTATTATAGTGAATTTGCGTCATTTCTGTGGTATAGAAGGTTTCGGGTGAACACCGACGCGAGCGATTAACATCAAGAATTATTGGAACGAGCCGCCATGGGCCGTGAGGCTGTCGAAACTATCGGTATGCACGTGTTTTGGTTCAGTACTATCGGGAACCTTCATATTTGCAGCCACCGCCTCGTTCTTCTCCTTTGGGTTATTTATTATCATTATCCCGCTGATTTCTTTTGCTTGTTTAGTGATTACAATGATTTTCATGTCTAGATACCAGCATCCCGAGGTGAGAAACATCTTCTTGGGCTAGTTTTACAAACGAATGATGAAATGGCTCACGGAATATAACGGGAGCACATTCTATTTATTTTCTTCGGATTCATGTTCACGGCTTGTTCATGTCGCGATTATTCGCACGGATGTCTCCACGGAAGGGAATGAATTTGTCCAAGAATCCGGTTAATGCAAAAAGCGATAAGCGGAGCAGCATTCGTGGATTTGGAAGTGCGAAACGGTTTTTATCGAGTTGCACCGTTCTATATTCATGGTAAAACGCAAA
>JAUQYZ010000087.1 GCA_030587475.1 Candidatus Sigynarchaeum calidifontis
TTCACGCGGGTTCACGATTTCCCGCCGGTTCCCCGATTATGATTACTACTCATCATTGATATATAACCAAGGTCTTGGATCCCGTACAATCCGTCGATTCCAGCGCGAGGCGCTCTTCAAGTTCTACTTGCACCCTTACCGGTGGACGCTGTTGATCAGGATGGTGAAATCGATCCATGGAATAAAAAAAGCGCTCTTGAAATTGAAGCGCATCATCAACCTATGAACATTTTCCATGCATGTAGGTAATAAACAAAAATGAATCGCCCCACCTATTCCATCGTCATTCCGGTTCATAATGAAGCGGAAAATCTCTCCGGACCATTTTCATCCTTCATCGAGTGGATGAACACGAAGGGTGGTGATGTGTTTGGCGGCTTGGATAACGTTGAAATAATTTTCGCCGAGGATGGTTCGACAGACGGGACGCAAGTACTACTACGGTGCATCGCTCCCAAGTTCCTGTGCAAGGTTCAAGTATTGAATTGCGAGAAGCGATTGGGTAAAGGTGGTGGTTTTAAAAATGGTTTCCTCCACTCGCGCAACGACATCGTCATTTTATACGATGCAGATATCTCGGTTTCTCCCGGACAGCTCGAAAACTTGGCACGGAAGATGGACGAGGGGTACGACATCGTGATCGGATCCAGGAATGCACCCGGCTCGAGGTTTTTGAGCTTCCCGCAATTCACACGTTTCGTCTATGGAAAGGTCTTGTACATCCTTGCCAAGCTCCTCTTTTTCATTCCTTTCAAGGAAACACAATGCGGGTTCAAGGCGTTTCGCCGGCGACGTGTTGCCCCCATAATGCACCAGCTGGTTCTCTCTGGCTGGTTGTTCGACTTGGAACTTTTACTAAGAGCATATTACAACAATTACAACATCAAGGAGATACCTGTCGTGTATAGATTTTTCAAGGTCTCGAAAATCCGGAACATCAAGGACCCCGTCCAGGTATTTTTCGATCTCATTAGATTACGTGCCCGCATCCTCCATTATTACTTGATCTTACCGGAATGGGGTCGAAAATTTCTCAAGAAAATATCCAGGTTCAAATCAAGGCCTCGCGAGAAGCCAACCCAGAAAAATTCAAGGAATTAATAAAGCAAAGAGAATCATGAAACAAGAACACACGAAACATGCAAATTTGATTATCATTTTCACGGCTTGAGCCTTTATATCCTTTGGGCCTCAAATTTCGGAAAAATCTTTAAGACTTGTCAAAACCTCGATATACCACGTGCATTTTTTACTTGCGAACAGAACTCACGTGATGATTTTGCCAAAATCCATGATGGATCGCATCGATCCCAAGCATTTTTTCATCTTTTCGCTGGTCATCCACGTCGTTGTTTACTGGTTCGTCATTTTCTTCATGTACTTGAGAGAAAGCGGTTTGTTGAATCATTATTACGTTGATTTTTACACCGTGTACATGAAGGCGACGGAAACCTTTCTTCGAGATCCGGATTTGTTGTATACAGAAGTCGAGTTTAGTAATGTCTTGGTTTACAGGAACTTGCCAGCATGCCTTCTATATTTCATTCCTTTCTTCTTGTTATCATCTGAAGGAAACCTGAATCTCATCGTTTACTCGTCTTTCACGCTCATGTGGAATATCTTGATTTGCATCATGATTCGAAAAATTTCACGGCTGGATCGATGGAAAAAGCTGGTGAGACACTCGCGGTTTGCAAACGCGTGGTGGATCATGGGAATATATATGCTTTCGCCACTCCACGTGGGAGAATATGCGCTTGGACAAACGAATACAATTGCGGGCTTTTTCATCATCATCGCGTTATACTTCTACTTGGATGGCAAGGAACATTATGCCTTCTCGTGCCTGAGCATCTCGTTGTACTTCAAGATATCAGGGCTCTTCTTGTTGTTTTTACTTTTCTTCTCAAAGGATGTAAAGCAATTTTTCACGAACTTGTTCTATACCATCCTGGTTCAAGGACCGAACATCATGCTGTTCCTAACATGTTCGACAATGCTTTCACATTTCGTAACGTTGAATTTTCAAGCGGGCGATGAATACGCTATGATTGCCTACAGGGGCTGGGGTACGGGTTCGACGGGAACATTGGCAGTTCTCCTCACGCAAGTTTTCGGGATTTCTTCGATCGTGACAACCATTATTATGCTCGCAGCGTTGATCCCCGTCATCCTCTACACCTTGCGCCGCCGGCGTCATAACATGAACGTGTTCGAGATGTGGATGCTCTTGATACTGTTATTTGTCATCTCGATCCCTGCATTCTACCTGGTTCACGTTTTATTGTACTTGGGGACTTATTCTTTTTGGTTGGTCCTAGACGATGGACAATTGTCCAAGATGTCCAAGATCATCTTGGGCATACCGACTTTTTCCATCTTCTTTTGGTATTACTTTCCCTTCATCCCGTTCTTGTATATGTTTCCTCTCTTCACCATTCTCAAGCGGGCATGGGGAAAAAGAGATAAAGCGCGAGACGATCACACGGATTGAATGCCGCGCCCACTCGTTCACCACACGGGGTTATTTTCGTGATCTTCCCGTTCAAGGGAAAAATGTCTTGATGCCCCCTATCAATTGCCGAAGCTTGAATAGAGAGGGAAAACGAAGGAATGCCTTGGCACGAGAAAGAATGTATCGGGGACGGAGGTAATACTGGTTATATGCTCGTCGCAATAAATCACGCACTTCCTCTTCCGGATGCTGGTCTCGTAGTAGGGGTGGATCTTCTTCCCCGTACAATTTCCAATTTTCATGTATGACCATGTCTCGGGCGATGGCTTCTATGTAAAGTCGAGAACCGGGCAGCGGTTTAAGCATGAAAAATTGGGCATACGTTGGGTTCAACTCCTTGGCAAACGCGATGGTCTTGTTAATGGAGTGGACGCTTTCGCCGGGGTAATTCAAGATGAAATTGGCGATTGATTCCAAGCCCGCTCGTTCCGTGTTTCGGATTGCATCCCGGGCCTGCTGGAGCGTCGTTTTTTTTTGCATTCGTTTCAATATCAAGGGTGACCCGGTCTCGACCCCATATTTTATATGGTAACAACCAGCATCTTTCATGAGGCGCAAGATCGGATATGAAACGTCAGAAACTCTCGAGAAAGCGTTCCACGAGTAACGTGAACCATAATCGATCAACAATTTGCAGAAAGCCTTCAACCATCGCTTGTTAATCGTCACCGCGTCGTCATAAAACCGGAAATCACGAATACCGAACTGTTTCTCGCACGTTTTCATCTCCTCGAGCACGTTGCTAGGAGATCGGAGGCGAAAACTGTTTTTAAAAACCGCCTTGGAACAAAAGCTGCAATTGTACGGGCAGCCGCGCGAGCTCAAGATGCCCGTCGAAGGAAGAGTCTTGTAATTCACAAATAACGGCCGATAGATCTCATTTTGTAGCAATTCCCTGCTTGGAAACGGCAAGGAATCCAATTTCTTGATTAACGGCCTGGCCGGACATATCATGATACCATGTCCGTGGTCATCTCGTATCCCGATACCCGCCACGCCCTTGAAAACCTTGAAAATGGCTTCCCGGCCTGTTTTACCCGATATACGCGTGAATAAGCTACAGATTTCAAGAAAAGTGACCTCGCCCTCTCCTGAAACAACCATGTCAATTGAAGGCATTTCACGCAATGACTTTTCAACCAGCGCAGACGCGTGAACCCCTCCGAAGACCGTGAGCAAGCTTTCTTGATAATCCTTTCCGGCGCGAGCGACGTCTTCAACGAAGGATGCTTGAACCGTGACGGCAGTGATGCCCATGATGTCCGGTTTAAAAGACGATATCTCTTTCCTTAGTACATCCCAGGGGTGGCGATAGAGCTGCATATCGAGGATGTGCGTCCTGGCATGCTCGTGATCAGCAAAATCCTTGATGTGCGTTTCTACCGGGTAACCATATGCTTCAACAATCTTTTCAGGATGCTGGATCGCGGCTGCCAAGTAGGCGAGATTGAGTGGTATTTCGGTTCCTTCTAACGAGATCACGTCCCGCGTGGGGGAAGGAGGTTGAACGAGCAGCAAACGCAAGGAAAACTCGCCTGGATGAAATCTGAACCGTGTTATTAATGATAAGAAATATCCGATAAGAAATATCTTTTCCCTAATAATAAACCTTCCGTGCTCGAATGAGCCAAGTGCTGGCCGCTGGTTCGCGAACCATGGCGTGTCGGAATGGTATCCCGCCCGGTATTGTGTACATGTCGATCCTTTCAAGGGAATAAAAGAACTTTTCCAAGATCATCTATGCGCATTTAAAGGCCGGCACGACATCGCGTTTCCATTACTGATTCAAGGTGATCCAGTAAGGCTTGGCGTGCGGCCATAGATGCAAGCGCGGCTTCATATAGCGACGCGGGAGAGCGAGAATTTTCCGAGCACTTGTTGGTGTTTGAAAAATAATTTCGGAAGAGCGGGTATTGTAATCGTGTGATATAGAAAACGATTATATCGTCGGAAACCAACGGGAGAATTAAAGACATGCAATTAAAGTTAATGGATACATAGATGGGCTTGGACATTAATCATGGAACGCCAACAGTGGCATGTTCTCCTCATAATCGTCATCCACGTCGTATTTTACTTCGCGCTGGATACGGCGTTGCTGATCCAATCGCGGGGATTCGATACAATCGAGTATAATTTAAATTACATGAATGCTGTCAAGAATTTCTTGAAAGATCCCACCACGCTGTACGACAGCACGAATGATCAAATGCGGCTGAGAACCTTGCCCTTCGTGGCACTCTACTACGCTTTTTTCTACTGGATATCCCCTAATTCCATGAATGGCTATGTCACGTGCATCACGTGGATGTTGCTCTGGAACATCGGTAGCGCGTTGACCCTCGAAAAAATCACGAAATTGGAAAGTTTTCGATCCATCCAAACCCGCACCTTCTTGAAAGACCCGCGCGTGCTCATATTATTGTATTTATGTTCTTTCTGGCATTCCGGCGAGTACTATTCGGCTCCACCGAATGTCATCGCGGGTTTCTTTGCCATCCTCGGCTTGTACTACATCATGCAAGCAAAAGACCACGTGGCATTTCTTGCGTGGGGCATCTCGATGACCTTCAAGTTGTTTCCCGCGTTTCTAATCCTTTTTTTCTTGTTAAAAAGCAAGAGAAGGGATTTTTTGAAAAACTTGATTTTCTTAGCACTATCAATGCTTCCAAACTTGCTGATATTCGTGTATTGTCCACCATTGCTCGCATCCTTCATTACCAGCAATATTGCAACCTCCTTGGCCACTACCTTCTCGGTTTTTCCATCGGGTTCCTTGGCGCGTCTATTCTCGGTTCTAGGCACATTGTTGAACGTCCCTGTTCCATTTTTAACCGTCATGTTGATTGTTTTCATGATTTGCGTACCCGCAACAATCCTTGTCTTCATAAAATACGGTAAGAACATGAACATTTTAGACCAAGCCATCCTCGCATTCACGTGCGGGATCGTCGTATTTCCTGACTTCTATCCAGGCCATACCGTCATTCTTTGGGGATTATTCCTTCTCTGGCTCGCGACCAGGAATGATAATGTTGACGGCACCATCAAATTGGTTTATTTCTTAGTTACATGCTACTTTACAACTTCGATCCTCAATTCGTTTTATGCGGTACCCTTCGCATTGATCCTCGTGACATTGCTTGTAATGTTCAGCAGATCAAAACCGAGAAATCGTGAAACATTGTACCATTTAGACCATCTTGCACCTAAACTATTGCTACTCGTCTATATATTTTCCATCGTCGATATTATCATCCTTTACATAAGATTGGGCGTAATAGGATAATGAATCCGTGCAGAATACACGTGATATGGGTTCTTTCTATTCTCTCAAGGGAATAAACGTGTTTAAGATATTGGTTCCCGGGAAGTCAAGCCCGACAGAACCTTCTTGATGCCCGTTTCTGTGCCGAACGAAAACAAGAAGAACCCGAGCACGTAGATGCGCACCAGTTTGAAGTAGAAAAAGGCTTGGTATATGGAGCGAAGATTCTTAAGCACCCGGCTGAAAAAGAACGGGCTGGTGTAAAAGGTTTTCAAGATGTCTCCTTGGAGCTTGAACATTTTATCGGATCCTGGATATTCGATAACTGCACCGTAGGGGAACGCGTAGTTCTCCCAACGGTCATTTTTGATCAAGCCTCTTTCTAGAGCGATATGTCGCAATTCCGTTCCATGATAGGGGATAGCGACGCTCTGGTTGACGAAGTCCGGCTTCAACTCCATGAGGAGCTGCCTTGTCATCTTGATATCCTCTTCCGTTTCACCGGGAACGCCATACACGAGATAAATATATGATATGATGCCTGCTTCGTGGGTACATTTGATGGCTTCCCGCATTTGCTTGATCTTGGCGTGCTTGTTCATTAACCTCAACATTTTGGGGCTACCGGATTCTATGCCGTAACCGATCCGTGCACAGCCGGCTTGTTTCATCAGCAAGAGCAATTCCTTGTTGACCGTGTCGACACGAGCGGAGCAGGCCCAGATGATGTTTAATTTTTCCTTGATCAACAGCTCGCATATTCGCTTTGCGCGAGCTGGTGACTGGGTAAAATGTGCATCCTGGAAGAAAAAGATGCTTACATTGTAATGTTTCATCGCGTGCTTTATCTCTGCGATGACGTTTTCAGGACTCCTAAGCCTGCAATAATGCTTGTATATCGTGTGGTCTGCACAAAACACGCAACGCCCCGTGCAGCCCCGACTGGTAACGATACCTGATATATACTTGTCATGCTTGAAATATACTCCAGACGTGCTAAACCCTCGCTTTTTGTAAGCCTCCAGGGGAAGGAGATGCCTGGCTGGGAAGGGCAAATCGTCCAGGTTCTTGATCAGCGGGCGATCCGGGTTTTCAAGGATGCTGCTTGTTTTTTTGTCTCGATACACGATGCCCCTGATGTCTGCTATCGGTGCACCCCTCTCGATAGTATCGACCAGCTCTTTCATGGTTTCCTCCCCTTCGCCCTTCACGACGATGTCCAATTGCGGGCATTCCTTGATCGTCAAGATGGGTGCGCCCGACGCGTGCCATCCGCCAAGAACCGTGATTGCCCGCGGTAACAATCTCTTGACCACTTTGATCGTCCGGTAACATGTCAAGATGCTCGACGTCATCGCGGTAAACCCCACGACTTGATAATCGACGTCCGTGATCGCCGATCTCAATTCCTTTTTTGATAGAATCGTGTTCAAGTCCAGAATCTTCACGTGATGGTTCGATTGCTCGAGCACCGCCGCGATATACGCGAGGCCAAGAGGCATGTCGGGCATCGTGATTTCGTTGAGGATCCGGTTCTTGAACATCGACGAGGGATGGACGAGCAATACATTCATCTTATATCGAGCCTGGTTTGTTGGGGACTTCGCTTGTCTACCTTCTATCCAATAACGTATAAAATCACAAGAATAGCTTGAGGAAAAAATCTCGGAACGATAATAACTTATTTTTAAACTGAGATATTTGGAAATGTTTTAGTGAGAGAAGGATCGTCTGGACAATCCCTGGAAACCTGAATATTTTCCTGCGAAACGCGTTTTTCTGGCAAGCGAACAAGTACGCGGGCGATAAATTTCCAAGGATGAAATCGTTCATTTGCGTGTATGTCGTTAGCTTGTTCCAATCAAAATTCAATAATTCTTTTCCTTTCGACCACGTCTCGAAAAGCCTAGAACCTGGAAGGGGTTTCAAGAGAAAGAACTCTGAATAGGTAAATGGAACGGAGAGCGCATAGCGAATCGTTTTTTCGATGGTCTCCTCCGTGTCTTCGGGGAATCCGATCATGAAGAAACTGTTTATCAAGAATCCCAGCCTCTTTGCGATGATCGTGTTGTGCATGATTTTTTTGAGATCTGTAAATTTTCCATTCGACCTGAGAATCCGAGTCGAAGCAGATTCGACAGCAAATGTAATTTCATAAAACCCGGCTTGCCGCATCAGTTTCAACAACGGTTCGTCCAGCGTGTCGACTCTAAGGCCGTTTGGGGTGCCAAATGCCATGTGGTTCAATCGACGCTTGATGATTTCCTTACAAATCCCCACGACATGATCCCGCCGCAGCGTGAGGTTGTCGTCCCAGAAGTGGATTTCCCGGATGCCGAATTTTTCGTGCAAATACTGGATCTCGTCTACGACGTTTTTCGGACTGCGGTACCGGATCTTGCGTTTCCAAAACTGGCATGAAGCACAGTAGGCGCAATCATGCGGGCATCCCCTCGAAGAGATGATGGAGGCGAATTTCTTGTGTTTCAAGACCACGCCGTGTGGTATCCTGGGATAGCGGTTCGGGTCGATCTTGTGCCATGCAGGGAATGGTATCGTGTCAAGGTCCTGGATCAGCGATCTCTCCTGGGTCATCACGAGTTTGCCACTTGCGAGGAATGCCAGGCCATCGATCTTGCTCGGATCCGGGTCGCTCTTGAGCATCTCCTTCGCGAGTTCTACCATGGTTCCTTCCCCCTCCCCCCGAACGATGAAATCTGCACGGCATTCTACCAGGCATTCTGACGGCAAGGAACTTGCATGGACCCCCCCGAGAACTACACGCATCCGTGGGAGACGATCCTTGATGTACAACGAGATGGTTTTCATCCCTGTATAATAGGCCGTCAAGGCCGAGATGCCAACGAGTACCGGCTGTTTTCTTTCCAAGAATGCGCATATTACATCCAGTGGCACATCACGCAAGGAGAGATCAACGATATATGCTGTAAAACCCGCATCTTCCAAGCAAGAAGCAATGTACCCTAACCCTATTGGCGGATTTACTTGGCGGAAACTCTCCGGGATGGTTGATTCAAAGCCGGGGCGGAGTAGCACGACGCAAGGTCGATCCATCATTTTACCTCTCGTGCACGTTCTTTCGTCACCCAACTCGATCATTCCGCCTTCACTGCGTGGTACAAAAAATCTGTGTCGATTTAGAATCAAGCATCGTGAAAGATTCGGGGTCTAAAGGGAACCACCTCGAGAAGCGCTCGGGAATGACGAGCATGACAAGCATGAGCATGAAGAGGCCGAGGTTGGTAAAGCGGAACGCGAGATACCATGCAGGCGGATACGTGTCAAGTTCCAAGATTAGGGTGTCTCCCAACCCAGATCCATAGATGATCACGTTGAAGACCGCTTCGATCAACATGCAAGAGATCTCCAGGCATGCAAGAACCCGTATTTTCTTGATCGAGCTCAATAAACCGATGCACATGAATGGAAAGATGAAATTGATATATAGCGAGTTCACGGCCGTGTAAAAGATCAGCAAGATCGCCGTCGTTTTGATGAAAAACGACACGTCTATCGATTTATTGGACCAGACAAAGAAATAGAGCAAGCTCACGCCCATCAACACGTAGGGGATCATGTTCATGAACGGCAAGCCCGTGTATGCAAGATAGAACCAAAAATTCATCATGTATATAGCATAGGCCCCCTCGATCAGCTGGAATCGAAAACCGAGGAGTAAATCGAACAAGCGCGTGCCCTCTTGCATGATGGACACGAGCAAGATGGCCGATCCCGACATCACGCCCCCCGCAAGATATTTCAAGAGAATCTTGTATTGCTTTCGTTTCAAGTGAAAGATCGCGATACCTGCCATCCAGATAAAAGGAAATAATTTCACGAACCCTGCAAAGGCCATGATGGCTCCCGAGACGAAGGGTTTATCCTCGAGGTAAAAATATACCGCGAGGAGCGAGATGAAAAGAAGGATGATGTCATACTTCCCGAAAACATCAATGGCGGACAAGATATTCGCCCCGAAACTTGCATAGACGACACCCTTGACACGGTATGAGGGCGACACGTTGAGCCTCGGGAGGCTGGCGATCTTCCATATCAAGTATAGCACTCCTGTCTCGAAGAACACGATGACCCAACGATATATGAGCGCGTTTTTTGCCGGGTTTATGAAAGCAAGAAAAACGTAGACGATGGCAACGCCTGGCGGATAGTATACTTCAACGCTTGCATGGCCAGGGATCACGGCATAAAGCGTCGGTCGGTGCTCCAAGAAATTGCCAGCATAAAGGAATTGGAAATTGAAGTCGGCAAAACCAGGGAAAAACGCCCTCGTGTTCGCAAAATTGGCCGCGAACGTCGCGTCTATCATCTCGAACACGACGATCAAGGCCATCTTGATCCCGATGTTGATAAATAGCACTTTCGGGATAGCCCTCTCGTCGGTAGATGCTTTGCCAATGAGGGGAATGAACGGCGTCCACGCGAGCATGGCGATGAACGAGTAGAAAAAGAAACCGATCTGCACTCGCTCTTCTAAAGGCTTGGACGTGATTGCTTCAGTGGATAAGATGTACGTGCCAATCAAAAAAACTACGACGGTCACGTTAATCATGGCCATCATGTATTTCTTTTCCCACGATGACAAGGTAATCGGCATGAGTCGTTCCCCGGTGTGCTCTATCTATCATATCACAAGTTCTTGATGAACACTTTTAGAATGGTATCGATTACCCAGGCGAATTCCGTCAAGGAGCGAAATTGCCCGATCAGTTGCACGATCTTTCGAGGCCGTAGGTAAAATAACCGGTAGGCGAGCGTGAATGCAGTTTCGACATCCCTTGCAGTGAAACCTTCCATCTCGAATATCGCTTGCTTGAGCGTGTATTTATCCGCGACCCTCTGCGGGTTAATCGATACCAGCTTGCCTTTTTTCAAAACCATGTCATGCATTTTCGTGCCTGGAAAAGGAACCGCCTTGAAGAAGATCGGATAGTCGAGATCCAAGCGCTTTGCAAAAGCTATCGTTTCCAGCATCGTGGTTTTCGAGTCTTGCGGGTGGCCGAGCATGAAGAATCCCCCCGTGATGATGCCTTCTTTCTTCAAAAGTCGTGCCGCGATCCTTACCTTTTCAAGGTTCAAGCCCTTGCCAATGCTGTTCACGATTCCCTGGTTCCCGGATTCGATGCCTAGCATGACCGTGTAGGTCCCTGCCCGCTTGAGTTTTTTCACGAGTCTCTCGGGTAACTTGTCGGCCCGGATGCCGTTCGAAAACTTGATGTGAAACCGAAGGTCATTCTTGATGATCTCGTCGAGGATCCTCTCGGCACGGGCGACATCGTTGTTGAAGATGTCATCGATGATGAAGATCTCGCGAGCGTTGAATTTTTCCTTGAGATAGCGGAGTTCCGCGATGACGTTCTCGACCGACCGAGGCCGGAACTTGTACCCGTGAACCGCTTTCGTGCAATGGATGCAGTCGAACGGGCAGCCGCGGGACGTCATCACGGGAAAGAAAGGAGAAGCCCTGTGCAAGAACCTGTACTTCGTGCTCGGGGGGAATAAATCCCACGCGGGAAACGGCAGCGCATTCAGGTCATCGATTGGCGGCCTATCAGGCGTTGTTATTATTTCCCCCGCGTCGTTCTTGTACGTGATTCCATCGACGCGTGCCAGGTCACCATGATCATCAAGGGCATCCGCGAGCTCGACCATCGTGATCTCCCCCTCGCGACGAACGACGATGTCGGCGGTGCCACTCGCCACGATCACCCGATGCTTGATGGTCGCCCACGGGCCCCCCATCACGATCTTCCGCCCGGGACAAGTTTTTTTCAGGTATCTTGCAAGTGTTATGGCTTGTGATGCCATGCCCACGTTCGTAGTGATGCCGATTAGTGCCGAGCCGAAGGCTCGTATTAACCGTGCGACCTTCTCCTCCCCGATCCGTTCCGCGGTCGCGTCGATCACTTGCACGAAATACCCGCCCTTGACGAGTGCCGATGCTAAATATGCCAGCGCGAGTGGCTGGTGGGTTCTCGTGGCGGGATAGGCCAGGAACGTGTTGGGAAAGACAAGGGAAACCTTCATGAAAAAATGCCGGGGTTATCGTTCGATAATCCTATAATCAAGCTCGGGTAAATTAAACACGCGTATAAATACAAATTGCGCGGCAACACTCGTCGAGAATGGCCGGGGGGTGGCCGGCGATGCTGTTGTCGACACTCCGTACAAGATCCTGGTCGCACCGCCGGAATCGTAAAATCCAATGTCAAACCGTAAAATCCAAAGACGCCGCCTAGTCATTTCAATGCCCAAGGAGATCCTCATTCGCTTTATTGATCCTTCGTTTAATCGCGATATTATCTGGCTCCTGGGCTTTTTCCGGGTTCCCGGGGCGATAGCCTTATAATCGTCTCCAGGCAAAATAAACACGAGCATGAACGCGGTTCGGGCAGGTGTCCGGTAAAACGACCCTCGATCATTTGAGAAGCATTTTCGTGAAATTTCCTTTGGCGAGATATTTTTTCTACACATCGCTTGTCGTGAACGTTAGCGTCTATTTTTTATGCAGCATGGCTGCCGTGATGCAGGTAGATAACGTGCTCAACGATTTTTACATCACTTTCAGGCCTGGTGTTGAAAAGATTCTCAAGGATCCGGATGATCTCTACGATCCCATTGCTGGCATTTGTTCTGGAATGTTCTGCAACGCCTACCGGAACTTGCCAGCCTTGACGCTTTACCATCTCCTCTTCTACCAGCTCGGCACGGATTATCATCTTGACTTGTTTCTCTGTTCTCTTTTCATCGTGTATTTCAACCTGGCGAGCTGCTGGCTCGTTTTCAAGATTGCTCGTCACGAAAAAATGCAAGCGCTCTCCACCAACAAGGCTTTTTTTTCCCCGTATTTCATTGCCGGGACGTACTTGATCGTGATGTGGCATTACCACGAGTATTTCCACGGGCACACGCAAGCTATAACTGGCTTCTTCGCCTTGCTGGGCTTTTATTTCTTGCTCGAGGAGAAGGAACACCTCGGGTTCATGAGCTGGAGCATCGCCGCAATCTTCAAGCTGAACATCTTGCTCTGGATCGTGTTTCTCATCTGGAGGCGGCCGTTTTCGCGTTTTTTCAAGAACGTTGGTTATAGCCTCATCCCGCAAGTTCCCAACATCGTTATGTTTTTGCGATGGCCAAAAATGGCCATCGATTTCATTCCTTCCAACATCGCTTTCTCGCTGGTAAACGCCGTCACGTTCTATCGCGTGTCGGGGACATTCTCGAGAGAATTATCATACTTGTTCGGTGTTCCAATAACGGGCTTCGCGGTGGCCATGCTGGCATGCTTCGTGCCGACCACCTTTTTTATCTTGTACCGTCGAAAGCTGCACCACGTGGATCGATTGTTTCTCGTCATCCTCGCGACGATCGCCATCTTGCCGGATTTCTGGACCGCGCACGCGCTTTATGTCCTCATACCTTATCTATTCTGGCTTTCCGTGAGATCGCCGGGCATAGGCTTGAAGATGAAACTCGTTTGCGCCACCCCGCTGTTCTTTAGCACGCCGTGGTTTTTCCTCGTCGGTCTTTCCTATTCGATCCCATTACGAATACCACTGATATCACTTTGCTTCTTCATACCCTTCCTCGCGATGACCGTTCACAGCATCAGGGAACCGCGAGTTCGATGAATCATCAAGAAGCCATGCCGTTTTTTCGAGCTCGGACGAACGTGTTCATCACGGCCAGGGCCTTCCAAATAAAGGCTTGCCCGGTGTACTGGCGGCGAGGTAAACGTGAATTCGAAGGAAAAAAATAGCACTTGCTACTGTCAGGTTCCGCGAGCCATCCAATCAATCGATTGGAAAGCCGGTGGGGAATTCTTTCTTTGGTTTTCGGCAAGCTCCGACTATCGACGTGCCGAAGGGCAATTTCACGCCGCATTTCAAGAGGCGATTCTCTAGATGCATGAGGAAAAACAAGAACAGGTTTTGAGGCCTTGAAAACGACACGATGTCCGCGGAAGGCATCGATTTCCGGCGCAGCAATCGCTTTATAGCGACGGGAATCGATAGAATGCAGTTCCAGTATGAAATGAACACGATCGTGAAGCCGGCAAGGCGATGTATCATGTCCGGGTAATCATATCGACGCTCGTGCTGCAGCACGCGATCGTGACTGCTATACAAGGCCTGGTACGCCGGAACCGTGAAGATCATCAATCCCCCTTCTTTCAAGACGCGATCCACCTCGCGCATGGCCATCTTATCGTCTTTCACGTGCTCGAAAACGTCAAAACAAGTAACGACATCGAACGATCCTTCTGAATATGGGAGATCAACGACATCGGCAATTCTTTTCTCCTGGCACAATCCTTCGGGGATAAGTTGTAACGCGCGTGGATCGATATCGACGACGTGCACCGCTCCGAAAGCACGGATCACCTTCAGATCATCCCCCACGCCTGCACCGACGTTCAATATTTGAACGGGTGAATCGCGAGGCATGTCCCTCGTGTATCGATCAAGGAGCATCTCGATCAAATCCCGCTTGGCCATGGACCAGAAGTTATCCTTGATCTGACCAGAGAGATAGTCCTTGTAATCCATGAGCGTCACCGGATCCCCGTAGAGATCGCGTACTTCAGCAGCACGCGTGCGGCTTTCAGGTAAAACCACAAGTGGTGCACGGATCGCATGTTTCTGAGCGTGTTCTTGATGAAAAAAGGCCTGGTATAAAACTCTATCAAGATTTTCGACTGCAAACGTGATATTTCCGCGATTTGCGGGAGTTCCATGACGTGGTCGAAAGGATAGTTGTATCTCGACCATGGTTTCCCGTCAAGCCATCCGCGCGACGCCGCATGGTTGTAGAGCTCCGATCCGGGAAAGGGTGTTGCAATCGATTGTGTCAAGTAATCCGGCTTCAATTCCATCAGCAATTGGCGGCTCATGTACACGTCCTGAATGGTTTCCCCCGGCATCCCGTACACGAAATAGATGTAAACGGGGATACCAGCCCGCTTCGTTGCTTGCACCGCATCCTTGATCTGGCGTATGGAGACGTGTTTTTCCATCAATCCCAGAACTCGCGGGGAGCCAGACTCAACGCCATACGAAATGCGGACGCATCCTGCACGTTTCATGAGGCGAAGCAGCTCTTCATTAACGGAATCGACACGTGCGGCGCAAGCCCACAAGATATGCAACCCTTCCTCGATGATGAGTTCGCATATGCGGGTGACCCGCTTGGGGGACAGCGTGAAGTTCGCATCGATGATGAAAAATATCCGGGCGTTGTATTTTTCGACAGCTTCTTTTATCTCGGCTACCACGTTTTCCGGGCTACGGAACCGGCAAGTACGGTGGTAAATGGCACTGTCGGCGCAGAACGTGCATTTACCCGTGCAACCTCGGCTCGTGACGATGCTGGTGATGTATAGGTCCTTCTTATAATAACCGCCAACGGTCGTGAAGCCGATGCGGCGGTAAGCATCCATCGGGAGCAGATGGCGGGACGGGAACGGCAGGTCGTCAAGATTCTTTACAAGAGGCCTATCCTCGTTGCGAACGATGTGCCCTCCCGCATCCCGGAAAACGAGACCTTCGATATCCGCCAGAGAGTGGCCAAGCTCTATCGCTCGAACAAGTTCCGGCATCGTGATGTCACCCTCCCCCTTGACCACGAAATCGATCTCGGGGCATTCCGCCATCGTCTTCTCTGGAAGCGCCGACGCGTGCCAACCCCCAAGGACGATCTTGGTGGCAGGGAACATTTTTTTCAAGAGACGGATGGCCCGGTAACAACTCGTGATGACGGGGGTGGTAGCCGTGAAACCGATGATGTCGAACGGCATCTCCTCGAGACGCTTCACGAGCTCGTCCTTGGTTTCCACCACGTTAAGGTCGACGATCCGAACCACGTGGCCGTCCCGTTCCAAAACGGCCGCGATGCCGGCGAGGTGGATCGGTATTTCCGGCAAGCTGATCTCGCTGAAGTTTCGCAGCACGAAAGAGGACGACGGATGCACGAGCAGGATGTTCAAGAGATGGCTCACCAGGTTCAGGACGAATCGCCGGGCTTGCGATTCTCCCGCGTCGATAAATTGGCAAGAAATTTCTTTACATCTGCTTCCCTTGCCAGGTTCAGCATGAAAATGCCGAGTATCAGCACCTGGGCGACCTTGAAGTAAAACGACAGGTGGTAGATCGACCGGATGGTCTTGAACGTTTTCCAGACATAACCCGGGCTCAAGATATAATTGATGAGAACCTTTGCTTGCGTCCGGAAAACCTTTTCGATTCCTGGGTATTCCAGGACGTTTCCAAACGGGTAATTGTAGAATTCCCATCGATCGTCATTGATCAAGCGCTCCCGGATTGCTTGTTCACGAAGCTCGGTGCCCGGGTAGGGGATGGCGATCGTCTGGTTCACGTAATCGGGTTTGAGCTGCAAGAGTAATTGCCGGGTGAGCTTGACGTCCTCGATGGACTCGCCCGGCATGCCGTACAAGAGATAGATGACGGCCATGATGCCGGCTTTCTTCGTCCAGCGTATGGCGTCTTTCATTTGGGCGATGGACGTGCCTTTTTTCATTATCTTCAAAACTTTCGGGCTGCCAGACTCGATGCCATACCCGATCCTCGTGCAACCCGCCATCTTCATCAAGCCTAGAAGCTCGGGGGACACGGAATCGACCCGTGCCTGGCATGCCCACTTGATGTGCAAGCCTTCCTTGATGATGAGCTCGCAAATCTTCTTTGCGCGAACCGGGGACATGGTGAAGTGGGCATCCATGAAGAAGAAGATCCGGACCTTGTATTGCTTGATTGCACGCTTCAGCTCGGCCACGACCTTCTCCGGGCTTCGAAACCGGCAAGTGTGGTGGTTGATGACATGATCCGCGCAGAATGTACATTTCCCGGTACAGCCCCGGCTCGTCGATATCGCGGAGATGTACAAGTCCTTCTTGAAATAGCCACCGATCGTGTTGAACCCGATCTTCCGGTACTCGTCCATGGGGAGCAAATGCAGCGCCGGAAACGGGAGGTCATCGAGATTTGCTATCAATGGCCTTTCCTTGTTTTCAATGACATTTCCGCGGCCATCTCGATACACGATGCCCAGGATCTTGGAAATATCCGCTCCGAGAGCGAGGGCCCGAACGAGTTCCTTGATGGTGAGCTCGCCCTCCCCCTTGACGATGAAATCGATCTCGGGGCACTCGTTCATGGTCCGGACGGGGATGGCCGACGCGTGCCAGCCCCCCAGCACCACCTTGGCCTGCCTCGCCACGCGCTTGATGACCCGTATGGCATGGTAACAGTTCAAGATGACGGAGGTGGTTCCCGTGAACCCGATGATGTCCCATCGCATTTCAGAAAGACGATTGACCAGATCTGACTTCGTCTTGATGATGTTGATGTCCAGGATGCGCACGACGTGCCCGTCGCCTTCGAGCGCAGCAGCGATGCAAGCCAGGTTCAGCGGTATATCAGGCATCGTAACGGCATTAAGCGCCTTTCGCTGGAAATACGACTGGGGATTGACAAGAAGCACGTTCATGTCAGCATCAGCAACCGGTGTTGAGGGATAGAATATGGTGAGTCCAAATAAACCTTCCAGGAAACAATCATCAAGGGGGCATGGCAATTTGGCGACCGTTTCACGAGGCTTGCACGCACATCGGCCATGAAAAGCGGGAACGAGAGCATCGGAGCCGGTTAATTGAAAAACTTGTATTTAATAAGGCACCACAAGCTCTGCAACCCGGTTTTCAAGATTTTTACCTTTTTACCTTCTTTTTTACTGCGAGATCTATACCTGACTGGAATTTCAACGGGTACAAAGCCTTTCTTGACCATTTTAATCACGATTTCCCAATCAAAAGCAAAAGAATTTGATTTAAACTCCATCCCGCTAATACATTCTCTCCTGAACACTTTAAACATCGTCTGCGGATCTGTCAATTTCACGTGGTACAGCAAGAAAAACAGCCAGGAAAGAAATTCACTCCCGATGTCTATCAACCGAGCATTCCACATCAAGGGCGTTGATCTTCGGATTTTCCACGTGTTTTTGCCAAGATGGCGGGAACCTAGCACGAAATCAGCATCGTTATCGAGGATGGGCTTTAATAGGATTGGATAATCATCGGGCTCATACTCGAGATCCGCGTCTTGAATGAGAATTATATCCCCCCTGGCGCGCTTGAATCCTTCTTTCAACGCGGCACCTTTTCCCAAGGGCTTGTCTTGATATATTACATGGATGCCGTCCTTCCTCTCGTATTGCTTGACAATCTCCCTAGTACCATCCGTCGAATTGCTTTCAACGATAATGAGTTCTCGATCAATACCTGTCTTTACAGACCAAATCTTTTTCAATATTTGTTCGATATATCGCCTTTCGTTATACACGGGCATTATGATTGAAAGCTTCATGATTGTAGCACTTTTGCAGTTCGTTCGACTCGTTCGGAGGATGCTACATCTAAAAAAGGTTGATATCACGAGAACGCTCATTTCTCGGTGAATTTCTTCCAATTATCCAAAAACTCGGCAATGGTACTTTCTGTTCTTGGGTGATCGATCATAGCGTATAGAAGCTCGGGGACTATCGTCAAAATATCGGCTCCCGTTTGCAGCGCATCATTGATTTGAGACATTTGCCTCAAGCTCCCCACGATGATTTTTGTAGGAATTTCATGAAATCTAAACAGTTCAACCGTGCTAGTGACCGTGTCCTTCGCGCTATGGCCCATGTCCTCGATTCGAGCCCAGAAGAAACTGACATATTTAGCCCCCGCTTTTGCCGCGAGTATTGCCTGTTTGGTGGCCATGCAAGCAGTCACGTTCGTGGATATTCCTTCCTTGCCCAGCGTGAATACCGCTTTCAACCCGTCCCGGTTCATCGGGATTTTCACCACCACGTTTTTACCCCATGACGAGAAAAGGCGAGCTTGCTTGAGCATCTCCTCGTATTTATTAGAGGTGACCTCTATACTCACGTCGCCGTTAACCAGGTCTATTATCTTTTTCATCTGCGTTTCAAAATTACACCCTTTCTCTTTTAGACAGATGGTAGGATTGGTGGTGCACCCTTCAACGATCCCCAGACTAATAAGTTCCTTCAATTCATCAATGTTCGCCGTGTCGGCAAAAAATTGCATTGTTACTCTTCCTCGCCATGTTCCATGCTGGTAATTATTTTTGCAGCGGAATATAGATCTTCTACGATAAAATCTGGCTTTATGTTTTTCTTTTCACACAAGGTACATAAATCGCATCTGTGGTTGCCTATTAAAAATGTCTTTTTACACGCTTTCCCGGCTTCGATGTCTGATAGGTTGTCTCCGACCATGAACGACTCTTTAAGATTGATGTCGAAATCGCTAGCTGCTTGCTGTAAAAGCCCGGATTTGGGCTTTCGGCATTCACATTCGCCCGTGATCCTCGGGTGATGAAAACAATAATACGCCCCGTCAATATGAAACAATTTCTTCAATTTCAGGTCTATCTGTTGCACCACTTCTTTTTTAAGATAACCAAAAGCAACCCCGGGTTGGTTAGAAACAACAATGACGAGATACCCATTTTTTTTAAGGAGCATTATTGCCTCCTTCACTTTTGGTAAAAAACGGCATTCATCCAATGTTGTGGCCGTGTAAATGCCTCTATCATCGTCGTAACAGACTTCATTGATAACCCCGTCCCTGTCCAAGAAAACTGCCTTATTCATTCTCTCGTGCTCCCTGTACTTTCTCTCTCAACCGGGAGATTATCAAGTGCTGGATATCCGCGTGGAATCCCTCGACCAGCGGCGTCGAGTCTTTCGGGACGATGATACACGCATCGGCGAGCTCTTTGAAAGATCCACCATCAAATCCCGCCATGCCTATCACTTTGCCACCCTTGTCCCTGACGTGCTGCATTGCTTTTGTCAAATTTTGCGACCATTTACCGGCGCTTCCCTTTCCGCTCCCACCATGAACGCTTATTGCGACGACAACATCTCCAGGCTGGAACAAGTTTTCCAATTGCCCGATATAAACGTTTTCCCACCCCTCGTCGTTTATCCATGCACTGATGAGTGGAACGTTTTCACATAACGAGATGCTCTTGAACCTCTTTTTTCCAACCACGATCGTAGTCTTTGAAAGGTCTGCCGCAAAATGGGTGGCCGTGGATGCGGATCCACCATTTCCGAAAAAGAAGACGTGGTGATCCGCTTTCCAGGCATCGAACAGGATATCAATCGCCTTATCTATTTGCCGCCTATCGATTTTTTCGATTATGTCCTTTACCTCGTTTAAATACTTGTCTATGTAATCGAGATTGTCCATTCAATCATCCTTTCCAAATTATTTGCAGAGTGTTTTTTTTTCAAAAAACATGGACTCGTCGATTCGTCTTAAATTAAAAAGCGACGAGTTCACCAGCTTTTCCTTGATATCATGAAATGCCGTGATATCGTCCCAAACCGCACTCAAGACCTTTCCGGAAATATAATTAGATTCTTTGGAAGCCAGGAAGGCCGCCAGCTCGGTACTCTTTTCGGGAGACGTCCCTCCTTCAAGTTTCTGCCTCCGGCACTTCTCGAGGAATTCTTTTCCTGCCCGTTTCCCGGCATCCAATGCGATGTCCAAGAGCCGGGTGTTCACTGCCCCCGGCGATATCGCGTTTACTTGAACGTTGTATTCTGCTAATTCTTTTGACATTGCTTCGGTGAAGCCCGCGATTGCAGCCTTGGAGGTCGTGTATGCGGAGAAATTGGGCACAATGTTGGGCCCACCTATGCCTGCACCACACAGCGTGATAATCTTGCCTTCTTTTCGACGCTTCATGAAAGGAATGACACATCGCACGCAGTTTACAGTACCCAAGAGATTGATATCGATTGCCTTTTTCCAATCACCGGCGTCATTATCTTCGAGAGAACCAATTGGGCCATAGATTCCCGCGCATGTTATCAACACGTCTATGGCCCCGTGCTTTTTTATTACATTCGCAAAAAATTTTTCGACTTGTGATAGGACTGCCACGTCCACGATATGATATTCACAAGTTCCGCCGAGGCTTTTTATGTCCCTCTCGACTTTTTCCAGGTCTAGCCTCGTCCGAGAGCAGACGATTACACGCGACCCGAGCTTCGCGAATGATAGCGCCATGGTCCTGCCGATTCCCTGCCCCCCGCCCGTGATGACGACGACCTTATTTGAGAGATCTGCTTTCATAGGAAACGCCTATTCCATGATATTGGATATCTGTGTTTTCAAATAGCGTCGGCTCCAAAATATTCGCGGTATCGATGATGACGGGCGATCTCATGTCTTTCGTTATATCGAGATAATCCAAGGTCTTGAATTCTTCCCATGGCGTGGTGATGACAAGGGCGTCCGAACCGTTGACTGCCTCCTTTACAGTGTTACATACCTTGACGTGAGGATACCCTGGTATGTCGCCTTTTATCATCGGATCATAAGCGATTATGCATGTTTTTTTAGTCTTAATCTGATCGATCGATTGGAGTGCCAGGGATCGCCTCAACGTGGATGTATTCGCCTTGTAGGTCAATCCAAGAAACGTGATTTTCTTGTTTTCAAGCGAACCGAATATTTTCACGAGCTTGTTTGAAATGTATTCCATCCGATGAAGGTTAACGGAAAGGACGGCATCCAGCAATCCTGTTTTAATGCCGCGTGCACGGCCAAGGCCTCGCAAGACATTAACATCCCTTGCTAGGTGGCCACCTCCAAAACCGAGCCCGGGATTGATGGGCGCGTGTTCGCCCACCCTCTTATCCAATTTCACCGCGTTCATCACGGTTATCGCGTTAACGCCCGCTGCTTCACATAAATCCGATAGCTCACTTGAAAAGGAGATGTTCGTCGCAAGATACGAGTTTAACGCGTGCTTGGTCATCTCCGCACCTTTCAAGTCCATGAACACTTTCTTCGCGGGAATTCCCGAAAACAGCCGTTCGATATCATTTTTGATGCGATGGGATGAAAGGCCAAATATCATCCGGTCTGGAGTCAAAAAGCCTTTGATCGCATCTCCTAGCCTTAAATTTTCAGGAAAATAGCAAACCTCGTTATTTTTCTTGGATCTTCTCAACCTTTGCACGATGCCATCAGACATCCCGACCGGCATCTGGCTCGAGATGAGTAGAATCGACCGCTCACTCAACAAGGGCATTAGAAAATCGATAGACTCGTGAATCGGGGTCAAATCGATCTGGTCATTCTCATCGACCGGCGTGTCGTGCGTGATGTACACGATACTTGATCCTGGCAATTCCATTTCAGGATTTCTTGAAAAATGTATCTTGTTTCTGGCAACGCCTTCCTTGAAGAGATCCGGCAGCCCGGGTTCATGAACAGGAAATTTGCCCTTTTCCAGACCGTTGATCACGCGTGTATCCGAGTCAAAACAGGTTATCCGGAATCCCAATTTTGCAAGACACGCGGCGGCAACGCAACCCAAATGCCACATGCCTATGACAAAAGCGTCGTCTGCTTCATCCATGATTATCCATTGCGTTCTGGTAATCTATCTTCACAAATTATTCCCGTCATAAACGACCTTCGTGCCATCAAAGTCAAACTTGAAAGGCACTTCGATAAGACCTCGAGCTTTCATGGCGCTCCGTAATCCCTCGTGGTCAACCTCGATATAAACCATCAAAAAACCACCCCCGCCGGCACCAACTATTTTGCCACCTAGCGCGCCTTTCGACTTGGCCAAGGCATAATACGTATCCAATTTCGTGTTTGTCACCAGTTTTGAAGTCTGCTTCTTCAATTGCCAATGAACGTCCATCAATTCTCCAAATCTCGTCAGATTACCCGTTTCAAGACATCTAAGGCTATCTTCACCGATCTTCTTGATCTCGTGAAAATAGCCCAACCTTTGATCCAAGCTCTCCTTGGCCTGCTCGACGGCATCCTTTTGGCTGCGAAGCACTTCGCTTGCATTCCGCGTGGATCCCGTGTAGAAGAGCATCAAATTCTTTTCGAGTTTTCTTCTGATTTCGAGTGAAATTTGCACGGGCACGACGGACGTCTTACCAGAAGGCTCGATCGACAGGTGGCAGATGTTTCCAAAAGCGCTCGCATATTGATCTTGTTTCCCGCACGGTTCCTTCAAGCGATCCATCATGATGCAAGACGCGTCTTCCGCGAGCTCGTAATTGGACTTATTTACCCCGGCAAAATAATAAAGAGCCTTCAATAAACCGACAAGGAAGGCAGATGAGGAACCCAGCCCCGTCCCAGAGGGCACGTCGCAGACCGAATGGATCTCGATGTCGTTCTGTATCCCGACGTGTCGTAACGCTTCTTTTATGAGGGGATGTTCTATATCTTCAACGCGTTCGACCAGTTCCGTTTTCGAATAATTGAGCTTGATGTCTTTTTGAACCCGGCGGCTCGTCGTGATGTACATGTACTTGTTTATTGCACCGTATACCAGGGAAGCGCCGAATTTCTGGCAATAAAAAGGCAGATCCGTTCCGCCACCCCCCAAGGAGATTCGCAGCGGCGTTCTCGTTAAAATCATGCAAATCCCCAGTCTTTTTTCTTGGTCTTGAATTCGTCGAGAAATAATTCATATTTACGGGGCGTGCCTATCTCTCTGAAATAGCTCTCGGTAGCATAGCCATATATTTTTTCGCCTTTTTCAAGGAGGGCGGGGAACAAATCAAACCCAAAATCATAGGGTTTGTTTTTAGGGATATATTCTAGTATATTTCTTTTGCAAATGTATATTCCATTGTTGATATATTTCCTTGCTTTTTCAAGTCTCTTCGTTTGTTGCCTCGATGGTTTCTCGATGAATGATGTTATCCGCTGGTCAGTCATCGTTATGAGGCTCGAGCTTTCAGATGGATCATGTTTTTCCCGAACATTGATGGTTGCCAATCCCCCCTTTATCCCGTGAAACTCAATGAAATCTCTAATTTTCATGTCCGTGAAATTATCTCCATAAAAAGCGATGAAATCGCCATCTATCATCTCTTCAGCCAGCTTGGTGGCCCCGGCCGTGCCAAGTGGATCCTTTTCAACTGAGTACGCGATATTCAAACCGATTTCGCTGCCATCTTTGAAATGATCCATCACGAATTCGGCAAGATGCCCGAGACAGAAAACAATGTCCTTAAATCCTTGTCTCTTAAACAATTCCAGCTGATACTCGCAGAATGGCCTGTTCTCGACATCAAGCATGCATTTGGGCCGTTCTTTTGTCATTGAAGCGAGCCGCGTGCCCAAACCGCCAGCAATAATCAAGATCTGAGTCATGCCTATGTAACCCGGCCTTATGGAATGTAGGTGTCCTTTTAAATGCTTAACCGCGGGAACAACCTGGTGCCGGTCTCTCCCTTCTTGATTTATGCGTTGTTTTCATCCATCTTTCTCAAGGATAAAATGGCCAACCAATTTCCTCTCTTATCCATGCCGGTATAAACCCGGACATGTCCGAATCGAAGAACGGGTAAAAGGGAAAGATCTGCATGGCAAGGACGATGACATTTGCCCCAACAGCTATCCAAAACAAGCATTCTCGCGTTCGCGGCGTGTTCGTCATTTGCGTTCCCTTGAAAACATACACGGCGAATGAAAATGACCAGGGTAAAAAATATGCCTCTATCGGGCATCCAGGTAATATCAGGCGATTAAGGAATACCATAGCTGCCCAAACCCCGTTGGTAACATCGAGTAACCGAGGCCGCAGGAACGATTGCCCGGAAGCAGATGAAACGAGGGGCCGTTCTTCGTTTCCTATTCCACGGTGAAGAGGGCTTCTCTTTCGAAAATCTCGCACGATCCCTAGAAAAAATGCAATGAAGTAAAATAGCACGAAGATCCAATTGAAAGTTATCGTGTTGAATGTTGAATAAAGGAACCATGTTACTGTTTTTTCGCAAGATAGAAAATTCCATGACGCGAGAATCGAAGCATAAATCCCCGTGGACAACAGGTAAATCAAATAAATCACGCAAGGAATGAATATCGTTGTCAGAAACAATGCAACGAACATCCGTTTAAAACCTAGTCTCGTGTTTTGTATTGGCCCCCTTATCCGAAACAAGATCAACACGGCCAACGGGATAAAGGTAAATGGATAGATTATCTCCCGGGTGAATAACGTCAGCGTGTACACGAGACTCACAAGCATCCCGTTTTTCAAGGTGGGGGAATCGTAGAAGCGCAAGAAATAATACGTGTTAATGATCGGCATAGTTACCGTGATCGATATGGGAAGAGGGACGTAGAAAAATTCGGCCACGACGTTAAATGAAATGAAAATGGCGATCAATTGGTAGGATTGCGTGTCGGAATAATTCATGTATTCTCGTGCTATTTTTTTGATATAATAGACGCCGATCAACGAAATCAAGCATGATGTGATGATCATCGAAACAATGATGTTCCCGGCTACGATCGATATCGCTCCCGCAATGGCTGGATAAAGCGGGCAGCCGGCATGCCAATAATCCGCTAATTCAAATCCATGATAACGCGGATCTGAAAAAATAGTATATCCCGGGTGAAGAAAGGATTTCTTGAATTCCCACGCGTAGAGAAACCATCCATCATAATAGGCATATATGGTGAAGGGTGCATCCCCCCATCGGTACTTGTGCCATATCACGAGAAAAAAAACGCAACAAATCGTGAAAAGTAAGGAAAGGAACAGAATGAAGAATCTATTATTCATCAGTACTTGCCGAATTGTCATTAAGGGATACACTTCACTTTGTATGGATTTCAAATCATGATCCCGGATAATATATCCACTTGATATTCACTATATGAATCAGACCCCACCACTTTAATTTTTTCGATCAACAACCCCTTTATCCCTTCAGCCCACGTCTCGATGAGAAATGTCACGGCAGTGACCGGATCCCTGCTCTCGTTTTCCAGCGGGTTTTTCCGGCACGGCCGGCTACGTATAGACAACGAATTCATGGTTCCGGAAGATCAGGAGTTAACCACGAGTTCTTGAGCCCGTTCGACTTGCCAATCGTTGTACAGCATCATCTGTGCGATGCATATGCAGCTGGCGTGAACCAATCGAGGATAGCAAGTTCAAACCAACTTGTCGTGAAATACACACGGTCATCTTTCAGGTCTTGGAGACCGCGGTGCACGAGACCGGGTGGACAACCATCGCAATCATGGGAGGGATGGCAGTTCTCTCGAGATCGTCGCTCTTTTGAAGGATACATATTCGTGATAAAGAACAGGCGTTTCCACGTGGTAAACATCGTGCCGGGATGCCGGCAAAAGACCGGCGGACGTGGCATGGATCGCCCCGCGCGTCGATTTCGTAGGGCGACATGTCACTAGTTATATATACCATCCCGTGCGAAGAAAGATCCGTCTCTACTAAACACGTGTTGACATGGAGCCAATTGTCCCAATTTTTGCGGGGCGGCGCCTCCATTCTTTGGAAGACAAGCAGTTGCAACGAAATAATCACGATAGGACGTACATCAAAGGAAAGGTTAGTAGGTACTAGAAAATGAGATACTAAGTAGTATCAAGCGTACTAGGAACAAATACAAAGGAAAGGTTAGTCGAACAATGTTGGCTATAAGCATATTCGCCCTGATCGCTGTCGGCATTCTCGGCGCGATCGCGGGCGTGAATGGCTTGATGAGATCAAGAGCCAAGAACATACACGGGCTTCCCAGTCGAAGATCGTCTCAGGGCGCGCGCGTGCGGAAGTTCATCGCCGAGCGCAAGTGGGGGATCGGCCTCGTGCTCATGTTCGGGATCAGCTCGGTCGCGATCGGCATCGCGTCCAACGTGACCACGCCGCAAGGCGGCGGTGGCGGCGGTGGCGGCGGTGGCGGTGGCGGCGGTGGCGACGGGGGAACCGCGATCATACCCGAGTTCAACCCGTCGGGAGTGAACCCGAACCTGACCCGCGAGGGATATGCGGTCACGCTGTCCACGCTGGCCCCTGGCGCCATCCCGATGTTCGATCCCGCGGGCCGGGGTTCCACGTCCTTGTGGGGCATCAGCGTGAAACAGATGCGCGTGTGCTACTACGGGGCCGACAGCCTCTGGCACGAGACATCGTTCCAGATCAACGAGATCGGGTACCGGTGGGTCCTGGATGGCGACGCCAGTTACTTCGCTTCCGGGCGCGACGGCGACTACGGCACGGCGGGCAAGCGTTCCGAGACCCTGCTCGAGTGCTTGCAGTGGCGCAAGGGGTACGTCCCCGACCGGTTCTACCCTGACCTGCGGAACATCTTCTGGCCGGACCGCCAAGGCGTCCTTCCCGTTGACGGCAGCGGCACGATGATGAACAACTGGCCCGAGTTCCACGAGAACACGACCGTGGAATCATGGGGCGGCGCGACGCCTCCGACCGTGAACAGCCAGGTCCGCGGCGCGATCGACTACGACGACGAGATCATGTTCTTGGCGCAGAATGGACGCAAGGTCGAAAACACGATATGGTACCAGAGCACGACGCGGTGGCCCTTCCGGTACGAGGTCGACATCACCGACCCCGTGGACGGCGGGCACAGCTGGGTGTACATCTACTACAACACGAACTCGACCGGCTACGCGACGCAGCCGACGCCGAGGAACCAGATCAGCAACGATTACTACCGGTCGCTGTCGTACATCGCGCCGGGCGAGACCGACCAGGTCTCGTGGGACAAGACCTCGCTGTCGATCGTGGCGACGAACTACCGCCTCCAGGTCGACCGGTACCACGCGGGCCGGTTCAACGACCTGCGGATCACGCTGCCAGGCATGCAAGCGACGAACATCTTCATGGCGTTCCCGAAAGACTTCGTGCAGCTGCAAGGGCAAATCAACTTCGGCGGAACGACCCCCTACAGTGCGCTCCGGACGGGGCTATTCTTGCGGTATGGCTGCGAGGGCGGCTGGTACGATGATCCCCCGGTGGGCGTCACGCCGCTCTCGGGCATGTCTGCGGGATCGAACGACGTCCGGGACTACGGCGACATCCAGTGTGGCATCGGCATCATCTACCACCGGGGCGCCCCCATACAGACACGTAGCGTGTATTACGGCCTCAACGTGGTGGACGCGCCGCTCGATCTCGGGTGGCGTTGGGCTGCTGGGGCGAACGCCGAGGGCATGGTGCCGCGCTGGTGGCCCAGCGCGAACGGCGGGACCGCGTCGGAATACTTGTCGACCGCGCCCCCGGTTGCCACGTCTTACTCGATCGCCATGCGATGCCGCTGGGAGAAGATCGACCGGACGCTTGAGCCGTTCGATGCGACGAACCCCGGCCGCGGGTACTTCTGGATGGACCAGAATATCTACGCCCGGAACCCTGCCACGAGCAACTACGAGCTCGTGTACCGGCCGTGGGGCACTGGCTATCCCTATATCAACTCGCAGAACGACGTGTTCGCACAGTCGAACCCGAACTGGTGCGACCGGGAGGCGACGATCGACGGGCCGTGCATGGCCTACGTCGAGCGCATGAACTCGCTCAAGGCGAACGCGCCGCTCGAGTGGGTGCGTAATATCGACGCGGATTACATCGACCTGCTCGCGTCGGGCGCGCAGAGCAGCGATGGCTGCGTGGGCAACTTCGACTTCTACAAGCAGAACGACGTGGTCGTGTACCCCTACCGGCTCGAGTCGCGCGGGAACACCTACCCGAAGATCGAGCTGCCGGAAGAGCTCCTCTACCCGGAAATCGGCACGAGGAACCACCACATGTTCGGCTTCTTCAAGTTCATGCAGTTCCCGTCGACGATCAGCACGTCGACGATCATCTACCTCGGCCCCGGCGCGAACGTGACGGACGCGACCTACGGCACGACCATGAACATGCTCGAGAACCACACGTGGGTGAACGCCCGGAACTTCCCGCACTACTATGGCATTCCACAAGTCGGCTCGGACGGCGTCACGCCCATCACGCGGGACTACCACCCGTGGGACTGGATGAACGAGGTGCCGCAGGTGCGCGCCTCGTGGTACAGCTCGGGCGCGAGGACCTACACGCTCGATGGCACCCCGTCGAACGACGCGTCGTCCTACACGGCGAACTCGCCGCCCATGCAAGATTCGTCGACGCGCGAGTACCACCCGTGGTGGGACTACACGGGCAGCGACCCGGCCTACCGCGAGCAATGGCTCGGCACGACGGCCTGGCGCACCCATATCCGGACACGCGTGACCGCGTCCGTCTCGACGAACCAGGGCTGGTCGACCGAGTTCGAGCCGCCGGTCCGCACGCCACGCGATCCCTTCACGGGCACGGTCACGGCGATCAACTACCCGGCCGACTGGTTCATCGTGTCGGTGCCGGGCGCGGGCGACGTGTGGGTGTACCAGCCAACCCGCGAGGTGCGGGAGATCCAGTCGAACGGCTACTCGCGGGACATCCAGCCCCCGGCGGCGGTCATGCACTACGACCAGGCCCAGGGCATCAAGGACAGCGACATGAAGGAATGCGGCCTGTTCGCGGCCCGCTGCACGCTGGGCGGCTCGGTCATCCCGATCACGCTGGCCTGGGAGTTCGGCAACTTCGGCATCACGAGCGCGTCGGATGCGCTGGCCAAGGGCAAGAAGGAATGGGTGCGCAACCGGTTCGCGCTGGACAGCATCTTCACCGTCGTGCGCCAG
>JAUQYZ010000112.1 GCA_030587475.1 Candidatus Sigynarchaeum calidifontis
CCGATCATCCGCGCGAAGAAAGGACTCATCAATCAGCCCGTTGTCGAGGCCAGGAAGGGATATTTATTCAATCCGAATTACTTTCCCCCCGGGTGGACAAAGGATGATGTCATGACCATGTACACCCGTCGTCCTGTCATCGAAGCATGCCAGTCCTGGAACGACACGATTTACAACGCATCGCGAATGAACACGCGTGGAAAAGCCAATGCCATTCGACAACAAGCGATTCTCGCCATCCTCTCATTGTCGCGAACCATTGCTGCTTTCAAGCTTGGCCGGATTGACCTCATCCCTGTCGTGACGGCATTCTCGACGGCGAGGGAGTTCATGAACCCCTCGGGGTGGGAACCTGTCGCCCAAAAAAGTGGCTTTGACACGATGCTGAAACCCCCGCGCTTTCAGCTCCCAAGCCAAAGGAGGAGAAATTCCGGATAACCAGGCGTGAAACAGATATGATTATTTTTCGTCGGAAAAAGTGGTTATAAGACTTAAAGGCTAAATTTTGTCAATTAGCCTCTAATAGAATCGGCATGTAACATTCTAGATACACCTTCACCCAGATCCATTTAAAACCACGGCGGATCATTTATGTCACGAACGACTCTATCTGTCGAGACCACCCGGTTCGAGATCAACGGCAAGCCGACGTACGAAGGCATCACGTGGCGGGGGCATCCGGTATCTGGCCTGCTCTTCAATTCCCGCATGGTCCAAGCCATTTTCGACGACGAGAATCCCGAGACACGAGGGTTGTGGGTGTATCCCGACACGGGGGAGTGGGATCCCGAGCGCAGCACGCGGGAATTCTGCGCAGCGCTGCCCGAGTACAAGCGTCACGGCCTGCTAGCGGTCACGGTCGGCATGCAAGGTGGCGGTTCGGTTTACACGAAAGAAATCTATGATCATTATGTCAATTCCGCGTTCACGCCGGACGGGTCGTTCAAGCAGCCGTACCTCGAGCGACTGGCAAAGGTCCTCGATGTAGCGGATCGCCTTGGCATGGTCGTCATCGTGAACTACTTCTACCACCAGCAAGCCAGGTGGTTCAAAAACGAGTCGATCCTCCCGGCCGTTACGCGCGAGGTGACCGATTGGCTGCTGGAAACCGGCCACGAGAACATCATCGTCGACATAGCGAACGAGGCAAGGGAAAGCTGGGGTCATCCCCTCGTGGCACCTGGCAGGGTGCACGAGCTCATCGAGCTCGTGAAAAGCCGGAAGATAAACCGCCGGCGCTTGCTCGCGAGCACGAGCTCGAGCGGGGGCTGGGAAATCCCGCACGGGAAATGGCTCGGCGCGGAGGACGTGTCGCTGCCACATGGCAACGGCTGTAGCCCGCAAGGGTTGCGGATGAAGATCGAGGCCATCCGCGAGGAGGAGGAGTACTTGAAGCGCCCGCGGCCCATCGTGGTCAACGAGGACAGCACGTTCGTGGAGAACCTCGAAGCTGCCATCGAGGGTGGTGCTTCCTGGGGTTTTTACTGCCAGGGATTCGGCTCGGCATACAAGGACTTGCAAGATTGGACCATTCACTGCCGCGAGCGCGAGTACAAGGAACTCAGCGGGTTCCAGACCGTTCCCGTTAATTGGGCGATCAACGATCCTGTCAAGAAGCGTTTCTTCGACCGGCTGCTCGCCATCACGAGCGGGCGGGAGCCGTGATCATATTACCCTTTTTTTAACGCCGATCGCAACAAGGAGAAGGGTAAACACGGCAAGATCGAAGATCACGGTGGCCATGACTGCCAGGCCAAGTCCTATTTCGATCAAGACGCCGAAGATGAACGGCCCGCTCATGCGACCGAAGCCCATGACGAACTGGAATCGGGCGAACAAGCCTGGTTTCCCTCGTGCCTGCGCGACGTTCGTCAAGAACCTCATTCCCGACGCGTAGAGTATCCCTTGCATGAACGATTGCACGATAATTGCCACAGACATCACGATGCCCTCGATGCTGAAGCCGAGCAGCAACCAGCAGAGGCCGATGATGGCTGGCCCGGCGAAAATCGCCGGGATCACTTGTCTTTCCTTTATTCTTCCCCCGACAGTCATCGATGCCGTCTGGGCGATCGACTGCTCGAAGAAAAACATGTAGGAAACGAACGATGGGAGAGAGAAGGCGAGTATCTTGGCGGGAAGGTAGATGGACAAGCCCCCCGTCGTGAACGAGTGCGTGAACAAAGAAAGGAATAACAAGATCATCGGTAGGCTCGTCATGGTCGCGCGTTCATCGCTCGTGAGTGCCCTTTGTGCGAGCGGGTTCTCCGCGTGGCTTTTCACTTGCCCGTTCGTTGACATCTTGCCCGTGAACCTCATGGCGAAGATGGAAACGACCTGGACGGCGGCGATGAGAACGCTCAAGTAGAAGCCGAACACGTTCGTGCTGGTGCCCGCGGCCAGGATCCAGCCCGCTACCGTCCCGACGATGACCCCCGCATTCCACGAAAAGTTGTACTTGCTCGTGAACGCGTTTCTCGATGCCTGGTCGATATCCGCCAGTTTTTTTGCATAGGACTGGACTGCCGACCAGAAAATACCCGTCGCGCCGCCGTCGAACGTCCTGACGGCCACGAAGAGCACGAGGGCTGGGCCCCGCTCGATCGGGACGAGGTAAAACACGGAACAAGCGAAGATCACGAGCGTGACGATCTCCAGCAAGCGTTCCCTGCCGAGGCGGTCGATGGCGCGGCCCGCCAGGAAGGTAAAGGCGAGGAACCCGAGGTTATAGAAGGCGCTGATGACGCCAGTTTCTCCCGTGCCGAAATTACGCTCGAACAGCAAGTAATTGACTAGGGCAATCGCGTAAACGCCCCTGCCGCCGGTCTGGCACGCTTCGGCGATGTATACGGGCAGCAATGACTGCCGCCGCGTCGCTGCTTCCATCAGGGTGTGACAAAGCGGCGTGAAAAAAGAAGGTGCATGTGGAGATAACAGACTTAACCCAGAACGTCATTCCAGGTACTCAGCGAGTTGGAAAACCCACCAATCGAGGCCAAAAACGACGAACGAGTTCGTCCATTTTTTCACCGGTTACTTGATCGCGAGGGCGCTGAAGTATCGAGAGCACCGGCTCGAATGCTTCTTGATGGCATTCGCCGGTTTTATGCCAGATGTCGATTTTATCATCCAGCTCTTCGTGCCCACGTTCTCGCACGGCGTGTGGACGCACACGATAGTTTTCGGCTTTCTCATGGCGTTTCTCCTCGCGTTTTGCGCGTGGCTCGCGTTCAAGAAGCAATGGAACGGCACTTGGAGCGCGGGCCGGCTATTCTTGCACTTCGCCGGGCTGGCAGTCCTCGGGGTCTCGAGCCATCTCGCCCTCGACGCGTGGACGTTCTACGAGTCAGCAGCGGATGAAGTGCATCACATGTTTTTCTGGCCCGTCTGGAACTTCCCGGTGCACATCAACATCATGTTCCCTGAAGCAACATACGGCACCCGTGTGATCGTCGAGGTAACTTATTCGATCTTCGTCGGGACAGTCATCGTGTTCTTGCAATGGGCGTGGAAGAAGCAGAATCCGTTCAAGGCCTTCGTGCCCTCCAACTGGCTGGTACCGAGCAACGAGCCACCCGCCGTGAAAAATGGTGCTCGGTTGCCCTGGCAAGTCATCATTTTCGCGGTGTCATGCTATGCGGTGCTCGGGTTCTATTTTTTCATGTCAATGATCTAATAATTCTCCGTGCGTCCAACGTCAACGAAATAAAGAAATAGAAAGGTCATGGTAATTCGGTGATTCGGCCGTAAGTGGCAGTGCGGCGGTCCTTGAAGTGGTTGTATTGGCCTCGCCGTTGCTCGTAATTCGCCAGGATGCTGATGTCGCTCCACATGAGGCGCTCGGCGATCTCGTCGTCGGGCGATTCCTTCACGACCTTTCCGTCCGGCGATATGAAGAAGATCACTCCCGGAAAGTAGTATTCCTGCCCGCCCTTCTCGCCCGAGGCCGCGTGGTAGTCCTTGACGTGCCCCCCGCCGACGCTAGACACGATCCACAGGTAGTTCGAGCTGGCGGCAGTGCGAAGGTAGTATCGCTCCTTGTCCTTCCAGTCGAATATCGACTTCTTGATCGTCGCGGGATCCTTCGGGTCGAATTTCCCCCCGTAAGCGTATGGGCAGAGCACCAGGTCGGCACCCTCGAGCGCGTAGATACGGTGTACTTCCGGGAAATTATTGTCGTAACAGATTGCCGTCCCGATGGTGAAGTCCTGGAAACGATGGACCGGGTACCGGTCGCCGCAGCTCCACGTTCCCATCTCCGCGTGGGGCCAATGCGTCTTTCGGTAGTAATACCTCTCGCCCTTCCGGTCGAGGAGCACCTGGGTGTTGTAGATGCAACCACCGTAGCGCTCGGCTAGCCCGACCGAGATGGCCATGTCCGTGTCGAGCTTGTCTAGGTACGCGACGATTTCCTTGATTGCCGGGCCGTCGCGAGGTTGGGCCTCGAAATACAGCTCGTTGCTGCACCAATAACCCGAGAGGCTCAGCTCGGGAAAGAGCAGCAGCTCGACCTTCTCGTCGACCGCTTTCTTCGTCCATCCCTTGATCTTCTCGATGTTACCCTTCGTGTCGGCCGGGATAGCGGCCATGGAGCACGCGCCGACGCGCAATATCTCGCCAGTCATGATCCCCGGTTCGACGAGGAGCGATAAAAGCTAGCGTGGAATGCTTTTAGTATCAACGGCGAATATTCATCTATCTCTGCATCAAAAGGAGGATCGTTACAATGGCGAAAGTCGTGTTGGACGGCATCGCGGCGTTCAAGGAAAACGTCGGTAAGGAACTAGGCGTCTCGGACTGGGTCCAGGTGACCCAGGAGAAAGTGAACATGTTTGCTGATAGTACGGGTGACCACCAGTGGATACACGTCGACGTGGAGAGGGCGAAGAAGGAATCGCCGTTCGGCGGGCCGATCGCCCACGGGTACCTCACGCTGTCGATGGTCGCCGGGCTGCTCTTCGAGCTGTACGAGGTCAAGAAGACCAAGCTCGTCATCAACTATGGCCTGAACAAGGTAAGGTTCCCGTCCCCGGTGCCTGTCGGGAAAAAGGTCAGGGCCCGGGCGAAGGTCCTCGACGTCAAGGACATCGAGGGCGGCGTGGAGGTGGCGCTGGCCGTCACCATCGAGATCGAGGGCGGCACGAAACCCGCTTGCGCCGCCGAGGTCGTCTACCGTTATATCGGTGCTTAAATCATGGACAACGCAGTCATCGCGGGCTATGTCCGCACTCCCATCTCCCGCTCGAGGCCCGACCAGCCCGACAAGGACATCTTCAACGGCTTGCGGGCAGATGACCTCGCGATCACATGCATCAACGAGTTGCTCAAGCGCACTGGTGTTCCCGCGGCCCAGGTCGACGATTGCCTGATCGGCTGCGCCTTTGCCGTGAACGAGAACTGGACGGACGGCGGCCGGCTCGTCACGCTCTCGGCCGGGCTCCCGTTCGAGTTACCGGCGACTTGCATCGACCGGCAGTGCGCGTCGTCCCTCACGACGATCCAGGTGGGTGCCATGGAAATAATGACCGGCACCGCGGGAAACGGGATCGTGCTCGCTGGCGGCATGGAACACATGACGCGCGTGCCCATGAGCTTGCTCGGTAGCATGAAAATAAACGAGAAGTTCATGAACGACCCGCGGTTCGACGCCCAGATCGCCTTGAGCATGGGACTCACCGCGGAAAAGCTGTTCGCTGAATCGGGCCTCAAGAAGGCGGACATGGATGCTTGGGCACTCCGGAGCCATCTGCGCGCGGCGCAAGCGGTCAAGGATGGGTATTTTGCTGGCGAAATCGTGCCCATCGAGGTAAAGACGTCCGATGGAAAAAAGCAGACCATAAAGGACGACCAGTCCATCCGGGAAGACACGACGATGGAGAAGATCGCCGGGCTCAAGCCCGCGTTCCGGGACGGCGGGGCCATCACGGCCGGGAACTCCTCGCCGCTCAACGCGGGTGCGGCATTCACGCTGCTGGCGAGCAAAAAGGCCGCCGAAAAGCATGGCTTGAAACCCATGGCGAAGATCAAGGCCATGGGCGTGGCTGGCGTGGACCCGACGGTCATGGGCAAGGGGCCGGTTCCCGCGTCGAAGAAAGTGCTCGAGAAGGCGGGCTTGAAAGCCAAGGACGTCGATTTCTGGGAGATCAACGAGGCATTCGCCATCGTCCCGCTCTACGCGATCAAGGAACTCGGCCTCGACCCGGAGCGCGTCAACATCAAGGGCGGCGCGATCGCGATCGGCCACCCGCTCGGCGCGTCCGGCGCCCGCATCACCGGGACGCTGGCGAGGATCCTCGCCGAGAAGAGCGCGCGGTACGGCATTGCCACGCTCTGCGTCGGCGGTGGGCAAGGCGCGGCCATCTTGCTGGAACGCGATTGATCGAGACGGGCCTGGCTTCAATATTTCAATCTTTTTATTTCTAAAATTACAAAGAAAAGCCGCTCGCCGCGTTAAAGTACCGGCGTAAAGGGAAGCGGCGTTAATTCACGGCGGTTCCACAATTGGAACAAAAGGCCGGCATCTCTCCATCTATTGATAAGAGTTGAGCCCCGCAGGCACCGCATATTTTCGCGTTCGGCTTGCTTGCCGCAGGAACCGGTTGACGTGCCGTCGATGAAGGAATGGCCGTCGGATAGTCGAGCGGTTGCGACATGTCGCCAGCTGGCGGTGGGATGTAACTCGTCTGAGGGATGCGACTTGGGGGTTGGATGAAATCAGTAGATGGAGGAAACGGTGAAAATGGATCCACCGGATCTTGATGTCCAAAGCCATTTTGCTTCAGTGCATGCAATTCCGCGTTCAAGCGCGTGAGGATGTCTGCTATCACTTGTTTTTTCGCGTTCTTTCCACCGACGATGAACCCGACCGATATCGAGATCATCACGAAGATAGCAATACCAAATGCATAAGTCAAGCCGAAACTCAAGCAGACGAGGAGGGTGAGAAAGCATGTCCCGATAGAGCACCCGCAACCGTTCTCTATGAGATAGCTCGTTTGAGCAAGCTTCGCCCGTTCCTTAGGCAGCAGGATCATGTAATCCCTCGGGCAGACGCCGCCTTGCTTGCATCGCCTGCACAGCGTTATCCCGCAGAAATTGCACCGCCTCACCTTGCTCTGCATGTACTCCCGTATACCGCAACTCTGGCAGTTATAACTGTAATAGGTTCCCACTTTCATCACGATCGTATGATTACATCGATTCTCTCAATGGAGCTTAATAAACTTTGATAGTGTCATGGCAATGGCTTTGGGTAATATCGTCACTTGCTGGTGGCTCAAGATCCCGTCTTCTCGATCCGGGCGCGGATCCCGTCGAAGCGGGGCATGCCGGACACGGGTTCCAGCCGGTCGACGCCCGTCAGCGCGTTGTAATTTTCCCCGGGATGCTCTCTTGCAAACTCCAGGCCATTTGCATGGTGCCCCCACCCGTGCGGGTAACACGCGACGCCTGGCATGACGTCGCTCGTCAGCTCTACCGGGACCGTGATCTCGCCGGCGTCGTTGGCCAGCCGGACGACATCGCCGTCTTGCAAGCCGAGGCGCGCCCCGTCGCCCTTGTTCACGAGCAGCCGCGGGTAGGAACGATCCCGCTGCAGGCCGGGAATGTTGTGCAGCCACGAGTTCATGGTCTTGATGTGCCGGCGGCCGATGAGCACGAGCTCCCGCTCCCCCGGCTTGCCGCCAACGTCGATATCCCGCTGTTCCGCGAGCTGCCGGATCATGCCCACGATCTCCGGCGCGGCCAGGTGCACCTTCTTGTCGCCAGTGAGCAGGAATTCCTTGATGACCCCGTAACGGTGCCCCTTCCACACGATCAGCCTGTGCTTCTTGATCTTGCCGAACGTAATCGCCTGGCCCGAGAGCAACGGAGGGTGGTGCTCGATCAAATTGCCGATGATGGCGAGCAGCCCGACCACGAGCCCCGGATCCAGGTCCCTGTGCACGAGCCGCAAGATTTTGGCGAGGATCCCGAACACCTTGTTCCCGAATGGCACGAGCCGCATCTTCCGGCCGATTGACATGAAGATCTCCCACTCGGGGCGCGGGCCAGAACGAGGTGTATCGACAACGGCGGGATGATATTCCACGTGCGGCACGACGCCGTAGTTGAGGTGCGTGATGTGGATGTTCTCGACCTCGAGCGGCGTGGTAGCGGGCAATATATAAACGGCCGGGACCCTGGCGACCTCCGCGGCGATTGTTGCGGTTTCGTTGCGGTAAAAGTCGATGCTCACAAACAGATCGAGCTGTTTCATTGCCAATTTCATCTTTACGGAGCCTGGAGCAGTAAGCGCCAAGTTTCCACCCGATTCAACGATGGCCTTCACCTGGCCTCTCCCCGGGGTCGTGATCTCCCGGGCGAGTATCCCCAGGGGCAAGGCGCCCATAACCGAGGGGAAGCCGCCTATCCTGCTGCGCCACTGGTCGAACTCGCCGAGCTTGATGAGCCGGCCGACCTTGGCGACGTTGAACGGCCCGTGGCCGAACACGGCGCAGCCCTCACGGTCGAGGTGGCCGGTGATCGCGTGCAAGGCCTCGATCGCCCACGCGTTCACGGTCGGGAACGGCACGATGCACGTGCCGAGCCGCGCGTAGATGGCGGCCTTGCGAGTCATTGCAAATTCCCGGGCGATTGCCGCGATGGTACTCGCGGGGATACCGGTGCGGTTCTCGGCAATGTCGGGCGAGAATCCCGCGAGGAGTGGCTTGATGGTCTCGAATCCGTCGACGTGCTCGCGAACAAACTCGTGGTCGACGAGGCCTCCGGTGACAACCACGTTGAGCAGCGCCATCAAAAACCACGTGTCGGAACCGGGCACGATGAAGAGGTGCTCATGGTGGCATGTTGGATCTGCTTCAAGGGCCTTCACGGTCTCGGTCTTGCGCGGGTCGATGATCACGACCTTGCCCCTGCGAGCGATGGCCTTGACCTTGTCCATCACGTTGCTGCACACGGCAAGGCTGAGGTTGGTCTCGGCAGGGTTCGTGCCCACGAGGAGCAAGAAGTCCGCGCTGAGCAAGTCCGGGATGGGCATAATCGTCGAGTTGCCGTACATGAGATTCTGGGCGACGAACTTGTTGTTGTTGTCGACCGACCCCGCCGTGTATCTGTTGTTGGTTCCGAGCGCGTCACAAAAGGCTTTCCAGTACATAGAATGCGTGAAGCAATGGCCTCCATTCGTACCCATGTGGGACGCGATGGCATGCGGGCCGTTGCGCCCCCGAATCTCGGACAGCTTGGCGGCGACCTCGCCGATGGCTTGTTTCCACGATATCGCCTTCCAAGACCCGCTTTCATACTTCAACGGGCGCCGGACGCGGTCCGGGTCATTTGCCACGTGGTGCAGCGCGAGTCCCTTCGGGCAGCAATACCCCTTGGAGACCGGGTGATGCTTGTCTGGCAACACGTTCACGACCTTGTCGTTCTTCATGACGGCCACGAGGCCACAAGAAGCGTCGCAGATACTGCAGAAGAATCGTTTTCGTGTCAACGAGTGCCACCAGGATCCGTTTAATGCTCTATCCACGCTCCACCTTTTGAATCCATCGAAGATCGATCCTGGTGCGACAGCTTCATTTAGCAATCGCGCGAATTGATCATCATTCATCCAATGACCAGATGAGGTCACATCAACATGGGGAATGAACAACAAGCAGAAAAGCCCTGGTTTAAGTTCTGGCCACCAGACGTGCCAAAGACCATCGACGTCAAGCCCGTCCCCCTCGACACTATTTTGCGGGACTCGGCGAGGAAGTTTCCCGACGCGATCGCTACGACATATTACGACGTGCAGTTGACCTACGCGAAACTCGATGAAATTGCCGACCGGGTAGCGACGGCGCTCTCGAGGCTCGGGCTGAAGAAAGGGGACACGGTCGCCTTGCACTACACCAATGTCCCTCCTTGCATCGCCGCGTACTTCGGCGTGCTCCGGGCGGGCGGCGTCGCGACGCTGATCTCCCCGCTGTTCAAGTCGCTCGAGATCAAGTACCAGCTAAAAGACAGCGATGCGAAGTTCCTCGTGGTCTGGGAGGGTTTCGACGGTCTGTACGACTACGACAACTTGTCGAAGGAGACCAGCGTGAAGACCGTCATCCACAGCTCGCTAGGAAACTGGTTCTTGCCCGATCCAATTGCCGGCGATCCCGTGTCGACGGACGGGAAGGTATTATTCCTCGAGGACCTGATCCGCACGACACCGCCCGAACCTCCCATGGTAAAAATCGACCCGGAGAATGATCTGGCGGTGTTGCAGTACACTGGCGGGACGACCGGCATGCCTAAAGGCGGAATGCTCACGCATTATAACATCGTTGTGAACGTGCACCAGGTCATGGCCATATTTCCAGAATGCGAGCCAGGCAAGGAGGTCATGATGACTGCTCTGCCCTTGTACCACATCTATGCCCAATCAGCTTGCATGAACTTCGCGATCTTGATGGGTGCCAATTCCGTGCTGGTCGCGAACCCGCGAGAAGCATCGGAATTGCTGGAGGCGATCGAGAAGCATAAGATCACCATTTTCCCAGGCGTTGCCGCGATGTTCAACTTGCTCAACAACTACGAGGGCATCGAGCACGCGGATATGAAAAGCATCAAGTATTGCACGTCTGGCGCGGGCCCGCTGCCTAAGGAAGTTCAGGACAAGTTCGAGAAACTCACGGGTGCCAAGCTGCGCGAGGGCTACGGCTTGACCGAGGCGTCGCCATTCGTCTCGGTGAACCCGCTGAAAGGACGGTTCAAGAACGGCACGGTCGGCTTGCCCTTGCCGAACACGGATCTCAAGATAGTCGACGCGGAAACGGGCACCAAGGTCCTCGGCATCAACGAGGTCGGCGAGCTGTGCGTGAAAGGGCCTCAAGTGTTCCGGGGTTATTACAAGAAACCCGAGGAGACCAAGAAGGCGATACGGGACGGCTGGCTCTACACGGGCGATGCTGCTCTCATCGACGACGAGGGGTATACGGTTATCAAGGAGCGGCTCAAGAACATGCTCAAGTACAAGGGCCATTCCGTCTACCCGGCCGAGGTGGAGGCCTTGCTCTACGAGCACCCGGCGATTCTCGAGTGTGCCGTCATCGGCGTGCCCGATAAGGAAACCGGGGAGAACATCAAGGCCTATGTTGTCTTGAAACCTGAGTACCAGGGAAAGATCAAGGAGTCCGAAATTACGGAATGGGCTAAAAAGAACATGGCACAGTATAAAGCCCCCCGCATCGTCGAATTCATAGAGGAAATACCCAAATCACGAATCGGGAAGATATTGCACCGCGTTTTGCGAGACGGGAAGACTGAAATGGATTAATGCCATGGTTCTCATCATTAATGCCCCTTTTTCTCAATCAAGATATCCACGCGGCGTTGTATGCTATCATATATATCGATATTACTTAATTGCTTCGATGCTTAGTTTGTAATTACCAACCGAGCCGGATTGTGTTGACATGGCAAGATCCGGCCCGCGCTTGCGGAGTCTACTTGATATGGAGCTCTTAAAGTACACGGCAGCATCACCAAAGAACGGTTATTGCAATAAGATTCTCTGGATAAAACTCGGCACTAAGAAATCCACCGCCGAGATTCAAGAAGTAGACGAGAAAACTCGTCTCGATTTTCAAGGTGGTCGCGGTTACGCGGTAAAGATCCTGTATGAAAATCTCGATAAAATAAAGGACCCATTCGGTCCTGAAAATATCATCATAATGGCGCGCGGGCCGATGACTGGCGAATATAGGTGGCCGGGTGGCAGCAAGTCCGTCATTAGCGCCATTTCGCCGGCGACGAACGCATACGGCGAGGCGTCGGTCGGCGGGCGGGTCGGCGAGAAGATGCGTAACTCTGGCTTCGACACGGTCTGCATCACGGGGAAGGCGCCAAAACCGGGCGTGATCGTTGTCGACGCGTGTAAAGGCACCATTTCATTCGAAGACGACCCTGGAACAGAGAACGCGCTCGACCTGGGCAAGCAGCTCATTGACAAGTATGGCAAAGAGACGACGGGCGTGTTCTGCATCGGCATCGCGGGCCGCAAGCAATCTCGTATTGCATGCGTGAACGGCATTGCAGTGACGGGCAGTCTATACATACCGCGCCAGGCCGGGAGAACCGGAATGGGCGGGGTGATGGGTTCCAAGAACATCGTGGCGGTCGTGTTCACGGGAAAGGACGTGAAGGACCCTCCGATTGCTGACGTGAAAGCCTTGCAAGATGCCGCGAAGGAGATGCGCAAAGTCATCGCCGAAAATGACAAGAACCAGTTGGATCTCTTCGAAAAGGGCACCAGCGGACTAGTCGAGATCACGAACAAGATCGACGTGCTCCCGGTTAACAACTTCTCGACATCCAATACCCCCGAGTCCGCGCACATCGGCGGCGATGCATTCATGAAGGATGTGTTCAAGAAGACGGTGCCGTGCAGCCCCGGCTGCAACCTCGGCTGCGGGAAGCTCTCCAGGGTCAAGCTGCCCGACGACCGCGAGGTCGACGTCGATGGGCCAGAGTATGAAACTATCGGCATGCTGGGCTCCAACCTCGGCATCTTTGACGCGAGCTTCGTTGCCGAGGCGAACTACATGTGCGACACCCTGGGGCTCGACACGATATCCACGGGGTACCTCATCGGGTACGTGATGGAATGCTTTGAAAAAGGATACCTTGATAAGGCGGATCTCGGCGGGCTTGACAACGTGAGGTTCGGTAACAAGGACGCGGCGCGCAAGCTCATCACCATGATCGCGAGGCGCGAGGGCATCGGGGATGTTCTCGCCGAAGGCATCATCAAGACCATCGATCACGTCGCCAAGAAGAACCCGAAGGCACGGGCCGATCTCGAGTCGTTCGCTGTGCATGCCAAGGGCCTCGAGATATCGGCCTACATCCCCCGCACGAGCATCGCCCAGCAGGTGGCCTACGGCACGTCACTCATCGGCGCGCACCACCGCGAGGCATGGCTCATCATGATCGACGCGGTCAAGAACGAGATTCCAGAGTTCAACCAGAAAGCAGAAATACTTGTATGGTATCAGAACATCCGCACGTGGGTCGATATGGCGGGCTTTTGCAAGCTCCAATGGATCGACGTCCGCAACCCGGAGTCGGCGAGCCGGGGCTTCCCGTCCAAGAACCTCGCGACCGTGGAACTCTACATAAAGGCCATCAACGCGGTCACGGGCTTGAACTGGACCATGGACCAGCATTTCAAGGTCGCCGAGCGGGCGTACAACATGGCTAAGCTCATCAACATCAAGCGTGGCCTCGGGCGCAAGCAAGATCACGTGCCGGCGCGGGCCATGGGCAAGTTCACGATGGCGGATTACGACAAGCTGCTCGACCGTTATTACGATATTCGCGGGTGGGATCACGAGGGCGTTCCGAAGAAAGAAACGCTCGCCGCCCTCGGTATCGCCGGTTGATTCTGGAAGAATTCTATCCTTATTCTCTTCGTTCTAATCGAGTTGCAGGAATTCAAGATGTCTTTTCCCGCTCCTTCTGGAGAGCCCTGGCTTTTCCTTCCATAATGCGCATGTACATGTCTAGGTTATTCGCCGGGGGAACCTTTTCCTCGCCCCGCTTGACTAGCTTGACCGCGGATTCGGGACACGCGGGAACACAGACACCACAACCGATGCACCGCTTGAGATTGATTTCTGCCTTGTTATCATCGTTCAATTTCAACGCTCCCATGGGGCAGCGGTCGATACACGTGCCGCAACCGATGCATTTTTCCATGTTAATCGACGACATGTGGTTGGTCGAGAAGACCTCACCGGGGTTCGGAAGCTTCTTTGCAGCTGTGAGTACCCCGCAACAACAGCCACAACAGCAGCATATCCATCCTGGCTTCTGGGAGTTTCCCGGTTGCATCACTAACCCATCATCCTCGGCTTTTTTTAAGATGGCAAGCGCCTCATCCTTCGTGATCTCGCGGCCGAACCCGTTTTCCTTGTACACGTATGCTGCCGTCCCGAATTGCAAACACGTTTCCGAAACGTGATTACATCCCTCTCCTATGAGTTTCTTGGCCTTCCTGCAGATGCACGGGGCCACCGTAATGGGAGACCTTGTTTCGATGATCTTTCGCACGTCGTCGTACGTGGCGATGAGGTTTTCGTTTTCCACGGCTTGCTCGATGGGAACCGTTCGCAGCTGGGGGACTCCGGATTTCTTGAACTCGTGAATGAATGCTTCATCCATGTATTGCTCGAAGTCCCTCACGAATTCGGGAGTCAAGCGATTGACCTGGTATTCGAACATGCCCACGGCGAGGAACGCAGCAGCGAAGAATTTCTCGCCGGTCGCGGGGTTCTTCCCACCATTCACGCTTCCCTTCTTCAGCATGCCATCCAACATTGTTTCCAGCTGCTCGATGGGAATATCCTTAACTTTCTTCACCTTCTTGTAAATTCTTCTGAGCGGTTCAGGCTGGTAGTCCAAGAGTAATGCGATTTCGGCCTCTTCGGGCGTGAAGAAGAATTTCAATAACCGTATCTCTACGCCTGATTTGGTAGCGGGATAACCAATGGGCATTTCATCAAGATGTTGTTGTAACTTCCGGTACACGTCGTTTTCGTCGCTTGGCATGGTACACATCTCACAACTCATTCTTGCGAACTACAAGCCGCGCCAAGGTATTAATCCTTTCACGACTATTTTATATCGAGTGACCTCCCGTGAACACGTGCGATAACGAACAGCTCATCCTCAAGGCCTTCAACCACGAGCCCGTTGAGAGAATTCCAAGTTTCGTGCAATCAATCATGGACGGCGTTTGGGGTCCATATCTCGAGAAATACGAAGAAAACCTGGACGATGACAAGATCCTCATAACGTCCATCGGTGACATGACGCCCTTCAAGGCATTCGGCTTCTCGTCACACTGGGTCGGGGCCCCGGGAAGGAAAATCGAGGTCACCGAAGCGCTCAAGGCGAAGGTCGCCGAACTCACTGCGGAGGTCAAGAAGAAGGACCCACGGCTCGCCGTGAACATGATGGGCGGGATCAAGGGCTCGGCCGTCGTTGATGGCGGCCATACCATCGGTTGGCACGTGGGCGGTGCCATCCGAGACGCAAAGCTGCTGGAGTGGTGGCTCGACCAGATCTCGATTGGCAAGGCCGATCCCCGCGCCATCGAGCAGTATGCGGAGGGGCGCCGGCAGTGCATGGCCAAGAATTTCGTGCCCATCGCTGGCGCGAGCTTGATCATGGAGCCTGCCCCCCAGATGGTCGACTTCGCAATGCTATCAATTCTCATGCGGAAAAACCCCGCATTGCTCCGCCGGCTCTTTCATTTCCTCACGGACATCGGAATCGCGGAGGCAGAAGGTGCCCTCAAGGCGGGTTACAAGATCCTGGTCACCGCCGACGACTGCGCCTACAAGCACGGGCCCATGATCTCCCCGGCGCAGTACCGCGAGTTCGTGCTCCCTGAAATGCAGCGTCTCACGACATTCATCCACGAGACCGACCCGGAGGCGCGGATCTTCCTCCATACCGATGGCGACATCTACAGCCTGCTCGACATCATCGTCGAGGGGGGAATGGACGGGTTGAACCCGCTTGAGGTGAACTCGGGCATGAGCTTGAAGAGGGTCAAGCAGTCGCACGGCGACAAGCTCGCGTTCGTCGGGAATCTCGACACTGCCGAGCTGCTTCCCTACGGCACCGAGGCGGCGGTACGGCACCAGGTACACGTCGTCTTGCGGGAAGGTATGACCGGCGGGGTCAAGACAGGCCATGTCTTTTCAGCATGCGGCACGCTTCACCACGCGGTCAAGATGGAGAACGCGGTCGCGATGATGGACGAGCTCCGAAGGATCAACGACGGGCTCGTCGATTTATGATGGGACTATTCTAAGAAGCGCATTCGTGCTCGCGATCCCAACCTTTTTTTTTCCCGGAGCAAAGCATCATCCTATCCGCGACCTCACTTTTCCTCGGTCGCAGTCATTCCCCATGGAGGGTCAAGAACGTGAAAGACAAGGCCGAACAGACCAAGAACCCCGGTCGCCTGCCCTCGGCGATTATAAAGGTGGCGAAGGAACCGGGGGCGATGATCCTCGTGAAGGGTTCTTCCGGCACGGGCAAGACTTCCTTGGCCCTGGAAATTGCCATGACCGCCGGAAAGGCCGTCCTGGTGACCCTCGGGCGAGATGCGGGCGCGATAAAGAAACGTTTCCCGTGGGTGCAGCAAGAAGCGCTGTCCGTGCTCGACATCTCGTCGTGGCCCGGTGGTGACGGGATCGTGAACATGACCCCGGTAGAACGGGTCCGGGCGCTCGGTATCCATGTCTCCGGCCTCGGTGCATCCTTTGCCAATGCTCTCGTCGTGTTCGATGATGTCGGCTCGTTCTTGTCCGGCCTTCCCCGCGATGGCTCGGAAGGGCAGCACGCGTCGTTCCTCAAGGCGCTGCGCGATGCGATTGATGCCCCCGTGCTCCTGGTCTCGGATGACGGGCGGTGCACGGTACTCGAGTCGAGGGTTGACGCGATCCTTGCCTTGCACGACGACTTGCTGGATGGCCGGGTGATGCGTTTCCTTGAGTTCGTCAAGTTTTCAGGTGCACCGCGGCGCTACAAGAAGATCCCGTTCTCATTGGTCAATGGACGATTCACGGCAGGCATCGCCCTGGCGCGCGTCGACATCGAAAAAGCAAGCAAGTGGATCGTCGCCCCGGATCCTCCCGGGGCATATTCCACGGGATCCGAGAAGATAGACGCGGTTTACAAGGAATGCTTCAAGCTGGCGTCGTTCAACCTTCTGGAAATGGACCCCGACCTGGCGCTCTCGGCCAGCAATTTCTTCTTGAGTTCCATCATCAACTTCTTGTGGCAAGACCGCGCGGTGATCCTGGCACCCGTGACGGGTATAAACACTATCTTGCTCGGCAAGAATGATTTTACCCTCTTCGTGGGAGCAGAGATGATGGCCAACAATCTCCGGGTGTTGGAAGAACGAACCGGCGTCATCACGGAATGCCGGCCGTACATCGTGCAGATCGAGAACCGGGACAAAGATTTATTTAAAACCTTCATGGAAATCTACGATTCCTTCACGAACAAGCATAATTTTTCGCCAATATTTTCCATCATAGAGATCACTTCCCTGGATTATCGGAACGATGAAATATTGAGGCAGATTCTCAACCATGCCAAGTTCGTGAAAAACGCCAACGTGATCGAGTTTGCCATCGTCAACTCCGGCATCGACCCGGAGTTCAAGGCTCAACTCGCGAGCATCGCGACGACCCACACCAGGCTCCAGACAATCGAGGGGGATGTAACTATCTTCACCGGAATGCGCCCGCGATCGCCTCATTTCTTCGTGGAACTCGATTCTCCCACGATCCCGAAGATACGGATCATCCCGGTCGTGTAAATGTATAATTGAACAAGTGTAGGAACATTATCACGTGCGAGCCGAGATAAGCCGTCTTCCCTCGTAATTCACGAGGCCCGCCAACGCCAATGGCCAGGACGTGATCGCTGATCGATAGCAGCTCCTCTTCCACGCGCGCTGGAAATCCGTGGTGGTCACCAACGATGATGGCAACATCCTCGTCTCGCAAGGAATTCAATTCAAGGCAACCGGGATGTGAACCTTCGAGAACCGGCGTGCCACGTTCGAGCAAAAGCACGACTTTATTGCCGCCATGTTGTTTTTCGAGCCTGATAGATTCGAGAAAGGCACTCGCCGCGTCGGTCGCTGTGTCAAGCAATCGAAGCGTGATGCCATGAGCCAGTTTCTCCCCCGTCCCGCGAACAGCTGCCGTGATGATCTCCTTGAGGTGTTTCGCGAGCACCAGCTCCGATCGGAAGCGATCGACCGCCACCGACGCATCAAGCACGCGCCCGTCGACGTGGATGGCCACGGCGGGGGAATTAGTTCCGCTCCCCGCGAACCATGCCGAGGCCGAATGCCCCGAAGGTTTCCCGTCGGGGCCCAGCACGCAAGCACGGAGCATCCGGCATGCCACGTCCAGCCTCGATCCTTGAGATGTCAATGCTTTCAAGGGCACTGCTGGCGACAGGTGCGTGCTGTCGAAAAGGAGGTAATACCTCATGATCCCACTCGTGGTGGCAATCAACGGAAAAGATCAAGTCCTTTTGAAGATGTCAATCGAGCCGTCGCCTTTGCCCATGTAGATGATGGACGCCATGTTCGCGAAGATGCCGTTCTCGACCACGCCCGTGATCTCGTTCAACTTCCTTTCCACGGCGGCGGGATCCTCGATGATGCCCAGCTTCGCGTCGATGATGAAATTCCCGTTGTCCGTGATGACGGGGCCCATTTTTTTCACGCCCATGCGTAGCTCGGCCTTTGCACCCAACGACGCGAGCTTTCTCATGACGGTGTTCAATGCCGCGGGGATAACCTCGACGGGCACCGCCCATTTTTCTCCAAGCTTCTTTGATCGCTTCTTTTCATCCACGACAACGACGAAAAACTTCGCTGCACTGTCCACGATCTTTTCTTGAGTGTGCGCACCGCCCCCGCCCTTGATCAAATTGAGCTTCTCGTCGAACTCGTCTGCCCCGTCGATGGCCACGTCGAGGGAGCCATCTACTTGCGGATCATCCAACGTGGTAACGGGTATTTTTTGTGCCCTGCAGAGCAGCGTGCTCTGGTATGACGTGCACACGGCGACGATGTCCTCGAGCTCGCCCTTTTTCAGCTTTTCTCCGATGCGCTCGACGCTGTAAGCGATCGTGGAGCCGCTACCGATGCCGATCTTCATACCCGGCGATGTCACGTGGTTGTCAACGGCTGCATAGCCCGCCAGTTTTTTTGCTTGTTCGATCGACATGTTCAACCAATCCTCCAAGCCGAGACGATCCTGGACACTCGCCCAGGATGTATGGATTAAATGGTATTCCTCGAATCCTCGATGTTCCACAACTTTTCTGCCGAGCCATTCCGGTGTTCCTTGAATTTTTGTGCAACGTCTTTCTTGACGCGATCGGAGGACACGTAGTTCTGGATCGCTTCGAGCAGGATATCTATGCCGCCGTTCTCGTAAGCTTTCGCAAGATTCGGCCGAGCCGACAAGAAGTCGTAGATGAACATCAACAGCGTGATCGGCACCTTGATCGGTAAATCAAGCGAGATCGTGTCGAACTTGTTCACGTCCTTTACCCGTTCCTCGCAGAACGGGGTGTAATATTCCATGAACGCGGGGCTGTAAACGTGCATCTTCATCCGGAAATCCGTGAAGTCGATCTTGTTCTCGACAAGGTAATTCTCCAGGTGGATCGCGAAGTCCTCGGCCATCTTGTCCGCGATATCCGACGCCCCTGCCTCGGAAAAGCCTGTCGAGACCATAAGGAACACGAGATTTTCCTTCTCGATCGGGATTATCTTGAAGTTTAACAGCACGTTGCCTATCTTGATGCCCTGGATCTCGCCTTGCATCATGTGCGCGGCGAATTGCCGGATCGCAGAAAAGAACGCAGCGAGTAAATTCTGGTCTACCTTGCTTTCCTTGAACTGCTTGATGAAAAGGGCAATACCGTTGGCGTCGAACACGACGACTTGATCAATCGAAAGACCGATATCTGACACGGCGGGACCACGCGGGGAGATGTATTCGATGGAAAAAATGATCTGGTGGATAAATTCTTGCCTATTCTTCGAGCAATTGCCATTCTAATTGGTACTGTTTAAAATGGGCTTTCATGACGACGGATTTCGCCATGGCATTCTCGGGTGCTATCCGCGATCGGAACACCTTCAATTTGAGGGACTTCAAGTACTTGATCGCCTCGAGCAAGAGCAATTCCTCCACCTTGGTCTTGTATTCCTTTTTGGCCAAGGGGAAATGAATATACCCGAAGGGCGCCCCGCTGGTCTCGTATCGCACCTCCGTGAACACGAAGCCCGCGACCGTGGAACCATCCACGGCGAGTATCGTGCCGAGGCGGCTTTGCAGATCACCATCCCGGCGCCGTAAATGGTCTTCCCATGCTTTTTCATCGAAAATCTCCTTGTGTAACGCGAGTTCCTCCTTGAGGATTTCTGTAATGGCGATCTTGTCGCTCGCATCTTTCGATTGGAATCTTCTGGTTTCCATAGCTTCCAGTCCATCCGCACTATTCTAGAGAACGTTTGATGATGCTTACTTCCACCGTGGAGAATATTAATTTTTATTGGATACCCGGCGCGTTCGTCGCGCGGGCTGCAGATCGCTGGCTCATCCAACGCGAGCGCGGCGGTCCTCCAACGATCGAGATGGAAAAGAATGAAGAGAACCCTGGATAAAGATATAAAATCGATGCGATATCTGGGCTCAAGCTATTTGCTTGCGCGGTACCGATCGAGCAATTTTTCCGGGGTGAAGACGCCGTCCTCTGTGATGATGCCCGTGACGAGGTCCATGGGTGTCCCGTCAAACGCGTAGTTGATCGCCGGCACGCCGTCCGGGGACAGCTGCACCTTCTTGAACACGGTCTTGACCTCCCACTCGTCGCGCTGCTCGATCTCGACGTCGTTCATCTTCTTGGCAAGGTCAAGGGTTGAAACCGGCGCGGCGACGTAGAACGGGATCCGGTGGTGCTTGGCCATGATGGCTACCTGGTACGTTCCTATCTTGTTGAACACGCCGTCGGACACGATCCTGTCGGCTCCGACCACGACTTTCTGGATTTTTCCCATCCACATGAGCAAGCCGGCTTCCGTGTCAGCGATATGCGTTACGGGTATGTTGTCTTGCTTCAGCTCCCAGCAAGTTAAGCTCGCGCCCTGCAGCCGGGGGCGCGTCTCGTCCGAGATGACCCGGATTTTTTTGCCAGCCTCGATCGCTCCCCTGATGACCCCGAGTGCCGTGCCATAACCAACGCACGCGAGCGCCCCCGCGTTGCAATGCGTGAGGACAGTGTCGTTGTCGTCGATGACCGTGCTACCGTGCTTCCCGATGCGCTTGTTGATCTCCACGTCCTCATCTGCAACCATTTTAGCATCGATGACCATTGCCTTGACGATATCATTCACGGTCCCGCTCGTCACGATGGCCTTATCGAGCAATCGTTTCGTTCCCCACATGAGGTTCACGGCGGTGGGTCGCTGCGAGTCGAGGATCCTTTTCGCCCGTTCTAGGTGCTCGATCAGCCCGTCCCTCGTCTGGCCCTCGTATTCGAGTGCCGCGAGCGCCATCCCCATCGCCGCGGCGGCGCCGATGGCGGGTGCCCCGCGGATCTCCATTATCTTAATCGCCTTCGCCATCCGCTCGCATGTCTTCACGATCACGTGCGTATATTCCAGTGGTAGCTTTGTTTGATCGATAAGCTTGACCGAGTTCTTGTCTGGGCCATCATCAATCCAGGAAATTGTCCTTTCAAGCATGCTCGTTCACGGCTTCAAGAATGTTTGCTCCAGGTAGCGGAGCAGCAACGACTTCAGAAAAACCTTTGTCTCGGCCACGGCCGGGGACAGTTCCTCACCATACCCGATCTTTTCTGGCTGGATACCCACGATGAAAATGCGGGCGTCCAATCCGAGCGCGTTCAAGATCTCGATGAAATGCCGCAGCGAGATCGTGTGCGTGGAGAACGTGGAGGCATCGAGTTCGTTGGTGCGGACGAATGAGAGGTCGCCTGGTCTGGATTGGTTCCCCATCACTGCCGCATCGAATATGATTATGGTGTCGGGCCCGAAGCCCTTCACGAGGGTGATATACTGCTCCGGCACCACTGATGCGTTGAGAACCAGGATCCCTTCGACCTTCACGTATTCTTCCATCGCGCACTCGTTATCGGGATAGGCCCTGGCATGGTGGCTCCTTGCGATTTCGGCAACGATTTCCCGAGCGAGTAAATTTCCCACTGCGTCATCCTCGCGAAGATCGGCACCAATTCCGATCAAGGCGAGCCGGTGGGCACCACGCAGCTTGCCAAGCAAGTCGGCCTCGAAGTCGTGCAAATCCATATATTTAGATTCAAGACGGCATTCCTAAAATAATAGACGCAGCCGGGGCGCACGTTCTGCAAAAGTTCGGAAATTGGTTCAGCGAGGCAAGACCATGCGCGATCACGATGATGACGAGGATGCGGGTGCTGAGGAGGACTGGAGCGATGTCGACCAGCCGAAGGGAGAAAAAAAACGCCCGGATCCCGTTTTCATCGTTCTTTCGGACGATGGGGGCTTGGTCGTCGATCAAGCGCTGGTCGACACGCTTTACGAGCGGTCCTACTTCGGGAAGATTGACGAGGCCACTAAGTTACTCTTTTTATATCCCGAGGAGATCCTGATCTTCTCCGAGCGTAACCGGTTGCTCGCGATCAAGGAAAAGAGCATCGAGGCCGCCGCGGCGATGCTGCCCGAGATCAAGCAAAAGTGGGACGAAAAGGGCATCGACGCGTTCACGAGCGATCCTCGATTCCTGGTTCCCGAGGCGCTTTTCAAGCATTTCCAAGAGCACCTGCCCGATTTCTGGGAGAAATATGTCGTCTATCGCGACTTGAAGACAAGGGGCTACATCGTCCGCCGTGGCATCAAGGACATCTCCCACTTTCGAGTTTACAAGAAAGGCGTGAAAAAAGGGGACGAGCCAGCAAAGTTCATCTATTTCGGCATCTTTGAAGGGAAGCCCGTCCCGCTAGCCAAGCTCCACGAGATCTCCGATTATGCAATGAACAACAGGCAAGATCTCATCCTCGCCGTGGTCGACCGACAGATGGACATCACGTATTACAACGTGAAGAAGCAAGATGTCTAGGATCCCCTCGCTTTCCAGGGAATCGCCGCGATCCTTGTAGGAAAATGAAAACGGGGAAAAAATCCCCGTTAGAACATAGGAAAGGTGGAGGTCGGGAAGGAAAAACGAGATCGTTGTTTCTCCACCTTTGTCGTGGAAAAAAGGTAAGGGATGCGTGTAGGATGCGTTCTTGGATGCGTGTATTAATGGTAACTCATACCTTCCCGTTAGTATTTAAGGAGGAGAGAGTCGCGAATTTCTGAAAGAGAAGTCATAGCCCTCGATATATAGATAGTCTATACCCGCGGGATCTGCCCCTTTTTTCGAAGTCCGCGATTGGCAGTACTATGGTCCAATAATTCTCGTGATTTAAGACCTTGAACATGATTTGATTGGTGGTAACCCTTGACCCCTTCATAACCATTTCCGTTGAAAATGTTATACTTGTCGAGATCTAGAGCGGGAATTATACGAGAAGAGAGAGAAAGCAGTTTACTCGCTGATGATGTACCGCAATTGCTCTATGTTTTGCACAGAATCTAGATCGTCAATAAATTTCCTGAAATCAAATATGCTGCCGAGGAAAGTGTAGATGCACGAGTAAGATTTCGTATCCGCCGAGACCAGTTGAAACGAGGCGATGTTGTCCGAGTATTTGCCCTCGCAATCATACATGTCCTTGAATACCTTGTGCTCGTTTTCGCCTTTCTTGAACGAGAGGATGACCTGGCCACTTATCTGATAATCCATCGCATCGATTTCCTCGTCGACGGATATCTTCGCTTCGGCGCTATTTATATAATGCGTTAAAGCAGTGCGGACGAAACCTGACTGGTTTTTATAGGCTTTCTTTTTCTCCACCAGTGATTGGATCATCTTCTTAAGTTCCTCTGATATGGAAAAACTCATTATCGGCGTTTTTATTCACCGTTTCCGCAGTCTTGTCTCAAGTGGCAACAGATTTAAAGATCTCAATTTGGTTAAACGGATCGCTATGTTATGAGTTAATATTATCAACCATCATCGTTAATAAAAAGGTTTTCTCAATAATTCCCTAAAATGAATCTATATTCACGGTTTGCTCGTGCAATGGGCCAGTGCGTTTCGTTAATCCCATCCAGCCAAGTTATTTAATCCGCATATACACAATTACGCTAGAAGCCGATGACAGATACCGGGTGATAAGGAATGGTTCTAGATAAAATCAAGGTCGCGATCCTCGGCGCTGAGAGTTTGGGCGTGCGGAGTATGTGCTGTATGGTGACGACGCCAGACATTTCGCTAATGTTGGATCCCGGCTGCTCGTTGGGGCCGCGAAAGGCCCACGAGATCCCGCATCCCCTCGAATACAAGAAGCTGCACGAGGTCACCGACCGGATCTTGCTTGAATCGAGACGGTGCAATGGCCTTTCGATATCCCATTACCATCACGATCATTACAAGCCCCGGATGATCGACGAGCTCTACATCCACACGAGCAACGCGCTCACCAAGGAACTCTACAGATCGAAAGAGCTTTATATCAAGAGCCAGGAGCGCCACATCGGGCGGAACCAGGAGTCACGCTGCCGGTACTTCAAGCAATCCGTCTCGCGGCTGGTTTCCACGATCCACGATGCAGATTTCCAGCGATTCACGTTCGGCGAGACGACCGTCGACTTCAGCCATCCCGTGCCGCACGGCGAGGCCGGCACGAAACTCGGGCACGTGATCATGGCCCGCGTTTCATACCAGGGCGAGTGTTTCGTCTTTGCCCCCGATGTCCAGGGACCTGTCGTCGATGGCACGGTCAAATTCATCTTAGACAGGCCAGTGGACATGTTATTCGTAGGCGGCCCGCCCATGTACCTCGAGGAGGGCTTGCAATCGTTTCCCTTCGACGTTGCGCGGCGCTTGCTTCGGAAGCTGCACGAGGCGATACCGTTAATCGTGGTCGACCACCACTGCTGCAGGGATCAGGCCTCATACAACACGTACGTCAAGGCCGTTCGAAGCGATGCCAAGGGCTCTGCCACGGCCAGGGACCACGCGATCACGAGCGCTGCAGGGTTCATGGGCATCGAGCCCGCGTTCCTCGAGTCGGCGCGTGCCGAGCTGTATACAAGCCACCCGCCCTCCGAGGACTTCGTGCAGTGGATGGGCGCTGAACCGGGCAAGCGGAACCAGGTCGTGCCCCCCACCGATTGAGTGCATCAAGACAGCGCAAGAGGCGAATCCATCATGAAAGGCTTGATCACCCGCAGGTACGAGGTCGGTGAATCGTGCGGCATTATCTTGTCCGACGAGCGGCAAGTTTTCGACAAAGCGATCGAGCAACTCAAGCACTCGAGGGCAGATCTTGAGGCGTTCATTACCCGGTTTCCCGAGTTCAAGTTGACGCTCGAGCCGTGGTTATGGGAAGGCCACCGCGATACCCCGCGCGTCGTCCAGCGCATGATCGACGCGACGACACCCTTCGGGGTCGGCCCGATGGCGGCCGTGGCCGGAGCGCTCATCGACGAAGTGTACGAGCGCATCGGGGGTGATCGCGTCGAGAATTTCGTCATGGAGGATGGCGGCGAGATCCTCGTGCGCGCGAGCCGCTCGATAACGATCGGGCTCTACGCGGGCAAGTCGTCCCTCGGTTCGCGCGTCGGCTTCGTCATCCCGCCAGGCGACGTGGAGATCTCCGGGATCGCCTCGAGCTCGGCCACGATCGGCCATGCCATGAGCTTCGGGAATGCAGACGTGGTCACCGTGTTTTGCAGCAATGCTTCCATTGCCGATGCCGCGGCCACGGCTTTATGCAACATGACCACCGCGATCGATGCCGGGGCTGCCGTCCGGCAAGCCGTTGAAGGAAGCAAGCAGTTCCCGCTGGTCACCGGCGTCTTCGTGGCGCGCGGGGATCGCGTCGGCATGGGGGGTCGATTGCCGGAGATGATCAAGCTCGCCGGAGACGAGCGCGACCTGCTTGACCTCGCGGTTCACTAATTTCGCGGTCCGCGGTGCTTATTATTCGCAAGTGGAAGATATTGAACACAAGCGAGCTTTTTGCAGATATATCCCTTCAAGCCAGCGCGGGTACCTACGATGCTCGACACGACAGGTGGCACGTTCAAGACCGCCCTTTCGACGATGCTGCCCTTCGACGAGGCCGTTGTCGACGAGATCTCAAGCGAAGCAGGCACTTGCCTGGCCATCGAGTGGCGTTCCCCCTTGAATGCGCGGTTCCCTGACAAGCTGCTTTTTTCATTGTCTAGGGCAAAGCTCCGAAGGGACATCTGCATCGTTAAGGGTATCGGCGCGCGGACACGCGACAAGCTCGTGCGATCCGGCCTGAAAAGGCTCGAGGATCTTGTTTTTTCATCACGGAAGTCGTGGCGCTCCCAAGCTTGCTCCTTGCTTGATTGGATCGATAACAATCGATTCTCATCGCTTCGAGCGACGGGGCGCGTCAAGGACATAGATCTCATGTTCTGCTTTAAGCCCGAGAAGGTCGCGTACATCGACGTCGAAACGACGGGGCTGAACGCGGACTCGATCGTGTTCGCGATTGCCATTGGCATCGCGGCGCCCGAGGAGAAGCTGTTCAAGATCACCCAACTTTTCGCGCGGGATTACACGGAGGAACATGCTATCGTGAAGCGGGCGATCGACCTTCTTAAAGGCGTCGATTGCATCGTGAGCTTCAACGGCAAGGCTTTTGACGTGCCTATCTTGAAGGGTCGCGCGTGGTACTATCTTGGCGACTCGGGTGTCGTGTTCGACCGTCATCACGTCGACCTCGTGCACGAGCTGCGGCGGGTGAAAGGATTGAAGAAGCGTGCACGCCTCGCCCATTTCGAAACATCGATCTTGCACGTGTCCCGCCCCATCGACGTCCCGTCGGCCATGATCCCGGGCATTTACGCGGGATTCGTCGCCCGCGGTGGCGGGGCGGCATTCACGCGCTTCGTGAAGGGAGCTATGGGCATCGGGCAGCAACCGGCGGGGATGCGAGCCGGTATCAACGATAGCCTTGTCAACGCGGACTTCGAGACGGCTGACATGCTTCGCGTGCTCCACCATAACATGGTCGACGTGAGATCGCTCCACGACCTGCTCGGATGGGCGCTGCGAGAATCGTACGCGAAGGCAAAAGCCCGGGACCTGCCCTCTAGATTGCGGAACGGGCGGGAATAGGGATCCAGGTGCTCCATCATGTCGCTCGAGTCGTTCTTGCAGTCGATCAAGGCCAACGGGGCGAAGTTGCGGCGCAGCGTGGTGCACGATCACGTTATGCCGGCCAGGGAGCCCGTGTTCGGCGAGGTGCCGCCCGGCACGTTCCATCCAACCCTCGAGCGCTACGCGCGTGATATCGGCCTCTCGTTCTACTCGCACCAGGCAAGCGCGATCGGGCACGTGTCACGCGGGAAGAACGTGATCGTGGCTACATCGACCGCATCGGGAAAGTCGATATGCTTCTTATTCCCGATTGTCGATGCGCTCCTGAAATCCGAGGCAAAGTCGTCCGCTTTGCTTGTATTTCCCTTGAAGGCGCTCGCTCAAGACCAGCATGTCAAGGTCTGCTCGCTCCTGGAAGCGGTCGGCCTGCCCAGGGAACTCGCAGGTGTTTACGACGCTGATGCATCAGCAGAAGAAAAGAGGCGGATCCGGTCGCGGTGCAAGATCATCATCACGAACCCGTACGGTATGCACCAGTACCTGGGAAACGTGCGGCTTTGGAAGGAATTCTTCGAGCACATTGCCTTCATCGTGTTCGACGAGGTACACGTCTATTCGGGCGTTTTTGGTTCCAACGTCGCGTTCTTGATGCGCCGGCTCCAGCGCGCAGCTATGGCGTTCAAGCGCATCCCGCAGTGGATCTTCTGCTCGGCCACGATCGGCAATCCCCTCGACCTGGCCATGAAACTGACAGGCCTGGCATTCGAGCTGGTCGACAACGACGGGTCGGGTGGCGCGGGGAAGCACGTGTGGTTTTGGAATCCCATGTTCATCGACGGGCTCGGCAAGCGTCTCTCGGTTCATCAAGACACGAGGGAGCTGTTCAAGACCTTCACGCTCAACTCGTTCCAGACGCTCGTCTTCACGCAGAGTAGGAAGATAGCCGAGCTGCAAGCGAGGTGGGCCAAGGAAGGCCTCGCCGATTCGCCCGTGGCGGACCGGGTCATGGCGTACCGCGCCGGGTACCCGCCCAAGGTACGCCGGGCGCTCGAGCGGAAGCTACGTGACAAGGAACTCGTCGGCGTCGCCGCGACGTCGGCTCTCGAGCTCGGGATCGACGTGGGCAGCCTCGACGTCGTGATCATCTCGGGCTTTCCCGGCTCCATCACGTCGTTCTGGCAGCAAGCCGGGCGATGCGGGCGGTCATCGGTCGATTCGCTCGTCGTTCTCCTCGCGGGCAGCGACGCCCTCGACCAGTACTACGTCAACAACCCGGGCTATTTCTTCTCCAAGACGCACGAGGATGCCATCATCGATCTCTGCAACCCATACATCGTGAAAGGCCAGCTCGAGTGCGGGATCAAGGAACTCCCGCTGCACGAGATGGACATCTCTTTTTTCGGCCCGAAGGCTCGAGAAATCGTGGAACAGCTCGTCGCGGAAAAGACCGTGTACAAGGTCGGGGGACGCTATTTCTATTCACGCAACGATTTCCCCGCGGAGCGGACGAGCCTCAACTCCATCCCCTCGGAGAACTACAAGGTGTTCGAGGTCGTGGGCGGGAAGAAGCGGCTCGTCACTGCGGAGACCGAGAGCCGGGTGTTCTCCACGCTGCACGAGGGCGCGGTCTTCCTCTTCATGGCCGAGACCTACAAGGTGGAAAAGCTCGACCTCCAGGCGCGCGAGGTCCTGCTGCGGCGCGAGGACGTCAATTACTACACCCAGGCCTTGTACGAGACGAGCATCTTTCCGATCTCGATTGGGCCAGGCGGATTCGGGCCGATTGCTGATGCCAAGGCCATCAAGCCCGCCAGGGCGTTCTCCCGCGGGTCGGGGCTCGAAAGCTTGGACGTGTACTACGGCGACGTGCGTGTCGAGCACGAGTACACGCGGTACGCGGTGAAATCCATCGACACGTCCGAGGCGATCGACTACCACCCGCTCGAGCTGCCGAAGACCGCCTTTAACACGAAAGCCGTCTGGTTGAACGTCCCCCTCGACGTGCAAGTCGCGATCGACGTGACGGGGAAAAAGGCGCTGGGCGGCGGTATCCACGCGATCGAGCACGGCTCGATTGGCTTGTTTCCCAAAAAAGTGCTCTGCAGCCGATGGGATGTCGGCGGCGTGAGCATCGACGTCGATCCGCTGTACAAGAAGCCCATGATCTACATCTACGACGCCTTCCCGGGCGGGATCGGCCTGGCCGAGAAGGCGAAGGACAACATCATCCCGCTGCTCGAGGACACGCTGGCGCTGGTTCGCACGTGCACGTGCAAGGGCGACACGGGCTGCCCGTCTTGCATCCAATCGCCAAAATGCGGGAATGGGAACGAGCCACTGTCGAAAAAAGCAGCGATTACCATGTTATCGATGATTCTGGAAAAGATTGCCCGGTAATTGATGCTTCGATAATGTCCAGGTAGTTTTTTTCCATGCAGATCCTTTATTAATCCCAATTCAGCTCGATTGGCAGGACACCTAGCGCTTCAAGATGTCCGAGACGATGTCCTTCGCCGAGGAGACCACCGACCGCGGGTTGAGCAACGGCGAATCCTTGCTCAAGTTCACGAGCGTCGCGATGAGCTTGTCGAATTTTCCGTTCATGTCCTCGATCGCAGTGCTTGTGCGCTCGGACAGCGAATCGATGGCAGTTCCCATATGCTCGATCGTGTCGCGTGTCTTGGAAAGTGTTTCCGTCATCCTTTCCATCGACGTGGCGAGCCTTTCCGAGAGTTGGTTCAGCGTGGTAACGGTCTTCTCGAGGGTTTCAATCAACTTCTCCATCTTAAGCAGGTCTGGCATGGGGCTATCACTCGAGGGTCAAATGCGCACGAATCATTTTATACTTTTGGAGCCTTTGCTAGACCATCGTTAACGCGGAGGAAACTCGTGCCGCGATAGCATACCCTCTCCCTTGAAGAGTGAGCCAGATGGGCAAGGACGAAAAAAACATAATCGTAGCGCACGCGCATTGGGACAGGGAATGGTATTTACCATTCTCGCTCATGCGCTTCCGTTTGGTGGCAATGATGGACAAGCTCGTGAACGTGCTCGAGACGGACAAGGAATTTTCCTCGTTTATGCTCGACGGGCAGACGTGCATGCTCGAGGATTATGTCGAGATCCGGCCGGCCATGAAGGAACGCATCGGCGCGCTGATCAAGGCGGGGCGGATCCAGATCGGGCCATACTACGTGCTGAACGACGCCTGGCTTCAGACCGGGGAGGGATACATCCGAAACTTGCTCGTGGGCCACGCCATCTCGCGCGAGTGGGGCGTGCGGCCGATGAAAGTGGGGTACGTTCCCGACCAGTACAACCACTTCGAGCAGATGCCGCAGGTCCTCGCCGGATTCGGCGTCAAGGCCATGGCGTTCGGCCGCAGCATGGGAAACCAGCAAGAGGAGCACGGTCTCGGCTTCGAATTCGAGTGGAAGGCACCGGACGGGTCATCCGTGCTCGCGCTGCACTTGATCGGTGGGTACGGCATGTGCTCCGGCTTGCCCGACCAGCCGGAGCTCGCCGTCGATATGCTCGTGTTCGGCCGCGGGGCGATCCGGCAGATCAAGAAGGCGACGCGATGGTCGCTCATGTTCTCTGGCGATGACCACCGCTTGCCAGAACACGTGCTCCCGGCCGCCATCAGGGCCTGGAACGGCATCGACGAGATCACCGAGGACGAGGGCACGCTCCAGCTCGGGACGATGGAGGAATTCGTCAACCACGTGCTCGGCGAGAAACCGGACTTGCCTGCCTACACGGGCGAGCTCCGCGGTGCCCGGTACCAGCGCGCGTTCCAGGGCGTGTACTCGTCGTGCATGCCCCTGAAGCGGCGGAACGCCTTCGCCCACGACGTGCTCGAGCGGTATGCCGAGCCCCTGGCTGCGATCTCGACCAGCATCGCCGGGACAGACTACCGTGGATTCTTGGCGGTTGCATGGCGCGAGTTGCTAAAGAACCAGGCCCATGACAGCGCCTGGGCGGCATCGTGGAACCAGGTCATGAAAGAGATGGACACGCGGTTCGACGTGGCCATCCAGAACGCTGAGGAGACGCGGAACTGGGCGTTGCTCGACATCACGTCCCGGATCCTCGTGCAGAAGGTCTCTGATTCCCAGGTAGAGGTCATATTGTTCAATCCCCTGGAATACGCCCGCGCGGAACCGATCACCTTCGTGCTACCCGCGAACTTCGACTTGGAGGCCGGGTACACGTTGATGGCCGCTTCCGGGCAAGCGATGAGATCCAGCTTCGAACCCGTGCCCACAAGCAACGAGGAGATCTTCCTCGTGCGGAAGTTCGTCGGGTCGCACGGCAGCCGGCCCAAGCGTTTTTACAAGATGCACGTGGAGGCCGTGGAGGTGCCGGCGCTCGGGTACACGACGCTGGTCGTGGCACCTGCCGTCCGCAAGACCGCGCCGGTCGGGGGCGATTTCGGGCTTGCAAGATCGCTCAAGGCCGATGCCCGCTATATCGAGAACGACGCGGTCCGGGTCGATATCAACCGGGACGGCACGTTGGATCTCCTGGATAAAAGGACGGGCAACGCGTACCACGACCTCAACTCGTTCGAGGACGTCTCGGACGTCGGCGACGGCTACGAGTTTCAATCGATCGAGGGCGACGTCCCCCTTCCATCGACCAAGGGCGAGGCGAGAAGCGAACTCGTTGGGAACACGGGCTTCTCGGCCACGGTCAAGGTGTCCGTCGATATGGCCGTTCCCGCGGAGGCAGAACACCGTGCGAAGCGGTCAGACCGCACGGTCGTGCTTCCCATCGTCGTTCTCGTCAAGGTCAACGCGGGGGACGACCCGCGAGTCGAGATCTCCGTCCACGTGGAGAATAAAGCACGGGATCACAAGCTCGCTTGCATCTTCCCGACCGGGATCATCTCGAGCCAAGTAGAGGTTGACGGCCATTTCGGCATCACGACGCGCGCCATCAAGCTTCCCAGGGGCGACGGCTGGACCGTCAAGCCGACTGCCCAGGCCATGCAGCACCGGTTCGTGAGCGTCACGGATATCTCCGGCAAGAAAGGGTTGCTTATCGCGAACAAGGGCATACCCGAGTACGATGCCATCGAGCAGCGGGATGGCACGGTTCGGCTTGGCCTCACGGTGCTCCGGTCGACGCGTGGCTGGGGCTTGCACATCAACAAGGTATCCCCGGTCACGGTATCATTCACAGAGGTGGCCGGCCCTATCGATGTGGAATATTGTATCATCCCTCACGATGGTAACATCTTTCATGGCGCGTTCCGCGATGCCATGCGCTTCCGCTATCCGGTCCACGCCGAATATCGGGGCGCGCATGACAAGTACCAGGGGTATTTCCCGAACATCCCCGCCCCGTCCCCGTTCCTGCTCATGGCTGGCTCGTTCGTCGAGCTGGAGCCCCCGGAGCTCGTGCTGTCGTGTATGAAACGAGCCGAGGGATCGAACGGCATCATCATCAGGCTCTTCAACGCGTCGAAAGAGGGTGTCATCCACGGCAAGCTCAAGGTGGGCGTGAAGTTCAACCGCGTCGAGCTCGTGGACCTGGAGGAAAACGTGATCACGAGCGTTCCGGTCAAGAAGGATGACATCGCCTGTTCTATAGCCCTTGACGTGCCGAAAGCGAAGATCTTGACCTTAAAATTCTCGTAGGAACCATCTACGAAATCTTGTTCAAGAAGTCATTTCACTTCCTTGGCGAAATCGAGGGGCGCCGTGGGCGCCTCGAGGGAGAACTCCCCGGCGATGATGCGTGACTTGAGCTCCGTGGCGAGCTTGATGGCGCCATGGCGGTCCGACTGCCTGAGGACGACCGGCACCTTCCGATCGCCGAATATCACTTCCTTCATATCGATGTCGAACGCTTGCGGGGCTATCGTGCACGTGACTGCACATAGCCCGCAGTTGTAGCAACGGGTCTTGTCGATCCCCTTTTTCTTGTGGAACGCACTGGTTGGGCAATACATCTCCCCCGGACAATCGTGGCAATCGTCGCACTTCTTCGGATCGAACTTTACCTCGAAGTTATCCCCCCAGACGTCCCCGTACGTTATGTCAGCAATTCTCTCGCGTCCGACCACATTTATGACAGTGAGCTGGATATCTTTATCAGATTTGACAAGGTTGTTGAAGACTTTTTCGTTCAAGACGGGGATCGGAGCGGCCAATGAACAGATTGGTTCGACGCCGAAAGATGTTTTAAAACCGCCCATGTATTCCGGCTTCATTCCTTTAAAATCCGCGATGGCCATCATGTTTGGTTTCAAGTAGTAATTTCGGGTTCCCGGCCCGACCAGGTATCCTTTTCCGCCGTTGACGAGTAAGGGTGAACCAACACCGAGCGTGATGAATTCCGGATCGTTCTGGAACATGTTTATCGCCCCGCAACCAGAGAACGTGAGTTCGGCAGAGTTTGGCTGCATTGGGAGGGCTGAAAATATCGTGTCGACCGGTTCAGGGGTCGGGTTTATCATTGCGTTGTAATTCTTGAATCCCTGCCTCGTGCCGAGCAACCGTGCGTATTGCATGTCATCGAGGGTGATATCCTTCTCCACCTCCTTGCCGAGGTTCGATCGTGCGATCACGTGTATTTTTTTTCCTTCGACAAGATCCCGGAATAGTACAGCCCCGGAATAGTGCTCGGCAGTCTTGCTATGGGCGGTGCCATAGAGCAAGACGTCCACGACGCCGAGGAACTCGTTCGGGCAAGGGCCCGGATAGCCGGGTATCCCGTTCATGGAGACCTCGACGAACTTGCGATGTTCCTTCGGTGGAGACACGCGGAACGTGAAGATGCCGAGGATCCCGGACATGAGTCCCTTCGTCGCGGTCGTGACCACGTCGACGTCATCAAAGGTGAGTGGCTTTTTCGCGATGGTGTCCACGAATTCTTGCGCCGTCATGACCACGGCAGTGCCCTTCTTGATCTTCTCTTTGATCTCGGCGAGGGTTCTCGTTTTTCCCATGGTGGATCACGGCAGCGCCCGTGCGCGTCGAGCTAGTAAATCGATAGGGGTCTTTGAAGATTGTGTCTTCGTTCCTTGCCCGTAAATTATTTTTAGAGAGCACCACGTGATCTTCCGACAATGGACAGCATCTTGACCACGCCGGCGAGCGAGCCATTCCCCTACAAGCAATATTTCATGGAAAAAAAGGAGGCGGGCCGCGCGTTCGTCGGTCTCTTCGCGCACGAGCTGGTGCCCGTGGAGCTGGTTCGGGCAGCCGGCGTGACGGTCGTGCCTTTGGCATTCGTCGGGCCCGAGGAATACTCGGCCACTGGCGGGTCGTTCATGTCCCACAGCACGTGCACGTTTGCCCGGAACATTGTTGGTGCATTCGTGCACGAGGACATACGATTTTACAAGCAGATCGAGTATCTCGTGAGGTCAAACTACTGTAACGGCGACTTCTGCGGCATGGAGTACTTGAGCCGCGAGTTTCAAATTCCCACTATCGATCTTGCCATCCCCATCAAGACACGTGCGTACTCGATCGCATACTTCACCGAGCAAGTCAAGGCGTTCGCGCAGCGCCTGGCCGAAGTGCTCGGGGCCAAGATTTCCAACGACGAGATCAGGCGCCAGGTAACGGCACACAACGCTGCGCGGGCAGCGATTGGCCGATTGCTCGGTACTGGCATATACGGTTGTGAACTTCTCCAGCGTTACCAGGAGGCAACGGTGCTCGAGCCAGCAGAGCTTATCGAGCGCCTTAACGCGCTGTATTTCAAGAACGAACAATTCACATCGGGAGGTGGCAAGGAACGCGGCAAGCGGCCTGGCATCATGCTCAGCGGCGACCCGCTGTTCATCAACGATTTCTTCGCTAACTGGCTCGAGGAATTCGGCGCGAGCGTCGTGTACTACGATACGTGGATCGGAGCTCGCATGGGCGAGTTCCTCGTCGACGAGGCGGACCCGGACGTGTTCCATGCCTTGGCAAAGTCATATCTCGAGAGCCAAGGCTTGGAGCGATTCGTGCCTGCCGGGATGGACAGCAGGCTGAAAAAGGCAACAGCATTGGTCAAGGAACACAACATCAAGGGAATCATCAACCACACGTTAAAGTTCTGCGATTTCCAGGCCATAGGGCGTGGTGAATTCAAGGAACAGCTCGGAAACCTCGTCCCCGTGCTCGACGTGGAGCGTGACTACTCGCAGTCCGGGATGGGAGGCCTGAAAACCCGCGTGGAAGCGTTCCTAGAACTCGTCGCGAGCGGAGGGAAATGACCGTGTTCAGCCTACCGATTATTAGACAAGGCAAGTTCAGCTTGCTAAACTCTGTGGAGACCGTCAAGATGGCCCATGCCTTCTTCTCGGGGAAGGAATTCATCAGCATGTACAAGCAAAAGTATCCCGGAAAGAAAATCGTGTCTGTCACCCTTCCATTTTCCGAGATCATCGTTGCAATGGATGCGATACCGCTAAACTTGATCCGGAACGAGGAATACACGTATAAAGAGACGCATATCCTAATGCACCGTATCACCGAGATCACGAAGATATTCGGCTGGGGCGCAATCGATAACCTCCTCAAGCTTGCCTACTTCACGCGAGCGGGCGCGGACGTGGTCGATATCTTGTGTGAAAACATGATCGGCGCGCTCAACGAGCGGTACGGCCAGCTGCCCAAGTACGCGGAGGAACACGGGTTCCCCGTGGACTCGTGCTTCGGCTCGAGAATGCTCTACGCGACGAACTTGCGGCAAGGCAAGGTCGCCGACGCGAGCTTCGACGTGCCCTACCGGTGCCCCTTCTTCGCCAAGTATTACGACTCGCTCACGCCCTTTATGAAGAACAATTACTTGCTCGACGTTCCCGTCACGACCGGGGAAGCAGCGGAATCGTTCCTGTTGGCAGACTTGAAGGAATTCATCGCAATGCTCGAGCGGCTCACGGGGAACGCGTTTTCCGAGGTGCGCCTCGCCGAGGCGATCGGGGCCACGAACGAGATCAAGGCCATCTACAAGGAAATCCTCTACGGCATCTGCAAGGGAGACATGCTGCCTTACAACCCCCTCACGTTCAGCGAGGTGCAAGCGCTCATGATGTACGGCTTGATCGACTTCAATTCCAACCTCAAGGCGTTCCGGTCGAACTTCAAGCGCTTGTTCTCCGAGATGAACGGGAAGATCTCCCGGGGCGAGGGATTCGACGCGGCCCGCTGCCCGAAAATCTTGTACGTCCCCATGTTCACGGGGTTCGAGCAAGAAAACATCAAGGCCATATCCAGGCTCGGTGGCCGCGTCATCCTCGCGGACTGGGAGATATTCGGGCTCCTGGAACCGATCAGCACGTCAAGTGACGTGTTGCGCAACTTCGCCCTCCACATGCTGCGGATGAACCAGTTCCTCGGCTTCAACAACGATACCTTTGCAAACACGATGGTCCGCGTCGCCAAGGACATCGGCGTCGATGGCGTGCTGTTCCAGAGCACGTTCGGTTGCAAGAACCTGGGGCCAGTCCTCAAGATCTTCAAGGAGAAAGCGCGCCAGAACGGCATCCCGGTCGTGGAGACCAGCTTCAACAACGTTGGCGAGAACCTGGAACAGAACAAGACCCGCATCGAGGCCTTCATGGAAATGATCCGGGCGTGATCTGCCGAGTTTAACCGACCGCTCAAGATCGCGAGAAGCTCGCGCCTGGCTCGCTGCGCGGGATCAAGTATTTTTTCTGCACGCGATTCTTAATCGCGGTAGATGACGACAAACGCTTTTCATGAGTGGAACTTAGGCGCCACGATGATGCTACCAGCTATCTCCGATACCATCTCATCTTTTGCGCTGTTCCGGTGAGGATCCATGGAGCCGAAGCAGCCAACGTGTTACATGAAGGTCAAGGGCATTCCTTGCATCAAGGCCACGAGCCCGGTCCCGAAGGACGTGGATTGCTCCCGGTGCTTGTGGAACATGCGTTCCAGCACCCCCGCTTCCGTCGCTGCGATGGAGAGGCTGTTCGAGCGATACAAAAAGCGATCTTAAGTAGGATTCAAAAGTATTTCTTGAGTTTACAAGTTAATTTTAAATATTTTTGTCCCAAGGGGCGTTAAGGTTTAGTGAAGCACCAGGTTTAGCCAGGAAGAAGGGGTTAGGGGGAACAAACAGGCCGCGAGCGAATCGCGGTCTTGAGCTTGAAGGTGGATATGATCTCGGGTGCCACGGATTCAGGACAATCGAGTTGAAGTGCTGGCGGCTTAGAACCAGGCATCTTGATGGAAATTGCGTGGATTCCACGCAATTCGTCGATGATCTCCTCGTAGCTAGTCGAGATACCTTTCCTGCTAAGTTTCAAGCGTGCAAGGGAAAGCAGTATCAGGCCGAGAACGCACACGAACACGTGAGCCTTGATACACGTGTTTGCTCGATGAAACATTGGCCGGATAGCAATCGCAGTCGGCGATTTCATGCGCCGGAATGCATGCTCGATGATGTATTCCTCGCGGTATCCCCAAATCACCGTTTCTGGTTTCCAGTCCGTTCGATTCGTGACGAGAACTGTCCGGCCAAGTGTTTCGATGTAGGCTTGTCGTGCGACGTCATTTTGAACGATATCAAGGGTTAACGCACCATCTACGCCCCCAACGGTTATCTTGATGATATCCTTGAACGGCTTTTTGCCAATCAATGATCGTGACTTTTTTTCGACATTCTCACGCGTCCGCCACTTCTTCACGTTCAATCGTGCTTTGAAAAACGACTCGATATCATGGATCTTCTCGTTCAGCTTCTCCGTGAAGAGCGCCACGTGCTTTTCATGCTTCTTTGGATCCAACACGACATACACATCTCGCATGGCACCATACACGTCCCGGGTGGTCTTGAAATACTCCACCGCCTTGCCTGTCGCGGGAAGCGTTGTTTTCGTTAATTGGACTCGTGGCACCTGCAACAAGTCCTTTTGTGTTGAATTACGCACGGATACAATAAAACCGAATTTCTGTTGATCTATGGTCTTGAACGCTGCGTCTGAGTGATTCCCTTTATCGAACACGAGCGTGACCTTGAACGGATCTCGACCAAGATCCGCGAGTCGCTTTGCGACCCGCACAAGCGTCTCCTTGAAATGTTTTGCATCCTGCACGTTACCCGCATATGTTTCGTGCATGAGCGGAATCCCAGATTCACGAGCGCAGACGAGCGAGTAACTCGCGAGTCTCAAGTTATTCCGGTTTTCCTTCGAGTGCCCAAATTGCAATAATTCACTTCCCTCGCCGCCATTGGAGAACGTGAAGAAGTTAGTTGGGTCATACAGTAAACTATCAACGTCAAGATGGAACTTGTCCACGATGACCTTTCCGATATCTAATTCTATTGCATCCAGCACGGAATCATCAAGATATTGAAAATGATTCCAATATGTCTGTGCATCGAGCACAGAAGGGTCAACTGCAAATCTCGTTTTTAACCAGTCTTGTGAAAACCAGGCTCCGAGCTTTGATTTCGAACCCGGGGCTGCACAACGATTGATCGCCGCGATGGTGATGTATTCGCCGAGTGACAGGCCTTGATCGCGACTTTTTTTCGAATGAGCATCGATGATACTCGAAAGTCCAAGGTCATCTGCAATTGATAACATTGCGGCAGATACCCCGAAGCTCATTGTCGTAGCCTTGATTTTTTCAGGCGCATTCTCTATCAAGAAGGAAAGATCCTTTTGGGCAATGGCATCTTCTGGACCAAGGTATTTCTGCCACGCACGTTTGGTCTTTCCATCGATGCGGCATTTTTCTTCAAGATACAAGTATGTTTTCCCCTTGAGCACCTTTCTCACGAGGTAAGGCATATTAGATCTAGTGACGAACACGGTTATAAACTTACCTACGGATTGCCTTGATATGAGTTTAAGAAACGTTTCCCGTGAGTGCCAGATAGGGGGAACGCATTGATGCCAGAGAACCGGGTCAAAATTGCATTGAGATCCATCAAGAAACCGAGATCGTCAAATTTCAAGAAGAAAATGGGATAATCGAGAGTAATTATAATGGAAAGATTCGATGTGACTCGGAAAAGGCTTAAGAAGAGGAAGATTATTGATTAACTTGTAAACTCAAGATTTGAAT
>JAUQYZ010000142.1 GCA_030587475.1 Candidatus Sigynarchaeum calidifontis
ATGGATTCGCGCAACCACGGGACGAGCTCCGCGCCGCGCGCCTGCTCGAGGGGCTTGGGCAAGGCGACCGGGACGTACCGCTCGTGGCCCGCTCCCGCCAGCCCGCGCTGCCAGGCGATCTGCCGCGCCGTCCGGGCGAACCCCCGCAGCTTTTCGATACCTTGTCTGATCCACGAGATGAGCGCGTTGATCCCGGCCGGCGCCGGGTCCATGCCCGGCCACGACCGCCCGGCGACGAGCGGCGCCTTGCCCGCCCGCTTGTCCGGGAGGTTGGCGTGTGCCAGCACGGTCGCGATGGCCGTGCCAAGATCCTCTTGCGTGGCGAGCTTGAACGCGGTCGCCGTGAGTTGAAAGGTCTTCGCGCCCTCCAGCGCCTCGGCCTTGTCCTTGCAGCCGCCCACGATGTCCTCGAGGACCGACCGCAGCACCGCCGCGGGCAGCCCGGCCTGCCACGCACCTTCCCGGCGCAGGAACGAGTACTTGGCCGCCGGGCTCGTGAAGCCGATGCCCGCCGCCGCGGTGTCGCCCACGACCTTGACGAGCGCCCGCTTGAAGGCGGCGTTCTTGGACAAGAAGAAGTATTCGGACGTGAAGGGGTCCTTGGCCTTCTGTTCATCCTTCTTGGTGCTCCTCGCGGGCTTTTTCGCCTTCGGGACTTCGACCGGCACCACGACGGGCTGCTCGATCGCGTCCTTCGGGGGCGAAGGCGTGACACCTTGCAGCAGCTCGCGGGCGTTGATGCCGAAGTAGGACGTCGTCGCCTCGATCAGGGCGTCCCGCGTGCTCGCGTCGCCGTACTTGTCGAGGATGGCCGCCGCCCTCGTCGCCACGTCGCCGGCCAGGATCGCCGCCGCGAGCTGGCACGCGTCGAAGTAAATGCCCTTGAGCGCCATCCGCAGCCCCATGGCGTCGCCGCCGTGCACGGCCAGCAGCGACCGCGCCCACAGCGTCTCGTGCCCGTCGGGATGGACGTTGGCCCACCCGCCCGCCTTCATGTCGTACACGGGCACCTTGTACTTTCGCACGACGTCGGCGGCGGGCAGCACGGTCGACGCGAGCCACGCTTGCTTGAAGGTCGCCGCGAGCAAGTCAAGGTCCTCGGGAGACGCGTTGTGGATCGCGATGACATTCTTCTGCCCCTCGACGAGGTCCTCGCCCTCCGAGTCGAGCAGCTGCGCCAGCATGGCCGCCCCGTCCGCCTTGCCCGTGCCAAGCTTGTCGAGCGACTCGTGAACGGCGAGATGCGGCACGAGATCCTTGAGCCCGGCAAACTCGGTCGAGTCGAGGAACCCGGCGACGACGAACGGCTGCCGCTTGGCAAACGCGTAGTGGAGGGCGAGCGGGTCGCGGGTCGTGGATGCGTCCATCATCCCGCGAGATACCCGCCATGTGAATTAAAATGAAAAACCTCTACTCGATGGAAGAACGTGTGAAACCGAGGAATTTCTTCATGGGATTGGCGATCACGGGGTTGTCCTTGTTCATCATCGGCATCACCATTCTCAATCCATATCTAGTCGGGCTTGGATTTTTATTGGGGTTCTTTATCGCACCCGTCGCGAACATCGTCTGGAACCCGGAGGAATGGAGGCGATGGAAGAGGAAAGAAACACTCTACGAGCGGGAGTCCCCCTTGCCAGAGGATAAAAAGGACGATGATGGTTAAAACAAAAAGAAGAGAGATGGAAGAACACGGGGTTTCAATTCAACACGACGCGTATTGCTCGACGCGCCGCGCGATGCGGGCGAGCGCCCCGCCGAGGAACGTGGCCGGGTCGATGCCCCGCCTGCGCAAGTGGCCGAGGTCTTTCTTGAGGTCGCGGGCGATGCGTGCAGCCTCGCCGGGCGGCCGCGGTGGGATGGGCAACATGCCTGCCCCGCCGGCCGGGAGCATAAGAGAGGAATTGTTAGCTCACTCGTACAATCTCGGCCGGGATCGTGCCCTTTTTCTCTCGTCTCTCAATTCACGGCATGAAGAGACGAACGCGAGGATCCCCACGATGAATACCATGTTGCTGAAAAGCCAAGAGCCGATAGATCCATTGCCGAAGCCTGAAAAGAGACAGGGTAGGAAAAACGAGAATATACACGTGAAGGTGGCCAAGCACAAGTTCGACTCGGGGGATTCCCGGCGCATCGGACGATTCACCTCGACGGGGGGAGACACCCGCGAGGCAATGAACCCGGCGCATCAGCACAACATGCTCTATATAGTATCCGGTCACGCGGCGAGAATCCCCAGCAGCCCGACGGCGAGCCAGCCCCAGCCGACCTCGACCCGCACGAGCGAGCCCGCGCCCTCCACGAACGTCGTGCCGGGGAAGAAGACCCCGTCGCCCGCGAGCCACGCGAGGATGGCGATCCAGAGCGCCACCGTGGCGAGGCCAGATATCGCGCGCCACCGGCCGAAGGATGCGACCCGCGCCTCGTCATCTCCCTTCCGTGCCAGGATACCGGATGCTATCGCCACCGCGGCGACCCCGGCAGCGACGACGGCCGCCACGTCCACGAGATACATGCACGGCGTCGGGTGCTGGTCGGCGATGACGGCGAGCAGGCTCGATGGTTCGTCGGCGGCGAAGCCAGCTGGCGCGTGCCGGAGCAGCTTCACGGTCACGGGGAGCAGCAGCGCCGCGGCGAGGGCGATGGCCAGAAAGGCGACCCGTGCCGGGACGCGCGCGGGCGACTTCCACCGCGCGATCGCCTCCTTCACCCGCTGCCAGCCCCGCGCCTTCCACGCGACGTACATGCCGAGCAGCCAGCCGCAGCAGACCAGCCCTTGCGCCAGCGTGAGGATGTAACTCGATCTTCTCTTTAGTTTTACGCCCGCTGTCCCCTTTATGATAATCATGGTGATCAAATCACCCCGACATTTTTCGCGTATCGAACCTGGCGAGGCACGCAGCCGCGACCCAGGAACTCGTTCAGTTCCAAGGGAGACGCTTCGGGATCCTCCACCTTCAACAAATGTCGCTCCACTTGCCAAATGTTGTAGATGAATATCCGGGCACCTATCGCGGCGAGCCGGCCATCGCGGTGCTGCTACCGGGACGTGAGGTCTAGCCGGTTCAATTTCGGGTTCCGAAATTGAACCCGATCGAGCAGCTATGGAAGTTCATGCGAGAATGGATAACCCATAACAAGTTTCATCCGACGCTCGATGGCTTGCTGAAGGATCTACGCGCATTCTTGGAGGATTTGAAAGTTCCGAACGAAGAGGTGAAGTCACGATGTTGTTTTTATTAACTCGAGGTCAATAGAAGGTAGCATAAGGTAGCATCTCTTTTTCTTCTTTCCTTTCGAACCTCAAGGTACTCTTATATGGTTGATATATGTTTATATGATAATTGACGAGAAGAAAGATGCATATGGATCTCTCGATCGGCCCGGGTACCGATGACCCCGACGCGGAAAAGAAAGACGACGCAGTGGACGTCGAAGATCTTTATTCAAAATTGCAAGACGAGGTTATTCCTATCTACCGGAAAAATCCCGACGACTGGCGCAACCGCATGAAGCACGCGATCCACCTGGCTGGCTACTTCAACACGCACCGGATGGTAGAGGAGTACGCCGCGAGGGCCTACAAGCTCGAACGGCAGCCCATCTGGCGCAGCATGGCGTGATATAGCTTTCTCTTTCACCCCTTCGGTCGCGAAAGGGGGATTGTAGAATGGTGAAATAAAATGAAGATGAAGAGAACGACCCTTCCCCTTATCTTGTATCTCGCGCTCGCGTCTGTCTACTACGTCATGCAAGTTTTCATCCTGGGCGGAACTGGCATGGTAATAGGGTTTGTCATCGTTGGCGCGCTGCTCGATCTTTTCCTTTCCTTCTTCTTCGGCTTCCTCATATTCGGTTTGCTCGGCATCACGTGCACCAAGCTATTCTTTCTCGTGCAAGCCTTCTTTTCGAGGAAGCAGAAAACGACCGATAGGTACATAATGCTCAAGACCTCGGGAACCGTCACGGGTGGGCTCCTCGTGAAGCGCAGCTTCTTGCTCTACGCCATCGCCATCTCGCTCACCTTGACCACGCTTCAGGTAATTGGTTTCCTTGCGCCATCGCTACTCAAAGAGAAAAACATGTTCACGCTCTTGTACACGTCTTTCGTGTTCATCTACGCGGCAAGCCTCACCCTTATCTTGCCGCCGACCTGGTACCTCGACGACGTGAACCTCATGTACTTCACCGAGGCAGAAGGTGTCAAGTACTTGAACCCGGTCGGCCAGAGCGTACTCCCCGCGCTCAAGGGCTTGGGCTCGTTCAACATCATCATCGCATATGCCGTTTTCGTGGCAACCCGGGTTCAGGGTGCGAGCCTGGACACGTTATTAGACCCGATCCTCACCTTGTTCATGCCGATCATTTTCATACTCGGTTTCGACACCATCAGCGACTACGGAAGAAAGAACGTCCGCGCCTTTCTCGTCGCGAGAGGCATCCAGAGTTACGACGAGATGCGGATCGAGCTAATGAAGAGTGCGGGTGAGAACAAGCACGGGGCGGGCGCTGGAAGTTCGGGATCCGAAAAAATCGCCTCGACGAAGGCGGAGCCGGCTGCGAAAAAAGGCGAGTAAAGGAAAGCAAGGGGGGCGATCGTGGCCTCGCGCTGGGTGATGCGAGTGAAAGACAAGTACAACGTCGTGCTCATTACGATCGACGCGCTTCGTTACGATCATTGTGGATTCAACGGCTACCCGCGCGATACTACGCCACACATCGACCAGATCGCTCGTGAAGCCGCCGTATTTGACAACATGTATGCAACCGGGCCATGCACGCCGCCATCATTCTGCTCGATGTTTACTGCAACGTTCCCCTTCGACAGGGGCGGCTATTCTCCTCTTCCGGTCGGGAAAACGACGATCGCCGAGGTGCTCTCGATGCATGGATATCAGACCGCCGGCTTTACTTCGAACCCGCAAAACAGCCATTATTTCAACTATGACAGGGGCTTCCAGAGATTCTTCGACTCGCTCGGGGCGAGCTCGAAGAACCCTATAACCAGGCAAGTCCTTGCTCATTTCGAGCACAGCGGCAAGCGTTCGAACGCGCTCTATAACCGCCTCCAGAGCTCCAAAATCTTCCCCAAGATCGTCCAGTCGTCCCTGAAGCGCCTCTTCTACAGGTTATTCCTCGGCAGGAGCGTCATCTACTACGTCCGAGCCCGGGGCATCACGAGACGGGCCCTGAAATGGCTCTGGTACCATTATATCTCGCCCAACCCCCAGGCCAGCTCGGCCAAGAGGCCATTCTTCTTGTGGGCGCATTACATGGACACGCATGATCCGTTCATCCCGAAATGGAGGGATCTTGCCAAGATCAACCCTCGATTCAAAAAGAAAGAATTCGACTACGTGATCCGGTTCCCCGAGTACACGGACGTGCTAAAATTGAACAAGCGGAAGAGCAGCCTCGTCGATCTCTATGACGCTGCTATCCGCGCTGAGGACGAGCGCATCGGATTCTTCATCCGCAGGCTCAAGCGCAAGGAGGTCTTCGACAAGACTATTTTTTTTCTCACGTCGGATCACGGCGAGGAGTTCAACGAGCACGGGGATTTCGGCCACCGCGCGCACTTGTATAACGAGCTCCTCCATGTCCCGTTTATGATATTCGGCGGGCCAGTCAAGCGCGGCGAGGTTCAAGGCCTCAAAGCCGGCACGCGCGTCGGCGATGCCTTCTCGCTCGGCCAGCTCGCGCCGACGATGCTCGATATACTCGGTATCCCACGGCCGGCATCGTTCGATATGGACAGCATGATGCCTCATCTTGCACGAGTTGATAACGAACAAGAGACATCTGGAAAACCGTCCACGGTCTTTCCAATTAACCATGTCATGGCTTGCACGTTACACAAGGGCATAGAAACGCGCTTCAACGAGGTAAAGGACAAGGCCATCAAACGGATGGTCTCGATCCAGGATACCGCTTACAAGTACATCCTGGACATGGCAACAGGCAGCGGCGAGCTCTACGACTTGAGGGCCGATCCTGCAGAGAAGGTCGATATATCGACAAGGCATCCCAGCATCGCGGAGCAATGCATGGCGATATGCAAAGAATATGTGAAAGGAAACGGGCGCGGGCTTTCCAGGACGCGGAATACGATGGGTGAAGCAGGTAGAAGAGAAGATGATACTTGTAATGAGCGCGCGAAAATCACCAGGGCGATCGCTCGTCTAAAGATGAAATTGTAAGCATTTAGCACCGCGTCATTTCTTCGCGGGCTTCTGGTATTTCTTGTGGGACTGCTGGCCCTTCTGGTATTGTTGCTGCCGCTCCTTCAAGTCATCCTTTTCTTTCTTCTTTTTCTTGACCGCGACGAGATACTTGGCCATCTTGGCGACCAGCTTGGCTTTCTCTATTTTCTGGTTTGCCAGGTCAACCGGCTTAACGATGAGTCGGCCCTTGTATTCCTCGTACCACGACGCCGGGTGTCTTGCATCGGGATCGACCTGGTAGTCGAGTTTCAACACGTCGGCTATGACCTTGAGCTCCTCGAGCATCGGGCGCTGCACCGCTATCGATATTGGTACCCGGCGCCCGGTCCGGCGCGAATGTTTGGCATCGAAGTACACCGGGTAAACCATCAGCAGGTGCTTGTTTCTCATGGCCGCGACGCTCGAGCTATTCCATATCACTCAGCAAAAGGAACTTAAGTAAGTTAACAGTTTCTGTCCGCCGTCTTCGATCGTTCCCGTGTTAACAATGATACAATCGGCGCCGGGCAAGGTCTCGTTTTCTTTCGCGCGTTGGATGCGTGCCTGGAGTTGTTCATCCGTTTCCCTGCCGCGATCATGGATGCGCTTCACGATGGTGTTGATCGGGACTTGTAAGAAGATGACCTTGGTACCGGGAAACCTCTTCCGGGTATTGTCGATGATCTGGCGGCTTACGTTCACGATGACGAGGTTGCCTTTATTCAAGTCCTCGAGGATATCGGCCTTCACGCCGTAGTGTATGTCATAGCTGATCCACTTGAGCAAGAAGTCCCCGTTCTCGTCCATCTTCTCGAACTCTTCGGTCGACACGGAAACGAACTTCTCCGTTTCCGGCGATGCGGGGCGGGTGATGTACCGCTGGGCCACGAGTAATTCCTTCTTGGTGCACTTCCAATGCTCCTTGGCCCACGCCAGGATCGAGTCCTTCCCCGAACCCGAGTTACCGACGAGCAAGAACATGGTTCCTTGGGGATTCTTTGCGATCCTTGCCACGATATATCACGCGGAAAAAAAGAGGGCGGGATACAAAAGAGTTCCCAGCTAACGCGCGGGGGCCACTCTACGCTTTCCCCTTTGCCTTTTGCTTTTTCGGCTGCGCGGCGGGTACCGAACCGTGCGATGCGGCACACTCGCTCCGAATGATCATGATGTTCGTGCACACGCTGTTGACTATGCCCGATGTTACCGACCCGAGGAGAATGCGCTCTATTGCATTGTGCACGCCCCTTGCGCCCACGATGACGAGCTCTATTCCTCGTTTCTCGACGAGATCACGGGCAGCTTCGACGGGGCCCATGTTTTCGACGAGAACAGCCTCGCACTTGAGGCCGGCAGCTTCGACCTTCTTCTTCGCCTCGGAAAGGAGCCGCTCCCCAATGGACTTCTGGCTCTGAAATACCCGTTCCGCCGCGTCTGTATCGATGGCGAGTTGATCTCTTTCCATCGGAGCCATGGACGACGTGCTCAGCATGCCGAGAAACGGGATGGACGTGGTCGCCTTCACCGTGTGAAAATAGTGCTGGATAGAATGGAACACGATGATCTGCGAGTTGTATTGCTTGCCGATTTCAATGGCGTTCTGCAGGCCCCAGACCGAGTGGTCAGAGCCGTCGAACGGGACCAATATCTGGTTGAACGCTGGCATCGAATTCATCTCGATAAGTGCTACCATCAAATACTCTCCAGGCGATTCATAAAGTTACTTCGTATACGGGAAAAAAGAGGTAGGCACCCGACGAGGATCACCATCTGGCTCGTGGGGGGAAACGCGCGGGCTAAAAAGCGAAGGATACTAGAGCACCTTCAAGATCTCGTCCTCTTGATAGGATTTCAACGGGATCTTCTCGCCGCTCTGCATGAAATAGATGCCTTCGGCCTTTCCCACCACGGAGCCGATGACGGACGCATCCATCTTGAGGTTCCGGATGGCACGGACGATCTTGATAGTCTCCTCGGGGGGCGCCAGGATGACCATGGCCCCCGAGGCGAGCAAGAACAGCGGGTCGAGGCCTAACGCGGTGCAGATCTGTCTGGTCTCGTCGTAGATCTTGATGCGATCCTGGAAGATCTTGAAGCCGTGGCCCGTCAACTCGGCGAGCTCGTTCAGCGCCGTACCAAGGCCGCCCTCGGTCGGATCGTGCATGGCATGCACGCGCGCGGCGTCGTTCGCCGCCAGGGCCGCCCTCACCACGCTGATGCCGGGCCGGTCGAGGAGATTTCGCGCTCGCCGCGCCATCGTCGGCCCCAGGGCCCGCTCGACGAGCGCCCGCCGCTCGCGCGCGGCCACCGCCGTTCCCTCGATCGCGATCCCGCGCGCCAGCAGGACGCGATCTCCGGTGCGCACATGGTCTGGAACAACCAACCGCCGACGAGGGACCTCGCCGATCATGTGGCCGCACAGGATCGGGCGGTCCAGCCCCGTCGTCACCTCGGTGTGGCCGCCGCAGAGCGAGATACCGAGCGCGCGGCACGCCTCGGAAAGC
>JAUQYZ010000257.1 GCA_030587475.1 Candidatus Sigynarchaeum calidifontis
GCAGCGAGTCATTATCTGCTCGTACATGGTGAAAATCTGGTTTTCGTGAAACCGGATGAAAATCGCGATAAAATCATGGAGATTCTATCCACGATGGATAGAGAAGCCGCCAAGGAGGTCATGGCTAAGAAACGGAAGCCAAGAACGTCTATATCAATCATCATGCACGTTGGTGCTAAATGGAAGGAAAAGATCGCCCGGTTGCGCGCAAAGCTATCGGATTTAAGGAGAGCAAAAACTTACCTATCTTAAGATAAAAAGCCATAGCTTCGGGCACGTCTCATGCATACGGCCAGAAGAACTTGCCGCCTATGGCCAATGTGACGACGATGGCAAGGAATAATGCTGCCGTGCAAACGCTGCGCGTGGATTGGAACATGTACGTGGATATGATGCCGAGCACGACGAATAATCCTATCAATCCCGCGAATATCAGTGGTATCAAGATCACGTTTTGCGTGAACACGCCACCGAACCCGATCAAGATGTTGATGGCGAACCCGGCACCGACAAAGATGCCGCTGAACAATCCCGACGAGATGGCCGCCTTCCACCTTCGCCAGCGCCCGCGGAGGCTCTCGACCTCGATATACTCGCGAAGCAAAATGCCACGAAACAGTATCTCGATGAAAACGTTGAGCAAAAAGAAAATGCCAACGAGCGTCGCGAAGTCGATGGCCGTCCAAGGCTCTCCTGGCCGCGGCAAGAGCATTGGCACCTGGAGCAGCCACGAGACCACGTCGAACACCGCGACGGGCGCGCCGATGGCCACGCACGGGAGCGCCAGGCACGTCAAGTTGCCGCACAGCGTGCCGTGCAAGCCCAGGTTTTCAAGGGCCCGGCGGCGCTTCTCGCGCAGGGCGGCAAGCAAGATTAGAAAGATCGTCGCGGCGGCAATGAACAAGGCCGCGGCGAGGAAACGCGGGATGACCAGGTCGAATATCCAATAATGCGTGATCGATTGGAACGAGACGAACCCGCTCGCGGCGATGACCCCCGCCATGATGATGCCATGGAACCATGTCGTTTTTTGCTTCCAGACACCCGGAAGCGCGGCTTGGATGCACTCGCGCGGGGGAGAATGTGCCCGCGGGTTCAGCTTCTTGCGCGCGAGGTAAGCGAACAGCACCACCGTCGCGCACGCCGTCCCGGCAAGCATGAGAAAGCTGCCCCCCATGACCAGGAAATGGGGGATGCACCACGTGACGGGCTCGGCCGAGACGAAGGTCGAGTTCACGTCCATGGCTTTCCTGAACCACATAACCAGGCCGTTCGCCGCGTCCGCGGAAAACGCTTCTGCAATGTGGTCATTGCCTTGCAAGATGGCCAAGCGCCGCCCCGTCCCGGCGGTCAAGTTACCGGACTCCCACGTCCTCGAAGGGGACGCGTCGATGGCCGCGCGCACCGCGCTCGCGCTCACCTGCGGGATACCCGTCGCGTCGATCGTCGCGTTCGACATGATGTGGCACTGGGCGTCCACGCTCGTGAACTGGTCATCGGAGCCCGTGATCAAGCAGAAATTGCGGATGTTGGTCGCGTTGATGAAGTTCGACACGGAACGAAGCCGCGTCTCCTCGGCCATCGTGGCCGGATCGTGATTGGAAAACCAGCGCCATTCCTCGAGCATCTGGAGGACCACGGGATGGTTCCAGATGTCTTGCACGCCGAGCTGCTCTCGCACGAGGATCTCGGCCATGGACGTGAGGTTGTCCCAGCAATAGATGGAACAACTGGCCCGGATCCGCCCGCCGGTGCCGACCGGGTTGCCCGTTCGCGGGTTCGTCCAGTTGTCGAAGATGCCCGCGCGGGCCGTGTTGATGCCGCCGAGGCTGTGCCCCGAGACGCCGACCTTGCTCGGATCGACCATGTCCTTGTATTCCGATTCATCGAGTAGCCAGTCGATTGCCGAGTAGATGCCAACGAGTTCTTGTATGCACATGTCCCAGAACCCGCTGGAATCACCATGGCCTGGGAGGTTTATCGCCATTGCGAGAAAACCATTTTTCGCGAGATGGCGGGCGTAATTCAGCTGGCTCTCCGCGTTCACCCCGAAGCCGTGCATCCAGATGGCCACGGGATAGCCGATGGGCGGGGCGGGTTGCTTAGGAAAGATGATGTACCCGCGCACCCAGTAATCCTCGACGAGCTTGTTCCACGCGTCTTCCCCTTGCGTCGCGACGGTGCGGTTGAAAAAATCGTTGATCTCGGTCGTGTACCGAGATCTGGTAAAAAACTCGAATCGAACGGGGATATTCTCGTCGGGTTGGAATCGACCCACAATGGTGCATGCAATGCCAGAAAGGAATATTATAACCGCCGCTGTTAGCCATGTCTTTCGGTTAACGAGGCGCTTGGCTGTCTTCACGATGATCTTTTTGATTCCTCCCTTGATCCGACATCGACGCGCTCCGATCTGCCCTTGCATAATTTATTTAATATCTCACGTAGTGTAATTAGCTAGGCTCCCGGCCAGGTATGGTGTTTGAGCCGCGACGAAAAGTATCCAGGCCAGGGGCGTCCACGTGCAGTGATTCGACGATGGTAGTCCGAAAATATTTCCAATTCATCGAGATCTGGGTGCCTTGCAACATCTGCGAGCAACTCGGCTATGCCCCGATGGTCAACCTTCGTGTTATGAAGGGCGACATCAATCGGGGTCTGCAGCTCGGCCTCTACACACACTACCACGTGCATGGCCCCGAAGGCCAGGCGCCGCACACTGTGGCGGTCTACATCGACCCATCCTACCAGGTGACAGGCAGCAAGGCATACGAGGGAACAGAAGGCGTGAAATCCTCGACCTTTGCAGCGGGAACCATCATCCCGGTCATTGTGAAGAAGATCCCTGACATGGCCGTCCATCTCGGCATGGTAACGCCCGAGGAGTTTTCCATCTTGAAAGTCTGCGACGGCAACAACAGTATTGACGAGGTCGCGAGGATCTTGAAGAAGGACAAGGCGGCCATCGAAACAAGCCTTCAAAAGCTCAAGGACAAGGGCCTGGTCGACCTCGTCAAGAAAGCTTGAAAACGCGTAGACCGGAGCGTCCTCTACACGGTATGGCCGGCAAATCGAATGGCATTAATTGTTATATACACGCAGATTCAACAGTTACGGGATCGAAACATAAACTTAGAATGCATGCGGCGAGATTTCGAGAATCACCGGCAATGTCCAAGATCATCCTTACAACCAAAAAAATGAGAAGGGAAAATAGTCATGGAAAAAAAAACCGATCCGCACAGAAAGTTAACCGACATCCTCGAGGAGATCAACAAGAGGGGTAATTTCCGCGCATCCGTGTTCGCGACGGACGAGGGCCTCGTGCTCTCATCGAACCGGAATCCCCAGGTTTCCGAAGCCAAGGTGGGTGCGATGGCGACGCTGCTCGCCGAATCCGCCCACAGGGCAGAGGCCGAAGTCGAGATGAAGGCATTCAAATACCTCAAGATCGCCTATGGTAATGGCATCATCATGTGCCGGGCGCTCGATGTCCAAGGGAAAACTTTCCTCCTTGCAGTGCTAGCGGATCCTCCAGCGAACGACGAATACGCGAAGTACTACGACCAGCTCCTGGATTGGGCAGGTGATAACGGTCGCGACGCGCTCGTCGAGCTGCTCACGCTCTAGACAATTCCAGCGCATCGATTCCCTACCTTCTTTCCCAACCAATTGGTACATGCGGGCTTGATCGTATATGGAATGGCAAACTGGGGACGGTAGTCACGAGGCGGAACGAGCCGTCCAGCAGCTTTCCTTTACCAAGCATTTCCTGGTCGTCATGGGCACGGTCATCATCTTCGCCGTGTTCACGCTCATCATCATCCTTCTCGGCTTGGGAAGGACGGGGCAGCCGGACGACGTGCTCGGGAGCACGACGCGGTACATTGCCTTCACCGGCATCGAGATCGCCGTGGTTCTCGGCTTCCAGTCCTTGCTCGTCGACAAGCTCATCGATGGCAAAAAAAATGGAGCGAGCGAGCGGATCACCGACCGGGCGACGCAATTCGGCATCCGCCAGCCCAGGAACGCCAAGGCCACCGCGCGGGACACCCTCCTGCTGCTTTTCTGCGCGATCGTTCCGCTGGACATGATCTCGTATGCCATCCCGGGGGTGCTCGGCTACCTGAGCAGCACCAGCGTCGGCTCGTTCTTTAACGGTTTCACGCCGGAATTATTCCTGACGGTCGGCCTCGTCTATAACTTGATCACGGGCATCAAGGAGGAATTCGTGTTCCGCGGGTACTTTCTCCAGCGGTTCAAGGAACATGGATCCCGGCACACGTCGTGGATCCTTACATCGCTATTATTTGGCATTTTGCACGTTGACGTAACCGTTATCCTCGATTATCCCTTGGGTCCTCTCGTCTGGTTTGTCACTGCATTCCTGGCGGGGTTATTGTTCGGCGGGTATGCCTTGAACGCGAATAAATTCTTGCCACTCGTGCTCGCGCACGGGATAGGCAATTTCATATCTGCCGGCGCGATCTGGACGTATCTGACCCAGGGTGGCTTGTCCCCAAGCGCGCTGGGGCAGTTCTTGCTGACGTATTATGGCCCGATGATCGTCGCGGGCATCGTGCTCGCTATCCTCTTTAACAAGTCCATCCGCCGGGCGTTCGGCGCGACGCTGCGGCTCGGACGGGCGCTGGTCCATCGCGCCTCCGGAAGGGACTCGATGGTCGTCGTTGCGACGATATTCGTACTCTGGGTACTCTCGTTGTTCGTCTTCTACTGATCGCCCTACACGTCGGAAGTGTCGTGAAAGCATTATGTACAAGGTCGGCATCATCTCGGACACGCGCATCGCCACCCCGGATCAACACCTACCAGCACGGGTGAGGGAAGCTTTCGCGGGGGTCGATCTCATCATCCACGCGGGCAACATCACGAAGGAATTCGTGCTCGAGGAACTGGAGCGGATCGCCCCCGTCGTGGCCGTGCGGGGCGCGCTCGATGAACCCGTCGACTTCAAGCGTGACCTGCCTGCTTCAAGGACGCTGGACTTGCACGGATTCAAGGTGGCGATATACAACCAGCGGCCCGATGTATCGGCCATCGGTGCTGAAAAGATCCACATTCTCGTCTCGGGAAACACGTGCACGCCGAAAATCCTCGAAACCGAGGCGATCCCGCTCCTGCTCGATCCTGGCTCGCCGACGATCCCCTCGAAGCACGCGCGCGGGACGGTCATCTTGCTCAAGATCGACAAGCTCGTTTTCTCATACATCATCAAGCTTTGATCTCGTCTTGGGTGGTGCAATTCATGCTTGACATGCAGTGAAGGTCGGGGCTTTTTTTTAGAAAATATAATATGAATCCATCACTTAGCATAATAAACTGCCGTGTTCCGTTTCAACTCGCGAACGCGAGCCGGCTCCATAACTTGAACGTGAATGATGATGTCAGCATCTCTCTTGAAGCAGCAACGCTGTACGGGTTGTGGCGCTGTCATCCACCCTGCAGAGCACGCCGTGCACTTCCCGTGCCCAGGTTGTGGTGACAACGAGATCTGGCGATGTGAATCGTGCAGGAAAATGGCTCATGCATACGTTTGCGTGAAATGCCAAACGCAGGGGCCATGAACGTCTAAAAATGACGATACCGTGATGATTATTATGGGCAAAAAAGCAGCAGTTACCGAGCATAAGAACCTCGCGCCCGAGAAGAAAGCCCCTGAAACCACGGCGCCGGCGAAAAAGAAGGAAAAAGTCGAGGGCACGAACGTTGCCCTCATCCGCGTGCTCCCCGAAGACGTGGACATTGACTTGGTCAAGCTCAAGGACCAGATCACGAACGTCCTCTTGTCCGATGTCAAGGACCTGGAGGGCAATCACAAGGTTTGCCAGCTCCTCCAGTGCAAGGAGGAAGCCATCGCGTTCGGCTTGAAGGCACTCAACTTGCAAGTCTCGATGCCCGAGTTCATGGCCGGTGGGACACAGCCGGTGGAAGATGTCTTGTCCAAGCTGCCTGGCGTGCAACGTGTCGAGGTCAGCATCGTCACCCGGCTGTAAACAAGGATTCTTCCATATTTTCTTTTTCCATCCACGCGATGCGCCAACGAAGCATGCCGGCGTTCGCGCCGATATTCACGTTTTCAAGTGTGCGCATAAATACCCGCCAGCAACCAGCAGTATTGATGGTTATGGACAAGAAATCATCTTCTGTGCTTGCGGGAATGAATGCAACCCCTATCACCTTCCCCGCGGGAACACCTCTTGGAGGATATAGCGGCCGAGACGAGCCTTTCAGGGGCGAGCACGACAAGTTACATGTTCGGACTGCCGCCATCAAGATCGGCAATGACATGATCGTCATCGTCTCCTGCGATCTCGTCGGCCTCGAACACCGGCACGTGATCGCGGTGAAACAGCACGTCCAGCGGGATCTCGGCATCCCGCCATCGCAAGTGCTGGTATCGGCCACGCACACGCATTCGGGGCCACGGAACATTGCCCTTTTCGGCAAACCCTGTGATGGATACGAGGCCATCTACGAGACCATGGAGAAATCGATCGCCGGGGCCGTCGCAGCGATGGAACCCGCGAGCATTTCGATCGCCGCCGGCAAGATCCCCGGGGTGGCGTTCAACCGGCGCGTCTACGATCCCACATCGGAACACGTGGACGATGAGTGCCAGGTACTCGTCATCAAGCATGCCGCTGGAAGGGGGGAGCAGGGAGTAATTGGCATCGTTTATAACTATTCTTGCCATCCCGTCGTCATGGGGGCTGCTAACTTGCTTGTATCGGGAGACTGGGTGCATTTCGCGAACGAACGGATCGCGGAAGCAAATCCCGGCGCGATCCCCCTGTTCTTGCAAGGATCCGCGGGAAACTTAAACCCCGTCAACACTCCCCTCGTGGGCTTCGTGCCCGTTCACACCTTCGACGACTGTAAACTCATCGGGGACCAAGTCGGGAATGCAGTCGTCGACCTGGCGAGACGCGCGGTGCCCGTGCACGATCCGGGAGACATAAGAGCCATCGAATCGACGATCGAGATCCCCGCAGACGATGCCGACAAGGCCGAGATATTCACGTTTGCCGACGGCAAAGTCAGTAATAATGATTATGTAGTAACCAGTAGCGTGCAAGCCATTAGATTCGATGATGTCGCCTTCATGGGCATCCCGGGAGAATTATTCTCCGAGATCGGCATTCGCATCAAGAAAGAAGCCCCGTTCGGCCACGTTTTCGTCGTCGGATACGCCAACGATTATATAGGGTACATCCCGACCAAGGAGAACTACATCGCTGGGGGGTACGAGGCTACGATGATGGCTCTCGGCGAGGGCGAGGGCGAGATCGTGGAGCGCGCCGCTTTCGACGCATTAAAAAGATTGAAAGAATAAAATGCCTTCTCATATCTTTCTCAAATGCTGAAATTGTGGTGCTGGTTTTTTTTCGTGAGTGGCACGATCAAATCCACCCGGGACCAGACATCGGGATTGTCGATGAACAAGAACAACGCATTCTGGAACACGACCTGGTTTTCTTTCACTTTACGCGCGAATTCCTCGGGCCAGATGGCCGCCACGTGCCAATAATCCTTGCCGTTCTCGATCAAGTTGCCGAGCAGGAACCCGACGCGGAGTCCGTTCTTCAAGATGCCGAGCATGGCGTAGATGTTCTTGTCCGTCTGGATCTCGCCGACATCGTCGACGATCTCCTTGATGTTTCCGATGATGTTGTAATGGTCGTGCTTCTTGACGAGCAATACCATGTCATCGAGAAAGTCGTTCTTGAGCAATGGTTCCCCGACGAGAAACGAGCAGTCCACGAAATTCAACACGAAATCGTCGGCAGCGCCAGGATCCTCGCCATCGAACGTCACGTCCCAGTAGGAAAAACTATCGTCCTTGAGATCGCCGGTTTCCTTTTTTTCTCCGCTCATGGTTTGCACCAGCGTCGTTACAACCGATATATCAAAGCAAGTCGAGGAATTCGAGGCCCGCTTCCGTGAGATAGTAAACTTTCCCCGCCGGCGCCTCGCGGGACGTCACGAGCCCCTTCGACACGAGGCTACCGATGATTGCCTCGAAATCCTTGGCCTTCAGCAGCGGCATGGCAAGCGCCTGTCGAGACTGGTTGAACTTGATCACGATGCGATCCAGGAACAGCTTCTGCTTCTCGAGGATGTTGATGAGCGTGATCTCGTCATTGGTCAAGTCTCCCTTGGGGTTTATCGATTTTTCGAAGTCTTTCATCATGCCAATCTCCTTCTCGGACAGCTTGACTTCTTGTCGCTTGGTTTCGACCTTCTTGAGCACGACGGTTTCCCGCGCTGGAGGCTTGGCATCCTTACCTTCTTTAGACATGATCGTGCAGCTCCCATTCGAAAGGTTCTGGATAATCCTCCATTCATCCTCCGTGTAATAATGTTTATGTTGTTCTGTGGTTTTTAGGTCTTGAGGCCGTGCGGGTTCATCGGCGCGGCTTCGTGCCCGGTCACGCGCGATGCATCATGGTCTTGGCTCAAAAGCGACTCAAGAAGGGCTTCACGGTCGAGATCCGGGATGCCCAGATATCCGACGTCGATGATATCTGGGACGTGTTCAACTTGGTCGTCGACGAGGGCATCTACTTGCCGGTGTTCTCGCAAGTCAAGAATAAATCGGACAAGCGATCGTGGTTCTACGAGCTCATCAGCGCCGGCGACTTCTGCCTCGTGGCGGTGCTGAAGGGGTTCGACGGCTCGTCGCGCGTGGTCGGGCAAGTGACGGTCGAGACGAGCACGGAGTGGGACGGCATCGAGCACGTCGGGATGCTGGGGATCCTCGTGCATCCGGAATATCGCAACATCGGCATCGGCCAATCGCTCGTTGTCGAGGCTTGTGACGAGGCAAAACGCCGGGGAAAGACGAAAATCACGTTGAGCGTGTTCCACACGAACCCCAGGGCCATTGCAATGTATAAAAAGATGGGGTTCGAGGTCGTGGGCGTCAGGAAGTGCCAGTTCTGCATCAACAACGCCTACGTGGACGAGGTCTTGATGGAGAAGTTCCTCAACCCTATCGAGTCTTTCATCCGGGCCATGTGAAACGAGTCAATGGCACACGCCTCACGTCGCTCAAGTTCTTCTGCTACGAGCCCAACCGGATCCTCGCCGTTCCCCCCTGGCATCGGTGCATGGCTCCAGCAATTGCGGGCGAGCAAATACAAATTTTTCAAGTTGGGGCATCGGAAACGAGGCACGGGGCGCTCACGCGCCGAACTTCCGCAACTTGTCGAGCTTGTTCAGCACGATCGCCATCAAGTACTTGCCCTCGACGCGGCCGAGATACCCGCCCGCACAACTGACCTCGTCGAATACGTTGACGTGATTCCGGATCACGGTGGGGCCGGCCATGGCAATCGGAACGGGGTCACCCGTGTGGTTGCCCACGACGCAGGGCGTTGCATGGTCGCCGGTTATAAGCAAGAACGTCTTCGTGAGGTCGATCTTGGCCAGCAGCTTGCCGACGGCCGCGTCCGCCTTCTCGATGAAGGCCTTCTTTTCATTGCATTTCTTGTCGTGCCCGAAGGAATCCGTGGCCTTGATGTGAAAGAACGTGACATCGAAATCCTTGTAGTATTTCAGCACCGTTTCGACCTTTGCATCGAGATTCGTCGATGCCGTCCCCGTCGCGCAGTCGCATGGCAAGACGGTTATGCCGGCGTACTTGCAGACACCCTTGATGAGGCCATTCCCCGCGACGCACGCCGCGTCGATATGGTACATGTCCTTCATGGAAGTCACGGTTCGCATCTGGCCAGGGCCATAGAGCAGCAAAGCATTGATCGGGGGCGCGCCCCTGCTGGCGCGCTCCTTGTTGGCCGGGTGAGCCTTGAAGATGGCGTGTACTTGTTTCACGACCGCGTTGACGACCGACGCGGTTTTTTTTGCAGCTTGCGTGTCGTCGAGGGGAGTACAAATGCTCGGCGGTACTCCGCTTCTCACGTTGTTGGGCATGGACACGTTGGGGCTCAAGCCAGGGCCATGGAGGGCACACGCGAGCCGTTGCTCGGAAGAGTGCTTCGCCCGGAACGTGATCTCGGGGTAACCGTCCACGGCGATGCCGTCGATCGCGCGGGCGAGTTCTTTCGCCTCGGGGATGTCACGTCCTCCCCTGCGGTCGACGATGATGCCGTTCTCGTCCAAGAGAGCGAAGTTCCCCCTGAAGGCGATGTCCCCGTCGTTTAGTTCCAGCCCGATACCGAGGGCCTCGAGCGGGCCGCGCCCTGGATAGTCCCTTTCCGGGTCGTACCCGAAGAGGATGAGATGTGCGATGTCCGATTCGACAGCCTTCCCGCCCGCGACAAGCATCACGCCACACGCGCCTATCGCCGCAATGTGATCAAAAGTTGTATCCTTTGCCGCCTGTAAAGGCGTTATCCCGCAGAATTCGGGCACGGGCAAGTCGCCCAACCCGTCCAGGATGGTGATGATGGCGCGCTTCTTCTCCACGATGATCTCGACCGTGTTCTAGGTCTAACCGGCGGGGCTCGAATATCCCGGCCTCAACGAGGAAAAGAAAGAAGTGGGATTCAAAAATGAATAGGAAGGTCTAGACGTTCCCGTCGCGCCATGAATGGCCGATCTGGTCATCCCCACGACTAGCGAGTGGATTGAACATCAAACAAAAATAAAATCTATTAGTAGGAACCACCAATCTTTTGATCAGTAGCATATGATTTGCGAAGGTAGAATCTCATGAGCTTGATTCGACTCATAAGGAAATCCTTCTTGCTTGCATTGCGCTCGCGTCGCCGGTTCTGGATGTTCACGGTGGCCTACGCGCTGCTCATCGGGTTCACGTCGGTGTTCATGGACCAGGCACTCAAGACATACAAGACCCTTGGTCCAAACTGGGGCGCGGAAACGATAATGATGATCGTCTCGATCTCGGTCTCGGCGGGAATGTCGATGCTTTATGCAAATATCATCGTCACCTATCGGAAAATGGAGATCGCGACGCTCAAGTGCATCGGCTGGAAAAACAACCACATCCGGGTACTCATATCGGGCGAGATCATGGCAGTGACGATGCTCGCTTTCTTCATCATAATCGAGGCCTTCTTTCACTACACCGCGATCAGTGCCTACTCGCTTTCCGCTCAAGAGATCACGAACATGGAAGGCATCGTTCTCGTGGAATTCTGGCCCGTCGTACTCACGTTTATAATCATCCTCGGCGTCCAGATCGCGGGTATCCTCATCGCCAACGACAAGATCTTGAAGATACGGCCCATACAGGCCCTCCAGAAGATGTGAGGTGGATAAATTCATGCCAGACATCATGCTCAAGGCGGAGAACGTCAACAAGGATCACAAGCGCGGGGGCGAGATCATCAGGGCGCTCATCAACGTGAACTTGGAGATCTTCGCGGGCGAGGTCGCCACGATACAAGGCCCGACCGCGTGCGGCAAGACGACCCTCCTCAACGTGCTTTCGGGCCTGGACACGCCAGACGATGGAAAAGTCTTTCTCGATGGCGAGAACATCTCGCGCGCGTCCGAGTCGCGCCTCAGCGCGATCCGGAGCCAGAAAGTCGGGTTCGTCTTCCAGGATTTTAACTTGATCGACACGCTCACGGCTATCGAAAACGTGGAAGCGCTGCTGTGGCCAACGCCGCTACACGCGAAGGATATCGAGAAGCGGGCCATCGCCGCGCTGCGGGACGTGAACATGCTCGACCGGAAGGATCATATCCCGAGGCAGCTCTCCGGCGGCGAGAAGGCCAGGATCGCGGTCGCGAGGGCGATCGTCCACCAGCCCCGCGTCTTGTTCGCGGACGAGCCGACTGGCGACCTCGACCCCGAGAGCGGCACTGCCCTCATGGACTTGCTCGTGAAATTGAATAAAGACTACAAGACGACGATCGTCGTCGTCACGCATGACGAGAAGATCGCCAACAAGTACGGCAAAAAGCGCATTCGAATGGAACGCGGCGCCATCGTCGGCACCCAGTAGGCGTGCGCAGGGACAATTCCTTCATGCCATGCAACATCTCTCTTTTTTCCCGATCGAACTATTCTTATAAATGCCCGCTGCGTGCTAGGAACTATCCAATCCGCATCTATCCAAGGATGAATGCCATGAACGACCAAGTAGTGCAGCAGCTGGAAAAAATCCTCGATATCAACGAGAACATCTATGGCGTCGCGCTCGTCGACGGCAAGGCAAAAGTCCTTGCCCAGACGGGCAATTGGGATCTTCGAAAGGATGCCCCCGGCATTATCGCCACGTGGAACGCGAACCAGGGCTCGGTGAGCATCCTCGGCATCCGGTACGTCGTCGTGGAGAACACGCCCGAGCGCTTGATCGCGACCAACGCGACCGGCAAGGGGCACATCATCGCCGTCACTGCCGGGCCGGCGAAGGTCATCGTGTACATCAACCCGGCCATAGGGCCAACGCAAGTGTTGAACGACGTGTTCATGAGCGCACTTCGCTTGGCCAAGGCCTTGTAGGTAACTGCGACACGGTCTCTCGACGCGTTTTTTTTTCCACGCTCGTCCACGACAAGGATCGGGACGACGCGGGGCACGGACGTAAGTTATTTAACCCAAATGCGTTTTCAATAAATACGTATTACGTCCAATTCTGACAAGTTGTTGAAGTGAAACGCACATGGGATACCATGGACCATTAACTTTTTTCTCGGCTTACGCGCTGACAGGCCTGATCGCGTTCTTCGTCTTCTTGATCCCCGGCGTCGAGTTTCTCGAGCAGATACTCGCCGGCCTCATCACCGACCTGGATGATTTCATCCTCAGCATCCCGAATATCGGATTCGTGAATCTGTCGAACTTGTTTTATCTGGTGGAAACCGGCGCCGAGGTAGCTGTGTTCAACGCGTACCCGCTGTCCTGGACGCTCGCGTACCGGCCCGAGGACGCGTGGACGGTCGCCCTCCAGATCATCCCGTGGCTCGGATCGGGGGCGATCGTTGGCGCGCTGTTCCCGGAGAACCCGAAGGACGCGTTGATCACTAGCGTCGGCTTGATACTCGCTACCACCGCGAATGCGATCATCTTCTTCATGATCATCCCGATGGCGATACTGTCGAATATCCCGATGGCCGGGCCGATCATCGTAGGCATACTCAACGGGATGGCGTCTGGGTTCACGGATGTACCGATGGGCGTGTCGTCCATCCTGACCGTCCTCGAAGGCGGCGGATTGTTCGCCGCCATGGCCGTGTTCATGAGCACGCTCAAGAGCAATGAAAGACCAGCCCCGGAATCGGAAAGTGGTGCAAGAGCCGCTTTGATAATGACCGCCATGTTTGGCTCCATCTTGTGCATTCCGGGTTTCATTGTCGGCCTCGTCAACGCGGTGAGGAACCCTGGCGACCGCAAGGCGATCATGGCGACCATCCTCGGTGCCATGGAAATCGTGATATTCCTCATGGTCGTGTTCATCTTCGTCCCGGCGCCGGGACCATGATAAACCTCGGATTCCCCGTTTCATCCTTTTTTTTCACTTAAACTTGACACCAGCCCCGTTGGAATGGAATCATCATGCTCACTCGCAAGGTATAAAGGGCATAGCCATGCTCTCCGTTATAGTGAGAGCGACCGTGCGACGCGCGCCAATTCGCCGAGCTGGTGGGGGACCGCAATGACCTTGACGCAGAAGGTAGTCAAAATCGACGACGTGAATTTGCTAGCCGATCAAGACAAGGAAAACCCGAGGATCGTCGTCGTCATCCCCGCCTTCAACGAGGAGAAAGCCATCGAGCGCGTCGTGAAGGGCGTGTCTCGCGTGCTCAAGGATCTAACTCATAACCACGATATACTCGTCGTTGACGATGATAGCAATGATAGGACACGCCAGATCCTCGAACGCCTCGACGTCCAGCGATTCTACCACCGCCGGAACCTTGGCAAGGGCGACGTCATAAGGAACGTCCTGGAATTTCTCTCCCATGGAGAGATCATCGTGACGATGGACGGGGACGGCGAGCACGACCCGCGAGATCTGCCAAAGCTGGTCGAGCCCATCCTGAAGGGCCAGGCCGACATGACCATCGGGTCGCGGTTCTTGCACGACGATGCGGGGTACCTCGGCCGCGCGAAGAAAGGGAAGCACATCAAGAACCTGGGAAACAAGCTCTACTCGTTCTTGCTCTGGATATTCACGGGAAAGGCGATAAAGGACACGCAAAGCGGGTTCAGGGCATGCAAGGCGGGAACGGTCAAGCGGCTGCGATTGGGATCGGACGGTTTCCGGATCGAGATGGAGATGACCGTGAAGGCGCTGCGGAAGGGATACCGGGTGCGCGAGGTCGCGATCCAGAACCGGCAAGGCCAGCGGAAGTCGCACGTGAGGATATTCCCGGACGGGGCGAAGATCGCCATAACCGTCTTCCGGGAATGCCTGCCCCGGTACGCGAAACGCCCGATGGACTGGCTGCTGCCGCGGCTCCCGGAGCGCCTCGGGCGGCTCATCAGCTGAAAGGCTCCTATTCTCGAATCCCGAGCGGATTGTTCATAATGACCGCAAGGCTTTTTCTCCAAAGACTATTTAATCCAAAGGTGGTTTTATTGTAGTG
>JAUQYZ010000259.1 GCA_030587475.1 Candidatus Sigynarchaeum calidifontis
ACGGCGACCGGCATGGCGAAGAAGCAGCGACCTCCCCGGCGGCGCCCCGGGCCCCCGGCGATGCCCCCGGCGAGGGCCCCGGCGCCCGCCCGTGCCCTTCCCGGCCCCCTCGTCGAGGCGGTGAAGGGCGTCGTGCTGGCGCACCTTGCGACGACGAGCGGCGGCGCGGCCACGTTCGTGGCGCTCGCCCGCGCCGTCCGCGCGGCCAAGCGGTCGGGCAGCATCGCCATCCCGGTTCCCGAGCGGCAGATCGACGCCGCCATCAAGGCGCTCCTCGCCAGCGGGGTGCTCGTGCAAGCTGGCGATGGCACCATCTCTATCGGTCGCCAGGGTACCCCCGCCGCGTCCAATCCCCCGGCGATCGCCGCGCTGGTTAAGGAAATCGTCACGACTTACCTGGCAGAGCATGTCCACGCCACGAGCGAGACGTTAGCAACACACGTGCGCGATGCCAGGCGTTTGGGCAGTCTCGCCACGTCGAGCGAGCAAGTCGAAGCCGCCATCAAGGCGCTTATTGACAGCGGGGACGTGGTCCAGGCAGGGGACGAGAACGAGTTGTTTCTCTCGCCCGCGTTGGCAACCGCCGCTGGCCCGCCGGGTCCCGTGCCGGGCATGACCGCCCGCCAGTACGACGAGGCACGTCGTTTCGTCGTGCGCCGGTTCGAGGATTTCGCCACGATATGCACATTTAACGAGCTCGTGCCACCGGATGACCACGTATATTTTCCCCGCGAGATTTATTCGGACAAGGCACTCCGCGACGCCGTCTGGCACGTGTTGCGCTCCGGCGGGTTCGTCGTGGAAGAGGGGTCGTGCGAGGGGTACTCGACCGTCACGACGTCGGAACGCGTCGCGTGGTACCGGGAGCAGCGTGCCATGATCGCGGAACGCTGGTTGCGAGAGGGCATCCCGGCCCGCGAGGCGGACGCCGTGGCCGACCTGGAGGCCGAGATCGCGGAGAACCTTCGCGTCATCGACCCAGCCGGATTCCACGCGGAGTACAAGCCCTACGACTTCAAGGATCCCGAGGAGTGGGTTCGCTTGGTCGATGCATTCTTCAACTGCCACTGTCTCGTCGAAAATGGCCACGTCGTCGGCCTCTGGATCTCGGACGATTGGACGACGCGAACCCCGGATCCACCGAACCCCCGGCACATGGCCTTGCGCCGCATCCCCGCCAGCATCGGTGACCTCGTGCACCTCCGGTACTTGCACATCCGCAACTATCACGCGCTCGCCCCGCTTCCCGCCAGCATCACCCGCCTCGTCGATCTCGAGGTGCTCGTCCTCGGGAACGCGTTCGAGGGCACCCTGCCCGCGGGCTTCGGGAACCTCCGTCGGCTCCGCACGTTGTACCTCGAGGGGCAAGGCGACCCGGCCGGGCCAGGCTTGCCCGGATCGCTCGGTGACCTCGCCAGCCTGGAGCACCTGTGCCTGCGCTGCACCGGCGCCCTCCCCGCCTCCATCGGCAACCTGGCCAGCCTGCGAACCCTCACGATCCACGAAAGCAGCCTTGGCAGCCTGCCCGAGTCGTTCGGTGATCTCCGCGGCCTCCGCTATCTCGACCTCCGCGGCTCCCCCATTTCTCCGGGCAGCCTCGCCAGCCTGCCCGAATCTTTCGGCAACCTCGCCAGCCTCGAGCGCCTGGACCTGTCGTACAACCGCCTCGCCAGCCTGCCCGGCTCGTTCGGCAACCTCCGCGCCCTGCGCACGCTCGACTTGCGCGACAACCGGCTCGCCACGCTGCCCGGATCCTTCGGCAGCCTCGCCAGCCTCACGACCCTCAAGTTGATGAACAACCCGCTTACTACCCTTCCCGCCTCCTTTAGCAATCTTGCTTCCCTTGATGTCGTCGATATTTTTCCCGGTGCCTTTCCTGATATCATCGATCAAGTCCTAGCTCGCCGGCAGAGCCCGAATTTGATCAAGGTTCTCGAAGGGTCGAACATGATCCACGGCGCAATAGTCTTTCCCGATGGTATAACACTCCATCTATCAACGAGAGATGACAAGATCCCCGTCTTTTTTTCCCCGGATGGTTCCACGATCGTATCCGCCGCCCGGTACAATCACTTGCTCTCATGGAACGCGCATACCGGTGAATTGCTTGAGGATTTAGACTTGCAGATTCACGAGCACGTCACGCTCCTTGATTTTTCACCAGACTTGTCCCGATTTGTCACTTGCTCTCCAGATGGAACGACGCGCGTTTTCGAGACCCGCACGGGCACCCTCTTGCTAGCCATGCCGGAGATGTGGATTCAACACACGGTATTTTCTCCTAATGGCAACATGCTTGCGATGGTCACCCGCCATGGTGTGTTACACTTGCGAGACCTTTCAGCATGCAAGGACAAGCTTGTCGTGAACGATGCGCGGTCGCCTGGCCTATTCTCGCCGGACGGGACCAAGCTCGTGGTATCATGTCGCCCATCTCGTGCATGGGATCTGCGGTCGATGGACGAGATCGAGTTTGAACCGGCCGGATCGGATATCACGCATCCCGTCGTGTTTTCTGCTGACGGTAATATTTTGGTTGCACGGAATGAAAAATATCAAGACATGAGCATGGCGCTCTGGGATGTCTTGACGGGAAGACAGATCCGAGCGTTCAAATCGCTCGGATATCACCCATTCATCGCATTATCGTCGGATGGTAGGTTCCTTGCCATCGGATGCAATGGAAATATCCAGCTCCACGATATCGTTGCTGGCACGGTGAAGACATTAGAAGGGGGCATTGGGCCAGTGTATTTCTCTCCGGATGGGTTGTCGCTAGTTTCTTGTTCAAGGGACATGACTGTTCGATTATGGGATGTTCGAACAGGGGAGCAGAAGAGCTTGTTCAGGTCCGGTCCTCCTTCTCGATTTTTATGGGCGAGATTCTCGCCAGATGGCACCATGATTGCCACGGGCTCTGAAGATGGGCGTATCCGCTTGTGGTCAGTCTATCCAAGAGAATCATGAGTTATTCGACTCTATCTCTTTGTTCCATCCATCATTCTTTTTGTCCCTCATTTACATCTGACGAAATACTTAAATCCATTGGGGGTCTCTCGACAGATTATCATAATCTCCACTCTCTTCGATATAGAGAACGAATGACGAATGGATAGTTAAAAAAAAAGAATCTATCACGAGATCTTCAGATCCGGAACAGCCGCGCCAATGCCACCAGGTCCGCGTGTGGCCCGCCGACGAGGAACCCGAGCGAGAACGTCACGGTCTTCGGCTGCGTCTCGAACAATTCCTTCATCGCGCAATCAAGCATGAGTTCTAGGTGTTTGCTCGGCGTCGTTCCAGGTACATTCCAGATCGGATTCCCATTCCCATCCCGGTGATATGTTTTATAATCCACCCCGCTGGCGTCGAGCGCCTTGGCGAGGTTGTACTGGGCGACGGTGAGCGTGCCGGGCAGGCCGTTGGCGGTGGCATACGCATGGATCCCCGGGTTAGATGGGTTGGTGAGGGGCTTGTACGCCGCCCCGCCATACGCTCGTGCATCGAATGCCACGGTGATGCCGGCCTTTTGCACGAGCGGCTGGAGCCCGCCCTGGCCGTCCCCCGGCATGAGCATCGCCGCCCGCAGCGGGTTGCCAGGGTCGGGGGAAAACACGAGCCGCTGCGCGGCGACGAGCCTGCCGCTCGCGTCCCTCGTGACGACCGATTTCCCGTCGGAGCTGAGATGCGACGAGCGGGCGCCCGGGTGCAAGAACGCCGCCACGGTCTTCGAGCCGAGGGGTGCCGAGGGCGTCTTGGTGCCGTCGAGCCATGTCACGGGCACGTCCGTCGCTCCCACGTCCGCTGCCACGACGAACATCTTACTCACGGGCTCGCCATCGATCGCGGCAAGGGTCGCCTGATTCACGAGCTGGGTGGCCAGGTTGCCCCCGGTGATCCAATCCAGATCTTCTTCCGTCTTGCATTCGAACCCGGCGCCCGTGATGTAGGCCCCGCTGGCAGTCCTGGCCACGAGCTTCACGTCGATGCCTTTCTTGTACTGGGTTTTTTCGACCGTGAATTGCACGTTCCCGCCGCCAGCTTGCGATGCGGCCTTGATGGCCGACCGCCCTTGCGTGCCGAACACGTGTTCCAGCAGCGTCTCGTACTGGCCAGCACCAGCCGGCATGGCTTGCAGCTGGTTCGCCGTGGAGGCGATACGACGCACGAACTGTTTCACCTTTGCTTCGAACAAGGCGGCAACGAGTTCGAATCGGTTTTTCGCCTTTAACGTCTTGATATACTCTATCGCTGCTTGCTTTGTAGTGGCTTTTGAATCCATGATGGATTCGATGACATCTTGCTTGAACGCGGGGTCGATCAGGTCCTGGGGCGTGATGGTCGTGAACTGCTGCACGTGCCCTTGCAACGCGGACGCGAGAATTTGCACGGGGATGATGGCTGGGGCGCGCTGCTGCGTTGGCAATGCAGCATCGACCGCCGCGACCTTGACCCAGCCGGGGTGCTGCTGGGCGGCAGCCTGGATCCCGGTCACCAGGGGCGCGGCGGCCTCGACTGGCGCTGCCCCGGCCGGCCACAAGGCGGCGACGCGGCTCTTGTCTTGGACGCCCGCGGCCCAGTCCCGCGCCGCCTCGTCGACCACGCCGACGAAATGGCCCAGGTTGTTCGGCTGGATGTCTATCTCGCTTTTCAAGAACGCGGAGAGGGCTTTCTCCACGGCATCGATCGTGTTACACGTACGGTCCCGGAAGGTGACCGAGAACGACTTCCCGGCTGCCTTGGCCTCCGCTTCCAGGGTTTCCGCCACGATCATGGCGCGTGCCATCGCCTTGTTCGCCTTGTTTCTCCAATCTGCGGCACGCTCGGCGATCTGGGAGAGGCGAGCTCTCCGCTCCTTTTTCGTTTCTACTATCCCATCGTTCGCCTTCGTCTTCTTCGGGTCGAAGAACTCGATCTCGTCCGCGCCCTGGAGGAAGGACAAGAACTCCCCGTCGATGGCCGCGTGCCTCTCGCAGATCTGCACCCACGTGGTCGTGACGTCGCCGTGCTTGACGTTAATGCCCATGTAGTTGCCGGCGGGGCACTGGAACAGCGCCCTCAGGGCGGGGGAGTCCATGAGCTCCTTGGGGGAGATCTTGGCGCCCTCGGCGGCGACCTTGTTGTACTCGACGGCGGTTCGCATGGCCTGCACGAGCGCGTGGACGCACGCCCGGGCGTACTGGTTGCGGGACGCGACGGCCACGAGGTTCTGGATCTCGAAGTCTTGCAAGGTGACGTCGACGCCCGCGAGGGCCGCGTCCGCGTCTGCCTCGGACAAGAACGCGGCGGTGCAGCCCTTATCGACCGACCGGGCGAACGCGCGCAAGGTCATGGCGCCCTCGAGCGCCGCCAGGATGACCGCCTTCTCCTTGGCGACCGATTTGATCGAGGCGATCTCGGCCTTGGCGGTCGCGGTCTCGGCCGTCGTGTCGAGCTGGGCCTTCCCCTCCGCCGCGTCGATCCGCGCGTTGACCTCGCCGGCGACGTTCAAGGCGGCCCGCGCCTGGCACTTGGCGAGCTCGCTCATGAATTCTTGCCTCGCGGCCTTGGCTTCCTGGCGGTTTTGGTATTGCTCGCCCCCGAAGAAGAAGTACTCGCCCATCTCCTCGCAGAACGCGTCGGGTAGCCCGAACATGCGCAGCGTCTCGGAGACCAGCTGCTCCTTGATGACCTCGTCCCACATCGCGCCGAAGATGTCCTTGAGCAAGTCGATGGCGAGCTGCTTCCACGTGAAATCGAAGGTCTGCTTTGCCACGTTCCAGACTTGCCCGAAGCGCTTGGTTACTTCCACCTGGACGACCTTGCCACCCTCGACGATGGCGTGGACTTCCTTGACGCCCGTGATGGCCTTGGCGACGACCGCGGCGGCGGCTGACTGCACGGCCGTCTCGACGACGCCGACGAGCCAGATGCGCCAGTCGGCACCCTGGAAGATGCCGAACAAGCCTTGCTTCATCTTCGCCGGGTACAGCGTGGCGAATTCCGTGACGAGGGACGTGATGGCCAGGTCGGCCTGGTAGGCCATCTCTTGCTGGCCGAGCTGCCAGTCGTGGACGGCGATGGTGCCATCTGCATTGCGGAGCGCGTTGGCCTCGCCCTCCGTCGAGCGGTAGAAGTTCGGCATCGTGCTGGTGGCGGGATAGAAGATGTACCCGAGGTCGCCGAGCGGGCGCGAGTAGGGCATGATGCGCCCGATGCGGCCGTCCGTGTATTGCATGAGCCAGCGTTCCTGCTCGGCGATGTAACTGACATCCGCGTAGGTCATGGTCACCGTGGGGACGCCGCCATACGTGCGGTTGTAATCGGTCTCGTAGCCGACCCAGCTTGCCCGCGATGACCGCGCGCGGGTCGCCGGCAGCCGGACCGTGACGACCTTGTGCTGCTCCGTGCCGTTCATGGCGACATCGAACCGCGCGGTCGCGAAGTTGTGCGCCAGGTCGACGTCCCAGGCATCGACGCTCCAGCCCTCGCGCTGCACGAACAGCTCGAGTTGCAGCGCCGAGCCCGCGGGGAGCTGGAGCACCTCGAGCCAGTCGTCGTAGAAGGCGCGGGACACGTTGTACGTGACGTCGAACCACGCGGCCCCGGTTGCTGGATCCGAGCCAGCGGTGGTGGCGACGAGGTCGGGAAGGTCGACCACGCCCGGGTACTCGGTCAACGGGAACGTGTAGCTCAAGGCAAGTGAGTTACCCGGTGACAATCCCCATACAATGTTCTCTATAGCTGTAAGATTCGTCAATGACTGACCGGTTTCCGCCCATTTCTTGATCAAGACAAGGGGGATGAGGAAATCCCCCATGCCGAGCCCGTGCAAGCCGAGTGATAGGACGGGAACGAGATTTCCGCTCGTCTGGCCGCTACCCCGGTTGCTATCATGAACTGGGTATGCTCTCAGATAATGGTTCGAGTAGGCGGTGACGATATTTTGAAGAAACACGCCCGAAAATATCGAACCGCGTTTTAAGCACAAGTTGAGGCCAATGTCCTTGTCGAAAATATGGTCGAGGTGATAGTCATAGTACCACTGGTGGTAATCGTGATAATCTGACATGCGCACCTTCATCGAGATCGGGTCGGGCTCCTGCCACGGGTCCACGACGTGTGGCGGGACCGCGCCCTGGGCCTCCACATCCTCGTTGAAGCCGGTCTTCCCGACCACGCCGCCCGCGGTGATGTCGACGGGCTGGCGCTTCTGGTAGTAGCGACTAGGGTCGCACGCGTCCTCGATGGTCGACATGAGCGGCGCCTGGACCTGGCTCCACACGTAGAACAAGACGAACGTGACGACGAACGCGATGGCATTCGACTCCGCGGCACTGGCGGCCACCATGATGCCAACGTTGACGCCGAGATTGATTAAAAAAGACCACCAGTGCATGTCGTCCCCGAGCACGGTCCGGCAGTAGGTATCCCACGCGACATCGCCGGCGTAGGTGGACATGTCCTTCCACTCGTCCGCGTCCGGGCAGTTCCAGATGGTCGGGAAGAAGCTGTCAGGACACGGCTCGTTGATGTTGCCGTACGGGATGGTCCAGCGGTGGTCGAGGTCGTAGTCGACCATGACGCCGATGGCATACGGCATGTCGGCGGCGTAGGTGTCCTGCGTGAACACGAAGGCCTCGTTGAAGTTGCCGCTCGCGTCCGCGAACCAGTAGAGCGTGCCGTGCTCGTCAACGTATAGCGCGCGCGGCTGGTCTGACCGGGGCTTTTCACGGGGGGTAATCGCTAGACGCGCGGCGTGATGCTCGCTGCCGTGTATTTTTTCTCTTTTCTCCTTGTTGATGTTTTCGTCTCGGAAGGCGATAGCCACGCTCGTCGTGTTGGAATGCTGATTTTAGCTGGTGATTAAAATGAAAAGGAGCAGATATAGGTTCGTTTCATTTGAGAAGGTAACGTCGGGCGCGGGGTGCGCGTGATCACGACGGGGGACGCGGAAGGCTGGGACGTGGAGCTTAACGTCTTAAGAATCGAACCTATGCTTAACGTCTGCATAGAAAGCCTTCCGGTCATCTGGCGTGGTCTCGCCGTCGACGATCGCCAGGCCAACATCGTGCATGCCGAGGTGATCCCGGAACAGGTCGCGGTGCTGCACCAGCAATGCTTTCGTGGGCGCCATCATCACGCAAATCCCGGCCTTCCTCGAACCCAGGATGGCCTGCACGTGCAGCAGCGCCACGATGGTCTTCCCCAGCCCCGTCGGCAGGACGAGCAGCGTGTTCCGCGCCGCGCTCGCCCTCGCCGCGCTCGCCTGGTAATCCCGTGGCACGAGCGATTCGGGAGGGAAGGCGGGCGAGAGCAAGGCCGGATACTGCCCGTGATCGATTGGCGGGAGTATGGCTTCCCATGCTCGCACGCGTTTACTCAGCGCGTCGTATATCACGCGGAACGAGGTCTGGAACGCCGCTGCCAGCTCCCGCATGGTTGTCGAAGGTGCCTTGTCATGATGGGCACGGATCGCGATGCGCTTGGCGATCTCGGCTCGTGTCAAGGGTCGGTTCATGATGTTACCACTTCCCGCCAGGCATGGCGTCGACTTTTGTCACTGACTAGGTTATAACTTTACACTTTTCTCAACAAATCTTTACATGTGCTCCCCACGTGCTAGTTATATCTTTACATTTTTGGCCAAAAATACCACCTGATTTCACTTTTGAAGTTGACATCACGTCGTGTAAATTATTAACGACGAAACCATCACGGCCACCTTCCGCGGGATACGCAGTATCACGGAAGGGACATGTTATCGACCGCCTCACGATCAAGGGACCTTTTCCCCAGATCTCCATGTATCATTAACCGGTTGACTCGCGCGTTTAATTCATCTCGCGAGAAGGGGTGCATCACCATGGATTTGGGTGTACCTCATGGCCGAAGAAACCGATATGAAAATCAAGGGTAAAACACAGCATCATTTGACGCCTCTGGAGATTCAAGCTATTACTGACGCCCGAGCGCATGGCGTGAAGGTGATGGGTCTGGCGAAGCAGTATGGAGTAAGCCGCCAGAGTATTTACAACGCCATCCGCGCATCAAAGGAGGCCGAGGCGAGATCGGCGTCACGAGAATGCAACGACATGGACACTGCACCGCGTCCGAAGCGGAGACGATCAAAGCGCATCACGCCCGAGATGGAACAATCGATCTCAGACATGAAGCGCAAGTACCCCACGTGGGGCGTGGATTATCTCCGCGAGCAATGGGCGAGAGCAGGCAACCCGCTATTATCTCGCGCGTCTATATATCGGGTCTTGCGAGAGGCTGGGCTCCAAACACGACAGCTCGTCGAGAAGGAGACGTTCCAGCGGTTCGAGATGGTCCGACCGGGTCAGTTGTACCAGATGGACATCGAAGGGAAGCTCTACCTGCCAGGCATTGGATGGGTTTACGGGTTCGCTGCGTTGGACGATCATTCGCGTTTCTGCCCGGCGTTTCGTTACTACACGGACATGACGCTCTCGAATGGAATTCTCGTATTAAACGAGGCCATCGAAAAACACGGCGTGCCTGAAGCGATGTACGTGGATAATGGATCACAGTTCAAGTCCCAAGGTGAGCGGCTGAACAATTTCGAGTTGTTCTGTGCTGCCCATGGCATTGCAATCGTGAACACCGCGCCGGGTCGCCCGGAAGGCAAAGGCAAGATCGAGCGCTTCTACGAAACAGTCGAAAACCAGTTCATCACCTGGGTGCGGGCCCGGATCAAGGACGGGGTGAAATACGCCTTGGACCAATTGAACAAGGAGCTGGACGAATGGTTGCAAGGCCAATACCACGTACGCGTGCATGGCACGACGAAAGAAACGCCAGCGGCTCGGTTTTTCAAGGAACGCTTGCGTGTCCCGGATCCACCCGTGGACGTCGCCAAGTACCTGGAGCGCAGCACCTCACGCCGCGTCAGCAAAACAGGGGAGGTCTCGTACAACGGCTACAAGATTCAAGTCACCTTGCCCGCCCATTCGCGAGTGATCGTCGTGGAAACCATCGAGACCATCCGCATCGAGTATGGTGGCGGATTACACCGCGAGATCAAGAAGCATGAATTGTCCAAGGAGATGAACGTGAAACGACAAGATGGCATTAGCTCCAAGGCGAATATGCCTGATGAAATCCCCGCCGATATTGAAAAGCCCTCCATTGATTCGCAAAATAACGAAAAAGAGCCCGAAAAGCGGCCCTCCCGTCGTATTCTCGTCGTGTATGGCCCGGACAAGGACGGGCTCTACCATCGGACGCTGAGCTCTTGTGGGGTTCTCAAATGGATGCGAGATGGCTACTGCATCAGCCGTAAACTCGCAAAAAAGGAGGTGCTCGTCCGGCCCGAGGGTGACCGCATCCACGTGCTTGATGAAAACAAGAATCTCATAAGGACATTGGTGGTCAAGGTCAAGGCCCAGAAATGAATTCCAATCGATGGATACGTGTTTTTACGCTTCTATTCTTTATAATTTACACCAAGTTCCAATATCTTGACACTTTTCGCCCTGTTTTTGTAAAGATATAATGAAACAAACTGTCAACTTATAACTAGTCAATGACA
>JAUQYZ010000311.1 GCA_030587475.1 Candidatus Sigynarchaeum calidifontis
GAGTCATTATCTGCTCGTACATGGTGAAAATCTGGTTTTCGTGAAACCGGATGAAAATCGCGATAAAATCATGGAGATTCTATCCACGATGGATAGAGAAGCCGCCAAGGAGGTCATGGCTAAGAAACGGAAGCCAAGAACGTCTATATCAATCATCATGCACGTTGGTGCTAAATGGAAGGAAAAGATCGCCCGGTTGCGCGCAAAGCTATCGGATTTAAGGAGAGCAAAAACTTACCTATCTTAAGAAAAAAAGGCACGATCTGCCAGAGATCTCTACTCGACCTTGATGTGATCGACGCCTATCTGCCGGATATCGGGTATCTGGATGCTGGGCAAGTTCGAGCTGCGCAGCCCGGAAGAGACGCGATTCTTGAGACGAGGCAAGTATTTCTCGTACAAGTACATGGGAACAGACACGAGCCCGATGATGATGAATGGCAACACGCACAAGATTATAGGCGTGAGGATGGCCGGGTCATGAATGCCATTCAAAACAGAAAACGATTTCGAGATGTACTCCCAGAGCGTGTAGAGCGTCGAGATGCTGATATACGCCTTCCACAGGTTCCCGTATAACGAGTGGACACCCTCGATATCCGGCGCTCGACGCTCGCTGGGGAATATCCGGTACATGATGAGGCCCGAGTCCTCCAAGATCCACAAGGGCATGAAGATGAAAAGCCCGGCAGTCGCGAACAAGAACGTTCCCAAGAAGACCGCTTCCGACTCGTTTAACGTCAAAGCAGGATCTATGAGACCAATATTCCCTCGGAATTGTTCGCCATATCCCAATCCGACGAGAATGGCGCTCACGTTGAACGCGAACAGGCTGATATAAAGCGCCCGTTTCAAGAAGGACCCGGTCTTGATCTCGCCCCCGAGCTGCGCGAAGCCATACTTGGCGCCGCGCATGATGATTTTGTGCAAGAAGACGAGGATCTTGGAAATGATCGGGGTTGCCACGTAGATCAAGGCGAAAACGCCGATTGGCAATGCAAATAACAGCAACATGTCCGTATATATAGGCCCGGGAACCACCCAAATGAATTCCATGTATTCCTTGGGAATGACCGTGCGACCGGGTCTGTTCATTCCTAACAAGGCGATGATAACGACGAATATGCCGATCGTGATGATCAGGCTAAAAACGAGGAAAGAGTATTTTCTGTTCATGAGGTTCTATTCGTGAAGACCTTTATTAAATTTACGGTCGCAGAATCACTTGCAATGCACGTGGAGTACCAGGATAACATTACCTAGCGATTCGTGATCCCAAGACTTCTTTGTAACAAAGGATAGAACGATGGCACTTCGTTTTCCGATTGGAACATCAAGCCAAGCTAGCCGCTTGTTTAGCATTGTCGCTCTTGTCGAGGCCTCGTTCCGATACGATCTTGTTAAACTGTGCTTCGAGATCATCCTTGATCTTGGAGAGCTTGGCCTTTTTCTTCACGAGCTCGATGTCGGACACGGCCTCGTTCAAGTTTTCTAGCTCGAGCTTGATCATGAGGTCGTTGATCTTCTTGACGCGGGCCTCGAACTGCGCACGAAGGTCTTCCATCGTGATCTCTGGAACCTCCGTGGGCGCGGGTGGCGCGGGAGTGGCGACCGCCTCGGCTTCTGGCCCTGCCTCTTTTTCAGGCGTGATTACGGGCGCTTGGGAAACGGTCGATGCGATGGGTACTGCTGCGAGATCCGGCTTTATTTCAACCTTCAGTTCTTCCGCCGGTGCTACAATAGGTTCTTGCACGGGTGCTGGCGAAGTCTTCGCTTTCGGCGGGGGAAGGCCCTTCAGCCCGCTCTTGGCCTTGCTTGAAACGGCCTTGCTCGCCGTGACAGCCGCCGCTGGAATAGGATCTGGCGCGGCGCCAGCCGCGGGTCCCGAGGGCGGAGGGGAAGGTGCCGTGCTCGCGGGAACGGTTTCTGGCGGTGCAGGGAACGACGGCAGCGGCGGGAGCGGGAATGCCTTCGCGGGTTCGAACTTTGCGGGCACAGGCCGGTGGCCACTGATCGCGTCTACCCAGTAGGAATCTGCCACGTCCGCCCCGCGGAAGTAGCGGATGATGGTTTCGAGGTACCTATCACGCTCGATGTCGTTGCGGAGTTTGCCGATAAACCGGCCCGATACCCGTTCCTTGATGCCCTCTCCCTTCATGAAGTCGGAGATCTCCTGGTCAACCTGGAGCATCTCGGCGGAAACGACCGCATCGATCCGCTCGTAACCGCGAACCTGGAACTGTTTATCAAGGTACAGGTGGAACTCGTGGTCGCAAGCTGCCTTGATCACGAGTGAAACGACCCCGTTCTTCGTTACCAGGCTTTCGACGCGCAACTTCACGTACTGCACCTTACCACACGCCGGGCACTCGATCTTGACGCGACGGATGTCTATGAGCGGTTCCGCAAGCATCTTTTTCACTTCGACCAGGTGGCAATGGCCCGAGAAGTCAGGCAGATCGTCCAGGGGGAAAGAAATCCCGCTCTTCCACGGACGACGTGTTCAGACCCCGAGAGCCAACGGGACACTAGCGCCGCGCGCCCCCTTCCATCACGCTTTCGATGTTCGCAATGTGCAATATCGCGATGACCACCGATACTCTGACCATCGTCGCTGTCGGGGAGATATATGCCGTTAGCATCGGGAAAAATTCATCCTAGCTATGCTACCTACCCGACGACTGGATGGAATTTCGGACGGAAGCACACAAACGCTTTTCCCTACCGTTAGGACACAACACGGCCTTATAAAGATTGTGGCGTTGCCACAAAAATCATATTTTCTCGAGATCTTCATTTCATGACTCAAAGCCCTTCCTTTCGGACGATGTCCCCATATATCTCCGGCCGGCGCGTGTTGACATCGTGCTCCCTCGACCGAACTGCGGCAAGGTCAAGCTCGACCACTCGCGACTGCTGCCACGGGAACAATCGGGCGATAACGCGCCCGGACGGGTTTGCGACCAGTGACCGACCACATAGGCGTGGGAATGCATGATTAACCGAGACGACGTAGCACTTGTTCTCGTACGCGCGGGTCTGGAGGAGCCGGGTGTTCCAACCGCGTGCATAGTTGTTCGTGGCTGATGGATTAAAGATGATCTCCGCGCCGTTCACCCGAAGGATCCTAGCCACCTCGGGCACTTGCCTGTCGTAACAGATCATGATGCCGATGCGAGTAGCCACGCCACCGAGTTCCACGTCGAACACGGGGAATGAATCGCCCGCGCGGTAAAATTTCGCCTCCACGTTGCCACTCGTGGAGTGGGTCTTGAAATACTGTCCGGCGACCTTTCCCTTCGGATCGTAGAGGATCGCCGCGTTTCGGTAGACCGGGGTTTCACTCCCCTCCACCGTCGACATGCACGCGATCAAGTGGATGGCAAGTCGCGATGCGATGCCACTGCACGCCCGGGCATATCTCGATTCCTTCAATGATACACAATACCGTGCCGGGTTGGTTTGAAAAGCGGGATCCTCGAACGAATACCCGTCGAGCATGCATTCCGGCGTGCATGCGATGCTAGCGCCGTCCCGTGCCGCTCTTTCTACGAGCTTCTCCAGCACGGCAAGGTTTTGTTCCAAATCCAGCTTTCTCGTGGCTGGCTGGAGAAGCCCGACCTTGACGTGTATCGCGCAATGACGTTCCTTGTCGGCCATGATCACTATCCGTTCCCCCTCACGACATAAAAAACATCGAGGAGTGCATCCAGTAATGATAAAAATGAAAAAGACTCAAATCACGAGGAACACGGCCAATGGAACGAGAATGGAAAGCACGGCAGCGAATAAACCAAAATAGAGCTGCTGGCGCGCGTTCTTTTTCTCCAGGTTCTTGCCCGTCTCGTGCAAGTTGATGATGAGATTGATGCCGAAAAACCATCCGACGACGGGGACAAGGAGCAGCACCAACGCGCAGTACCAGGCGAGTACCCGCGGGACCTGCACGACCGGCTTCACGTAATAAGCAATGCTCGTGGCCATGCACACGGCCCCGAATGCAACCGGGAACCACGGGTACACGTTCATGTACATGGGGTAGTTCGACAGCGGGAACAAGGGCCACGTGGCATCGAGGCCATAGCCGAGTAAAAATCCGATGCCATAAATCGCGACGCCGATGATGATGGCGAGGATCCCCCCGTTAAACAGCCCCTTTGCCGCGTACTGGCGGTGGCGCTGCTCGTAGTCGTCGGAGAAGGGCTTGCCCGGGATGGCCACGGCGCGCGTGTCTTGCAAGAGCATCGCGCTCGTGTAAAACGAGAACGGGAGGAGAATGATGTTGCCGATGCTGAAGAAAAGGAATTCGACGATCGGCAGCCCCCCGAGGATGTATAAATAATGGGCGCGGCCGACCGGATCTTCAACGTCGATGCCATAAAGTGGCGCGAAAATCTGGGCGACATCCCCATCCGGATCGAGCGCTTGGACGAGCCAGAGCGCGGCCACGACCAAAAGAGCGATGGCGATCCACGGCTGGATGACCACGGCGAGTGCCCGTGCCGTGGCCTTGCGCACCGGGTTATCGGGATTCTGCATGTATACTAGCGATGCGATGATCGTGAAAGCAGCGAGCCCAAAGAACGCCAGGCTCGTCCAGTACCGCAGGCCGAGCACGTGGTCGAAGCGGCCGATGGTCTCGTAGACGCCAGGGGTGTTCAGCGGCAGCATAGACAAGAACCGTGACGCCAGGATCATGAACACACCCATCGCGGCCTGCATGATGGCGAGGGCACACGCGCCGGTAAACAGCTGCTTGCGGGGATCGTCCACGACAAGTGTTCTCCAGGGCTTCCAGGATGCCGTGCTTGTCTCGGTCATGAGAAATCCGCCTCCGAAAGGCTCAGCGGCGCGTTTATATTCACGAGACTGGCAAACGCTATGGCCTGGCTGATGTTCACGCCCGGCACGACGTAGAACTCCCATGTCTCGCCTGCGGGATTCAAGGCCGACCGGGTTTCCGTCTGCATGAACCGCACGTCATTCGTGTTCCACTTGGCGCACACGTGCACTCGGGAGCAGTTCTTGATGATCGCGAACTGGCCGTTGGTCGAATAGATGAGGCCATTCGAGAGGGCGAGGTATATCTCGAAGTTATCAATGAGTTCCTTGTCCCAATCTTCGTAGTAGTCTACCTTGTCCACGTTGTAATCCGAGCGGGTCAAGGAAACGGAGATGTTCTCCCAGAGCGACGGCGAGTACTGCATCCTGGAAAAATCGCCCGTGAATCTAGCGTACGACCAAGGTTCAGGATAGACCGTGTGGTTGGTCGTCCGCGGGAAGAGAATACGCACGCGGTAAGCCCGTGTCCCGTTTAATGTCGAGTCGTAGGGGGTATGGAGGCGCACCATCGTGACTTGCACCGAGCCGTTGTTCTTGAGGTCCAGCCCGACGCCCTCGCCCCGCATCGCTTGCAACGACGACGACCCAACGGTCGTGAAGTTGATGGCGGACCCGTTGACGACGACGGGGTTGGCGGTACCAATGTTGGACGGGAGCAGCTGGATGGCGTTGTGCATCGTGAAGACCGACGCGTTCAAGCCGGGCGTGGCGTTGATGACGAACAGCTGGATGGCGCGGGCCGTGGCCAACGCCCTGCCGGTCAAGTTGATCGCTGCAAGACCCTCGTATGACCGCGGGCCGAGGCCCGTCGAGTCGGTGACCTCGGCCTCGGCCAGGTCGAGCCAGGCACGGGTGAGGTTCACGAACATCGTGGCCCACTGGCCGGGGGTAATGGCGCCGATACCGAGGGAATAATTCAGCAACGTCTCGGTCGCGAGCAGCACCTTGTGCGTGTGGTAGTTGCGCGCGCAGATCTCGTTATCATCGTACGCGGTCTCGCCCTTAGTCTCCCCCATCCAGACGAACGACGAACGGTACCGGAAGACCGACCAGTGCGTCTCCGGCACCCAGCGGTCGAGAGGCCTCGCCTCGCCTCGATCGAGCAAGTATGCCACCCACTCGTCAAGGGTGACGAACACGTTGCCCATGGCCATGAGGTCCTCGAGCCGGCGTTCGTGGTTGAGCTGCTTGGCCGGATCATAGGGGAAATGCTCGGCCTCGTCCGTGTTATTCACGAAACCGACGTCTGACCACGTCTCACCCTCGCCAGCGTTCATGTTCTCGCCGTCCTGGAACCAGAGGATGTGGTGGAGGACGCCGCCCTCGATGCTCGGCACGGGATTATACGGGAGCACGTATATCTGCTCACCGCCGGTCGAGTATGTGTAAATCGGGGCATTCTGCTTGACGCCGAAATACGACAGGCTCTCGCGGGTCGTGAGGAACGTGTCGTAGACGGGGCGGCCGCCTATGCCGGGGAGCCGGAAGTCTCGAGTCTGGCGCGATGCGCCGAGCATGAATTGGCCCTCCTGGAGGAGCACGGCGCGGGACACGGCATCCGTGTCCGTGTCGTTGATGATACCAAGGTCACGTAGCAAGCCGCGTGTGTGTTTGATGCTCTTGTAGAAGTTAATGTACGGGTACGCGATGGCTAGCGCGTCGCTGTACTGGATGACGACGAGCTGGATCTGGTTCCGGTTGACGAGGTACCTGAGCAGGTCCATGCCGTTGAGGCCATACATCATGGAGTGCGTGTCGGGGTTGTACACGTCCGTGAGGCGTGTCGTGTTGCCCAGGCGGTTCATCCACTCGAGCATGAGGCCTTGGAACTCGATGTTCGCCTTCCAGTCGGGATGGCGCGCGTACATTTGCAAGCACGGGACGAGGCTGTTGTTGACCACCTCGGTCATCGCGGTGTCGTTGCCCGCCCGGTACTGCACGTTGAAGTGGTAATGGGATGTCGACCAGATCGGCCGCGTCACGTTGTCAACAGTGGCATAAACGATGAGTCCGGCGAGACTGATGGCGGCAACGAGCATGATGGTCTGGAAGCTCTTGTAGAAAGTCGCCTTCCCCGCGGGCTCGCCGCGATCGCTAGTAGATTTTAACATGGTTGGGAAACCATAATGGGTAATATATCGATCGGTGTGATTGTTTGGTTAACCCAGTTCACTATCCATATAAGCCGATCCGCGCGGAACTGGCTATCGATCCGGGGAGAATCGATGGTCGCCACCGTCGGGATTCGCGGCTTGCCGGCCTAGCGCCGACAAGTCAAAGTCGAGTGCATTTTTTTCATGGAAGTGGTCTACGAAGAAACTCGCATCTTGTCCCTTCCCACGATTATTTTTCCCTTGAAGATCTTGTGCATGCCCCTTGTAAAAAATGCTCCGAGTAACCGGTTCGAAAAAAAGGCGGGCGTGAAATGCGTGAGAACCAGCTTCTTTACCTTTGCATCCCGGGCGATCTCGGCGACTTCGTGGGTCAGAGCGTGGTATCTAAGGACATCCCGGGCAATTTCCCCCCACCGCGGATCGAGGAATCCTTGTATCAAGTCGACAATCCTGGCACTCGCCACGTCGTGGACGAGAATGTCGGCGCCATCGGCCATCTCCACCATCGCCTGCACTTTCTTCGTGTCTCCCGATATCACTACAACCCGGTTCTTGTACGTGAACCGATAGCCTACCGCGGGTGACGCGGGATCATGGTCGACCGTGAACATGGAGACCGTGACGCCGCCTTCATCGTAGACAACCCCCGGTATATGCTCCTGGATGTCGACCGCCATCCCTTTTTCAGACCACTTGCTTCCATGATGGGCCTTGCGGTAGGAATTATCGAGGCTATACGCATCCAGCAAATTGGTTATGGTTTTCTTCGCGCCCGGCGGCCCGATGACCGTCAACGGCTCGCTCGCGCCCCATAACGTGCGGGTTACCATGAACTCGCCGAACTCGCCGAAGTGATCCGAGTGATAATGGGTGAAAAACACTGCTGTAACATCGGCCATGCCGGTGCTCGCGAAGTTGTTCAGGAAACCCCGCCCGGTATCGATCAAGAACGATTTCGCCCCCGCCAGCACCAATGTCGACGCGCATGCTCGCGTCTTGTTTGGCAGCGGCGTCCCCGTGCCGAGGAGGACCACTTCCAGATTGCCTTCTGGATGTAATCGGCGAGATTGGCCCCCCCGACGCAAGAACCTGACCAATAAACTCATGAAAATGATGACAATCACGCACGATAAAAAGCATGGGGCCTCATCCTGGTTGATATAAAAGCATAGGATCTCATCCTGGAAGGTTTCTGTTCGTTCAAAAGACCTATTTTTCATGAGCCCGGCGGCCGGATCACGCCCTTTCCGGCAAGGGCCAGGGATTTCTACCCGTCGCTGCATGGATCTAATGAACAAGCATCGTCCGGGGACAAGAATGACCCGCGAGGAACGGCCGCGAGTGAGGTCGATGGTACCATGACAATGGCCAAGGACAACGGGTGCAGCGAGAACTGCGACGTGCTGGTGGTGGACGACGACCGCGACATGCTGGAGCTCTTGCTGGCTCACATGACCAAGAAAGGCGTGAGGACAAGGTTGCTCACGATCGGCAATGACCTCGTGGGGGAGATCGCCCGCTCGCGTCCGCGGCTCGTTTTACTGGACGTGATGCTGCCCGGGTTCAACGGGTACCAGCTCTGCAGTAGCTTGAAGAACGAGCCCGTGATAGCGAACACGCCCATCTATTTCATCACGGCGCTGCCGCCGGATGACGTCATCTGGCACGTGACCCAATGCGGCGCGTCCGGGTTCATCCCCAAGCCATTCATCCTAGCCGACATAGACAAGGTGCTCGCGGCACATGGCATCGGGACTGGGGCGACCGTGGAGATCGCCGGCTAAAAACAAGGGGCGGGTGGCGTGCCGAGGGCGTGCAAGTGTAGTATCTACGCTAGCCTAACATGCTATCGATCTATCGCCCGGATTCATATTACTTTCGACCGGAATCTTCGATTTCATTGATCAATGATAGCTAGTTTCATCACGTACCGGCCTCGTGTGCACAATACGACACGGCAGCCTTCTCCGGCCGCCGAAGGCGGCCGACTCGCTTCGCATTACGATCAGAAGGGAAAATTCCCTGTGTCCAAATTGCGATTAAAATTCTTCACGTAACTATTCGCTCGGTGGCTGGGACCAATCGATAACCTTCAAGCCAGGGATCTTTTCAAAATGTCCGATGTTTCGAGTGTAAAGGACATCTTCCTCGGAGATCACGATGCATCCGATCCATAAATCCGAGAATCCGACGGGAGTGCCCCGATTTTCGAGATCAGCCGTTAATTTCGCATATTCCTTGGCGCTTTTTAACACTGGATAGACCACGTCGAAATGTTCCAAGAATCCTTCGACGATCTGGACGTTTTTTGCAACTCGCTCTGATTGATATGCCCCGGCATACAATTCGGCAAGGTTGAAGACAGTGGTCCTGACCACGGGATGATTGTTGAACAAGTATTCAAGAAACTTCTTTGCGCGTTTTCTTATCGTGTTTGTCTTTTCGCTCTTGGAATTCAAGTCCTTTAATGCATTGATGAGCAGGTCGGAATCGACGAATACCATCACGATCGCCCTTCTTTCCCTATTCATCCTCGAAATCAAGCCTATCGCGACCCGACGATCGCAATCGATTCTTGTAAATATCCTCTTCGATCTTATCCCATTCTTCGCTATTGTCACCAAGAATGCCAAAAAACTTCGTTATTGGAGGTTTCTGATGATGCTCTTCTTGATCCAACAACCGAGATATCAACTCTGGGAAATTTTCACCGGGTTTCTTCTTCGCTTTCAATCTGTTATAGAGTGGTTCTGGCAAGGATATCGTTTTTTGCGACAAGGTCAGTTGCCTCCAGTTAGCTCGATGATTCGATTTTGGTACTTGAATCTTGAGTCTTGATCCTTATATCGCCATTCCGTTATAATTATAATTGTAATTATAAAATATCAAGATTCCCGGCCAGTGCAATCCGTGACATTGGATTATCATGGTGACAGGATCCTGAATGGACGTGTTCTTCCCCTTAATAGCGCGAATGGAACCGCCTGGAGGCATGATGTCGCTTGTTCCGGCTACTACGATTGCATTAGGCATTTCCGTGTCGGCGATTCAGATTCTTTCACGGAACGCCGAGTTATGCGTCCGATCGAGGTTATACGACGAAAGGCTTTTATATCAACAAGGTTATTAGACATTCGTGGGTTGTCGAGTCCGAAGCATGTTGGTGCGATTGCGGCAGCCCGCATGGAGAATACCACGGGATGTAGACAGAAAGGACGAAGGTGCACGCCAGACAAGCCGGCGAAGATTGTTGGCGGGAACGAGTCATCGGACCCGGAATGAAGCGAACGACGAGAGTGGGGGAATGTGGGCATACCCATGGAGGAATGGGGGGCTGAAGTGCTTGGGCCCGCGTTTAACGCAAACATTATTTCCCACAGATTATATATCTGGTGTCGTTTAGACGCCATGAGTAGAATTTCCCACTCTGTTGTAAAATTAGCTTCTTAGAAGCAACTCCAACAACCATTAACCGGACTGGATAAAATGCCGCGGTTTACTCGGCTTTCTAGTAGGCCTGGACGGCACACTTCGTTTTGCCCCTGCATTCCCTCATTCCTCCAACCTTTTCCTTCTCTTCTTCAAACCCGTGCACGATCAAGGCGAGAGCGCCGCGTTCGACCGACATGGCATCGACGCGCCGATCGGCACGGGCTTGCCCCGAGCTCGTCAAGGCTCGGCCTCCCGCCCCGCGCCCCGACGGCGGCGCACGGCCACGCCGGCGCCTCCCGCCCGGCGACGCGAAGCCTTAAATACTCGCGTTGCCATGGTGATTTCATGGACGGGCAAGACGAGGTCGAGCGGGCGAAAACGACCATCATGGCCCGCGTGCAGGGAGCCGGTGAGAAGGGCATCTGGGACATGGACCTGTGGGATTCGCTGCATTTCAAGATTCCGGTCATCTACAAGGCGATCGTCGAATTGGTCGAAGCTGGCCTCATCATCAGGTGGTTCCAAAATCAAGTCATGGACAGCGGCAAGGAAATCACCGGCATCGTGTACAAGGAGGCTCCGCCGGGCTATCAACCGCCGCCGAAGCCGAGGGAACCGCCGAATCCGCGGCGCAATGTTTTTGATGACTCGCCTCCCCCGGCCGCCATCCCGGTCTTGAGGTGCATCAAGCGAGCCCGCGGCGAGGGCATCTCCGCCGCCGGTCTCCGCGAGGCGACGGGGTTGGACGACGGGGCCATCGCCGCGGCGATCGAGTACTTGACGCTCACGGGTACGATTTTCCATCGAAAACGCAGGGTCAAGGGGGAGCATGGCGAGACAATCAAGACCAAGGTCTACTTCGAGGCCACGGGCAAGTATCATACCCGGATGATGGACCCCGAGGATGCCGACTCGATCACCGGCTATGGATACGACGAGTCCGAGATTCCCGAATACCCGGTCGATGCCACGCCGCGGTGCGAGGTCGGCCTCGGCATGCACTTCCAGCGTCGCTTTGAAGGCGGGATCGCGGCGGATGACCTCGATCTACTCATCGACGTCATCAACGATGCCGGGCTGGACTCCAGCCTCGATGGACCTCCGTTCTACTTCTACGGGCTGTTCCACGGCAACAGCATCCCCGACCACGTCGACGATCTCGGCGCGTGGCTCGACGCGGCCGCCGCCCACCTGGAGCGCTGGATCGACGGCGGCTACGACTTCGGCGCGGTCGCCGACAAGGCGGTCGCCTTCCGGTTCCTCCAGTCGCTCGTCCGGGCGGGCGACCAAGACGCTTCCCGTGTCTTGAAAGCCCGCATCGACGCGGCCCTCGACCCCGCCCGCGGCACGCCTGACGACCGCATCGACGTCATCGAGTCGTGCCGCGCCCTCCTCACCCGGCGCCAGGTCTACGACCTCCTCGGCGACGATGGCCGCGCCAGCATTCTCCACCGTCATCATGGCATGGTCGTGCGCGACCTTGCCGCCCGGCTCCTCGTCCCGCTGCGTCCCCGCGACCCCGGCGACGGCTTCGTCCCGCCCGGCCTCGCCGCCCTCGCGCCCGGCGAGCAAGAGCTGCTCCGATTCATGGCCGAGAAAGGTGTGGATATTTCGGCGGACGGGCAGTTTATCGCCGCGGGTAGCGGCGGCAAGGTGCATCTGTTCAATAGGACTAGTTCAACCCCTATCTGGTCTTATAACAATTCTATCGGAGCTGTGTTGGTGGCGATCTCGGCGGACGGGCAATACCTAGCCGCTGGGGACGGTCGCAATTGTTATTTCTTTAATAAGACAAGCGCAACCCCTCTCTGGTCTTATGATACAAGTGAGGATATGCAGAACGTTGCGCTTTCAGCAGATGGGCTGGATTTTGTTGCGAACAGCGTCGATATGGCCTACTTCTTCGATTTCAAGGATACTGATAAGGATGATCTTTCTGACGGATATGAAATTCTTGTAACTCGAACCGACCCGAATTCGAGTGATTCAGATGAAGACTTGCTCAGCGATGGAGCCGAAATACTCGTCTACCACACGGACCCGAAGAAAACAGATACAGATGGAGATGGCTATTCGGATGGCTGGGAGGTTAATAATGGATATGATCCTTTGAACACGTATTCGAATCCATCTACGATTGTCACATTATTCTTCGTCTTTCTAATAACAATAATATCAGGAGCCTATTTGATCAAGCGCAAGCGTACCAAGAATCTTCGCGATTCAGCGCTATCGGGGAGTGAGACGAGGCCAAACGAGAGTAAGCCTAAGAATACGGAAGGAGAAATGCCGAGGAAGGGTCAATCTGATAAGGATATAGAGATACTTGAACCTCTTTCTGTGAGTGCACTCAGTCCGGCGCCATTGAAGCCCGCGGAGCACACCTCGCCGCCTCCCTCTCTTGTCCCAAGCGAAAATCTTGCTGCAGAGGATCTTCCGCTCCTCTCGCTCGGGAAGGATGAAGCCGACACCAGAATGGACGAAGCGGACATTGTCGAGGCTATCAAGGCGCATGCTGGTTCTCCGGGCGATGGTGGCGCAAGGTGGATCCAGGTCGGGGCGGCACACGTGCTCTTGTTCACGGATGGCCGGGGCGCCGCATTAGCGTTCCTCTTCGCTCAACAAGTGAAGCTTAATTCCTTGATCGAAACCTACGCGGGCAAGCTACTTCGCAAGGTTAGAACCCTGGTATCGGGAGGGACTAGCCTCGACCCGGAGGGCGCGACAAGGCTCTATCACTCTGCGTTTCCATTGAACGATTTCAGATCCTATCAAGCACCGACGACGATGCTCGATCTCTTGAAAGCGCGCCCTGATAGCAATCCGGAGGCTGGATCCTCCGCTGAAGATGCAGAGATCGCCGAGGATATGACCACGTTGAGGGATCGCCTGTCAAGAAGGCCTTGGAGGGAGGGGGCCTGAAGTGGCGAGCATAGATCCCGAATCGAAAGGGGGGGAGGCCCGCTCCGGTGGCGCGTCCAAAACCGATCTCGATCCTTCCAAGAGGGATGACATGATTGCCGCATCTAAGGTGGCGACAGACGACTCCTTGGCCCAGGTCGGGGCTGGTTCTGCCCGGGGGATGGAGATCCCCTCTATCCCGAAGGAAGTCCAAGAGATTCTCCTGGAGGAATACCGAAACGGGCACCGCATCATCCTTTCCCGTCTATACAACCGAATCAAGCGGGTTCTGAAGGTAGATGCACGAAAAGCCCTAAAAATAATTGATATGCTCGTCCGGACGAAACAAATCCGGGAGAACATGTCAATCATCAAACCGATTGTCTTGGAAAACGATCGACGTAGAAGAATCCACGAGATCGTCGTGAGCAGTCCAGGCATCTTCTTCAACCTACTCAAGTCGATGCTCGGAAGCGGGAGCAAGGTCCTGAACCACCACCTCCGTATCCTGCTCGAGTTCGGCCTCATCCACGAGGCGCATCTCGAAGGCAAGCGCGCGTTCTTCTCGGATTCCGCCTTCCTGGAACAGAAGGTTTTCTTCTTGCATCTCAAGATGGGTCAATCGCGCGGGATCATCGATCACTTGCTGAAGGGCGAAACCGGAAGGCTCACGATCCAGGAAATCGAGAATAGCCTCGGTATGAAATACTCGAACGCCAATTACCACGTTAAACAGTTAGTGATGGCAAACATCCTCATCCAGGACGGCGCGACGAACCCAAAGTTTTATTCTTTTAGCGATAGCTTCCGAGAATTCCTCGGAAAATATGGCATGTTACTCGAAGGTTGATTAACAGTGTCGAAAAAAATGCTGCAATTCGTTCATACAGATTTGCTTACGCGTCGCTTTCATCGTGGACAGCATTTACTGGCTACCACCCCCGTTCCTGGTTTACGATCCTTATGCGTGCCAACTCTTTTTTTAAAAAATCATTCCCTCCACCTTTATAACATTCATGATGAGAAGTTCTAATACCACAGAGAGATGCGTGCATACATCATGGCAATCAACGAGAGTGTCGTGGCTTCGTTTGACGGCGTCAACATTTCGATGTCCGCGTATAAATCAATGGCGGGAAAATTGTTCTTTCCTCCTGCGGTTGGCAAGCTGATAATAACGGATAAAAGGATTGTATTCGTTTCAAAGATGAAGTATGTTGAAGATCACCGGGCATCAGTATTGTTCTGGGATTTTTCGATGTTCAAGAAAGAGAAGGGAACACAATACGTGTACGTCCAGTTACCAATTCACAAGATCCTCCCGACGAACGTGCTGTGGAAGAAAGGAAAGGAATCTGCCCCCGGCGTGTATGTCAGTTCAGGAGGATCGATCGCCATGTGGTTGGAGATCGAAGGCGACTTCTTGGATCCGCCATATTACTTTGGAAAAAAGCTCAAGGTTGGACACGAGATCATCGGTGGCCCCTTCCACATTAAGGACAAGAAGGAATTGGACAAAATCATGGCCACGTGCACGAAGAAATATGGACGGCCACTAATGGGATTTCTCGTGCTCACGCGGGATAAAATCCTAGAGAACAAGGTCAGCAACATTGTACAGAAGTTGCGGGAAACCAGCACCCCGGATGAGAACGTTCCCCTCGTCTTGAAGCTGGGGATGGAACGATAGGTATCACGGCCATAACACGACGTGGAATCGATTCGATTCAACTCATTTTTTTGAGGGCTTCAACCACTCGCAAACGGCGATGACCGTGCAGACCGTTAGGAGAAGGAACGCTCCGATATTTGTCGTGTACAAGGTCCAAACGAAGGATATCAGGGATATTATACCCGCGATCGAGCACGCGATCGCAACTGCCTTGTATCCAGGCGGTGTATCACTTCGATTTTGGCTGAAGATCGTCTTGAAGTTCATTTTCAGGCCGAATCCGATGAATATCACAATTACGGCAATGATCGCATAAAGAAAACCTGCGAGAACGCCGATTCCCATCGAATTCAGGAGCATGTTGGCAGCTGCCTCACTCTGGGCCTGTGAGCAAGCATCCAGGCCCAGGTTGGCACAAGGTGTGGTGTTTTGGTACCACCACCCCCACATTGAGATGTTATTTTGCAGCCGGGCAAGTTCCGTGCCATTCTGCGATGTGATGATTAAATCGAAGAGCATGAACATCGCAAAAATAGAACTCAAGACGATCATGGTCCCGACAATGCCTTGCAATTGAATGGCTGTTCCACCCGCCATCTTGTGAATCTTGATGCCACCGAAAATGGAAAGGAGAACAAGACCTCCTATCAAGCAAGCCAGCAGGATGTTCTTGGCGAGAGTTATCGGGATTGTCGTGCCGATCAAGTATAGCGTGGCAAGAAAGAGTAAAGGTATTGAGGCATAGAAACAAAAGGCGATGTCCGCTTCCGCGCTGAGCTCCCTGGATAGCCTCGATTTCGACTGGATCTGGGCTTTCAAATTGTTCCTTTCTTGCCATTCAAGTTCTTTACCAATTTTTATCTTGAACGATGTAGGATCATTCAGGTATGCATCACGACATGTCGCGCAGAGATCCACACGATAGGTTTTATCCTTGACCTTGATGAATTCCACGCGCACGTCCTTCGTGCTCAGTTTGTTACCGCATCCCCTGCACATTGTACCAGCAGGCGGTCGGACTTTCGGGGCATATCGCTGGTAACACTCCTCGCACAGCGAGAGCAAGCATTCCCCGAACTTCGCGTGCAATGCTTCGGACTTCGTGGTGTATAAATACCGTTTTTTATGCTGGATTTCCGTCTTGTGACACGCATCGCACGTCAACTCATGTTTCTTGTCACCAGGATCGGCCATCTTTTTCCCACCATACATTTGGCCTGGCAAATCGCCCCGGATCCATCACTTTTTAACGCATACCCATTCCCGCGGTTCTAGTGACGATCAAGGCGCTCGTATTAGCCATGCCGAGTGCTGAAATAATGTACAAGATATCCCAATAAAAAAAAGGGGGGAACGATCTTTGGATAACTTGTGGTTTTCCATTATCATCGGACGTTCAATAATCCGTGCTCCCCACATCATTTCATTTCATGAAATCGCAGTTTTTATTCGCCTTAACTCTTGAGTTTTTATCAATTCTACGCGCGATGGAAAGCATAGCAACGAGACCTATGGCAAGAACTGCAATCTCTAGAATTACAATTGGTGCGGGAGTATAAGACATAGATTGTTCCTTGTACTGACTGTTCCCGAGAGCATCGAACACCATCACTCCAACCGTGTGATTTCCGATTGACATGTTAAACGGAAGGGCTATATCTGTGGAAAGGTCTGACCCTGTTAGAATCTCGACTCCGTCGATGATTATTATATATTTGGAAATTTCTGCCAACGAGTTCGCGGTTATCCTTATTTTCCTAATCCCAATGATACTCTCCAAGGTCGCTGTAAATTCAAATCTCAAATATGGCCGTGTTGCAATAGTCAAGAAACTGATGTTTTGTTCCGTCAAAAGGGAAAAAGCAGTATAAACGCCTAATTGTTCTAAGCCCGTAAGGATTGTCCAATAACAATTGACGGCGGGATTGCCTGGATCTGTAGAATTGAGCGTGATCCCAAACAACCCAAGGGTGTTTGTAAACCAACCACTTCCGTGCGTAACAACGTCATATTCATAATGGTCTAGTACCCAAAGACCCAAAAGAAGATTCCAATAGAAACCTACAGCCAAGGAAAATTCCTTAATCTTGAAGGAATACGTGATATTCTTCAAGGAAAAATAGGCTATATCGCCTTCTCTCAAATCATCCTTTGCCAACGCATAAACGATCTTCCCTTGTCCATCGCCTGTCCACGTATATCTGCCGATCATTCCTTTATTCCGAACTGCTCCGTCTATCCAGACATCCGCAGAGATATTCACATCGACCAACAATGACGGTTGTACCCACAAGCCGACTTGTCCTTTTCCTGTAATAGTCGCAAAATACCAGCTTTCATCCAGACCTACTTGAAATCGAGGCAGCAGCAAATATTGAGATAACCCGATGGGAGTTTCGAAGGATGAGGAAGCTTCGAGTGTGTAATTCCAATCATACATATTATGTAAAGACTAAGTGATTTGATCATTAAAAAGGGCTGCGGTCGGCTTTTATCGGTTCGTCAAGCACCGGAACATTTATAGCCGTGATCGTGGGAAGTCATTTAATGAACTCGCTCACTGGCTTTCCGATCATCGCGAGCTTTCTCATGGTGTTGATGGTCATATTCGCGTGCGCGCTGTTTCGGCGCAAGGGAAGGAGAGGACAAGAGAGGGTGATGCATGAGGGGCGCGCATCAAAACCGGTGGTAAGCGCCAA
>JAUQYZ010000354.1 GCA_030587475.1 Candidatus Sigynarchaeum calidifontis
CGCCGGACGTGAGCACGGTGAATTGCCTTCCGGTCTTCTTTCCGCGATGGATGCGACAATCTAGATTGTTGCAGATGAATGCATCGACACGGCCGTTCTCGCGGGGTCGGGTGCCGTTGCGGCTGACATCGCTGGAAAAACAATCGGGACAGCAGATCAAAATGTTCGAGAGGGCGAGAACCGCACCAAACGCCGTTTTAATTACGATGGAAACTCTATGCTCCTTTTTTTGCACGTGTTTTCGTATCATGATGATCATAGAAGAGCAAAACGTGCTGAAGAAGATGATGCTGCTTGAAGTAGATGAAAGAAAACCATTATCTGAAACAACCGGATGATCGGTTTCTCAGACAAAAACCGTGGCTTCCGTGCAGCAAGCCGTTCGAATAATAAAGGTGTAAACAGCCTACAATTGTCAATGGGAAGAAAGAATAGAAACAATAGCCCCGTTAGATTTCGTCCTCGATAATTTCATTCGGACATAAAACTAGCCTCAAATAAGGAAAGGCCCTTATCCCGGCCCGGCAACCATGTCTGCGCAGAACGACCGAGACGGGAAGCGAGCGTGGCTAGACCTCATCGAGATCTTGCCATACATCGAGATCGACGGCAAGATCACGCCGGGTAACCTCGCCAACATCCTGGAGAAGCTCGACGTCCGGATGGATGGCCGCGAGCTGAAGATCAAGGGAAACTGGCACCAGTTCAAGCAATTCCACGTGTATAACATGGGTTTGCCGGTTTTTTTTATCAAGGAACTATGGCAGCCCGAATTCATGCGGGAAATTCTCGGCCTCCACATGGGCATTCATTTTTTCGACCAAGAACTATGCCCGCGCAGGTACATGTTCGGCGTCTGGAAGCAAGAACCGAAAAAGGAGAAACCTGTCATCATCACGACATACGTCAAAGGCCAGCCTCTCAAGAAGGACCAGATGGAGTCATATTTCCACGAGCTCGGCAGGCAGCACGCTTTCCACCAGGTCTTGAGCATGTACGATGTTGATTGGCGCCATTTCATCGTCCAGCAAGGCATCATCGTGCGCATCGACTTCGGTAAAGCCCTCGATCAACTCACGATTCCGTATCAAGGATTTTCCGAATTAAGATGGAACGAGCTAAGGAAGAATACCGCATTCCGCGATGGCGTGGAATACGAGTTCAAGAAAATCAAGGAGCAAGTGTCCAGCGAGAAACAACACCTCTCCCACTTGATCGATAAGATCGAGGCGATCGGAAATTATAGAAATTTCTTCATTGATTTCGACTTGGGCGCGTTGACGACCAAGCTGCGCAACTACTGGCACAAGTATCTCCCCATCACCATCCTTTAACCCATGGATCCAGGTGATTTCCTCGGTCTCAAGCCTCGCGTGGAAGGTTCTTAACTCCTGGGAAAAAAGCCTCACACATGGCAAAACGTGTTGGTTTCCTGCAAATACTCGGGATCGTCCTTGGTGCCGGGGCGATCGCTGCCCTGGTGGCCCTCTCTATCGTGTATCGTTACGATTTTTTGCTCATCCCCTTCATCCTTCCCGCGGTCTTCGGCCTCGGCTTGTTGACCACCCCCCTCTCGATCCAAGCACTCCTTCACGGGATCCAGAGGCCATCCGAGAAAGCCGGCAAGAATCTCGGCATCTTGAAGGCGATGATATTCGCCAGCTGTTCCGGTGCGGCCGTGGCGTGTTTCTGGCTCTCGTTCGTAACCTGGTGGGATGAGATAATGTTCGACATGGACAAGGCCGTGTTCCTCGCCTTCATCATTTTCTATGCCGGTGGCTTCACCGGGAACGCCTTCTTGATCGTGGAGTGCGTCGCCAGCGCCAAAAATAGATCCGTGATCGCGCGTCGACAAAGATCTAGCTCGGAACGCCGCGGCGACGCGCAACCGGTGCTCGGTGCCGCGAGCACGGTCGTGCTCCTCTTGATGACGGCTGCAGTCGGCGTGGTATTGCCCGTTTACTACTTGACCGAGCCAGACACGTGCAATCGCGAGCAAGGTCGCTTCTCACAACCAGCATACAACTGGACTTGGCCTTACACGCACGTGAACGCTAAGCTCGATAACACGTCTGCCGTGAACCAGACCATCCTGGAGAGCTTGGAGAAGGCCTTGTGGAAGATGACGACGCTCCAGCGCGCCGGCGGGTTCCCGATCGGGTCGGACCTCGATGGCTCGATGTACAGCGACCGTGGGGACTCGTGCCCGCTGTTCTACGACGAGTTCTCGCTCCAGGGCGGGACCCGCCTCGTCGGCAAGGTCTACCTGGAAATGTACAAGGTCACGAACGAGACCCGGTACTTGAACGTGGCCCGGAAAGCTGCGGATGCACTCGTCGCCGTGCAAGACCAGGAAAACGGCGGTTTTTTCTATGATGGCCGTCGCCACGGCGAAGATGGACCGGGCTATCAACCACACCCGCGCAACCCGAACCGTTCGAACGTCTTGGATGACAACGTCATGCAAGGCTGCATAGATTTTTTGCTGGATTTCTATAACGTGACGTGTGAAGTGAAGTATCTAGTCGCGATCAACAAGGGATTGCAGTGCTTGATCGACACGGAGAAGCCCAACGGCGGCTGGCCACAATGCTCCAACTATCCGACATATTCCTACCAGTCACGCATCACGTTCAACGACGGGGCCATGCGGGACACGGTCAACCTGCTAATCAAGGCTTCTCGGATGTTCCCCGCGCGTGCCGACTTGCCAGCCATAATCGCCCGGGCGGGAGATTTCCTGGTCAGGGCACAAGGAAACGGCGGGTCATCGTTCCAGCAAGGCTGGGCGCAGCAATACGACGAACGCACGGAGCTGCCATGCTGGGGCCGCAATTTCGAGCCACCATCCATCTGCAGTTCTGACGGTACAAAAGGCGCCATCGAGATGCTAATGAACATCTATGCATACACGAGCAACCCGGTTTACCTCGCTCCGATCCCCGCGGCGATCGCGTGGCTCAACGGTTCCCGCATTAACTACACAGACGGCGGGGTTCCGAAGGAGGGCTGGGCACGGCTCTACGAGCTCGGCACAAACGTCCCGATCTTCGGCCTCGCCGACGGCGGCCCCTACAGGACGCCGGCATATTCCTACTCGCCAGTACGCGGGGGGTATAGCTGGTACGTCAACGTCCACCTCGACGACATCGTCGCGGACTATGCCTACATCTCGTCGCACACGATCCCTGAATGGCTCGCCTACAAGAAAAAGACCTACACGGTCGGGAACACCTTCAGCGACGCGTGGAACGCGCACCTGGCGCTCGATGCCTCTGGCTATTGGCTGGACGACGACATCATCAAGGACAAGGTCTTCGAGGGATACGCCATGGACATGATCCACTACCTTCAAGCCGCCATCGCCTAGGATCTGATGCTATTCACCTATCTTGGAGGGAAATGCGATGGAAGCATATTACAAGCCCACGAAGGCAGACCTGGCGGCGGTGGCACGCACTTTCGCGGAAGCGTTTTACGACTACCCGCTTCACAAGTACCTCTTGCCCGACGACGCGACACGCAAGAGGGCGCACCCACGGATCGGCATAGTCTACGCGACCTTTGGGTACAAGTTCGGAAACATGGTTGCCACGTCGGAAGCCTGCGAGGGCGTTATGCTCTACGCGTCCGGCAAGGATGTCGACCCGACGGGTTTGCAATTCGTGCAATCCGGCGCCTTGAGGCTGCTCTTTACCCGGTGGGGCGGCATGTGGGCGGCGCGATCCTTCAAGGTTGGGAAGGCGATCGACACGATGCGGCGGAAGCACGCCCCCGATCCCCACGTGTACATCACGCTCCTTGCCGTGCTGCCTGAGCACCACGGGAAGGGCCATGCGAGGAAGCTGCTCGCCCCGCTTTTCAAGAATGCCGATGCCGGCCGCATCCCTTGCTACCTGGAGACGTTCAAGGCGAAAAACGTAACCATCTACGAGCATCTCGGGTTCGAGCTCCTGGAGGAATGTCCGGTTCATGGGACGCCATTGACGCTGTACGCGATGCTGCGGAAGCCACCCGTCTGACTAGAAAAGGGGGTCGCCCGCTCACGTGGTCAGGAACTCGGTGATGGTTCGCTGGCGGGAGCTGGACTTCCCTTCCAGGTTCGACAGCTTGATCCCGACGAGCCGCACTTTCTTTTTATTCTGCTTGAAAGGACCGAGCATCGCCGAGACCATCGCGAAGGCGCGCGACTCGTCTTGCATCGCCCTGGCAGCCGACATCGACCGCACGAATGTCTCGAATCCCTCGAAGCGGATCTTCAAGGTCACGGTCTTGTAGTAGATGCCCTTCTCGCGGATGGCGTCGTGTAGCCGGGCATTCAGGTCGTGCAATTTTGCCGTGATGGTATCGTAATCGGAAATGTCTTCCGAGAAGGTGCGCTCCTTGGATATCGATCTCCTGCCACCATGCTCGTGTACCACGCTCCGCTCGATGCCGTGGACTGTGTCGTAGAGCCACTTGGCCGCGCGGCTGCCGAGCAAGAACACGAGATCGGGGAGGGGCTTGCGATACAAGTCGCCGATGGTCTGCAGGCCATTGTCCACGTAGTGTTGTCTGGTCTTCTTGCCGATGCCGGGAATGGCCTCGATGTCCAGGCGTCCCGTAACTTGCTCGATGGTCCCGGGCGTGATGATCGTGATGCCGTCGGGTTTGTGCATGTCCGTGGCGATCTTGGCGAGCGATCTCGTTGGGCCGATGCCGACCGAGCACGTGATGCCGACCGCCTCCCGCACTTGCGTCTTGATGGCCGCGGCGAGGTCCCCGGCGGCATCGAACGTGGGGCATTGCCCCGTCACGTCGAGGTATGCCTCGTCGAGACCACCTGGCTGGAAGCTGGTGGACACCGGCTTGAGGATCGCCATGACGCGGCGCGATGCCTCGATGTACTTGGGAAAATCAGGCCTTACGTAAATAGCGGCAGGGCAAGCCCGGTACGCGCGGGAGATGGCCATGCCGGACTTGATGCCGAACTTGCGCGCCTCGTACGATGCCGTGAGGACGACACCACGCCCTGCACCGCCCCTCGGATCCGCGCCGACGACGAGGGGCTTCCCCGCGTACGCCGGGTTGTCGCGCTTCTCGACCGAGGCGTAGAAACAATCCAGGTCGACGTGCATGATGATGTGAGCCATGTGCCAGGGCCACCAGCGTGGAGGAGTGTAGCCACATCATACCATAACAACACCGCGGGTCGCCGGTATTTCTGAAGGAAGCGGAGCATGCTCACGTCCCGAACCCGAGATCTTCCCCGGTGCGCGTGGCGAGCCCGATCTGCTCCAGGCTGCCGCGGCGGCCGTTGTACCAGAGCATCCACCTCTTCCCGTCGAATATAGCGTAGGGCTTGTAGCAAGCGTCGTGGTCCCACGAGCCAGGCGAGGGCGCGATGATCGGGTTCGCCGGGTGGCGTTCCCAGCCGGCGATGCCATCCCGTGAGCGCGCGAGCCCGATGGCGGCGTGGTCGATGTCGGCAAAGCCGATGTAGAACATGACGAACCAGCCGCGCCACTCGATGACCTGGCAGGCGGCGACGCGATCCCGCTCCCACGAGGCGCGCTTGTCGGTCGCGAATACAGGCTTCGGGTGCCTGGTCCAATGGAACCCGTCGGGGCTCGTCGCGTGTCCTATCGCCCTCGGCTCGTATTGTCCGCCGCCAGAATACCACATCCGGAAAGCCTCTTGCCTGGCGTCCCAGAGCACGTGCGGGCACATCAACGATTTCTTTTCCCACCTTGTTCTGGCCTCGAGCACGGGCTCCTTGCTGGCCCTTTGCCAGGTAACGCCATCGGCGCTGGTCGCGTGGCCGATGCACGATCGCTTGGCCGTTTGCCCCGTGTACCAGGCGAGGTACCTGCCCCCGTGCTCGATCACGACCGGGCGGTTCACGCGCTGCTCCCAATTCGACGCAGCATCGGGCGCGAGCACGATCCTCGGCGAGCTCCAATGGATCCCGTCATCGCTTTCGACGAGGGCGATGCTCTCTTTCGGGCGCCACGAGAACCACATGCGATAGCGCCCGGCGCTCGCGAGCACGCTGGCATCGAAGCACGTGCCGAGTTCGCCGCCTAGCACGGGGGTTTCAGCCGCTTTCATCCAGCCCGCGGCCGTTCCTTGAGGTCTTGCCGACAATTCCAGCGTCACGATAAGCGATGGTGATCATTCCTAATTCACACTATACGTTTAAGTGAGGATGGATCGAAGCGAGAAACATGGCCGATAAAATCAACGTGACGGTATGGAATGAATTCAGGCACGAGGTAAAGCCTGGCATCATTCAAACGATCTATCCAAAGGGAATCCACGAGACCATCGCGTCTTTCTTGAGAAAGCAACCTGATATGGAAGTCCGGACAGCCTGGCTCGACAAGGACAAGGAGCATGGCCTTGGCGGGGATGTCCTGGACAAGACCGATGTCTTGATCTGGTGGGGCCACGGCGCCCACGATGCGGTGAAAGACGACATCGTCGAGGAGATCCAGGGCCGGGTGCTGAACGGCATGGGCTTCATCGCGCTGCATTCCAGCCACCTCTCCAAGCCCTTCAAGAAACTGATGGGCACGTCGGGCAGCCTCGTGTGGCGGGAAAAGGCCGAGAAGAGCCACGTCTGGTGCGTGAACCCGTACCACCCGATCGCCAGGGGCATCCCCCAGGTCATCGAGCTGGCCCACGAGGAGATGTACGGCGAGTTCTTCGACATCCCCACCCCTGATGATCAAGTCTTCATCAGCTGGTTCGAGGGCGGCGAGGTGTTCCGCAGCGGCAACTGCTGGCACCGCGGCAAGGGCAAGATCTTCTACTTCCAGCCCGGCCACGAGACCTTCCCGATATACCACAACCCGGAAATCCAGGCCGTGATAACGAACGCGGTGCGCTGGTGCAAGTTCGAGGGCAGCACGGACACGCGGCTCATCGGCACGTGCCCGAATTCCAACTTCACCCTCAACCCGCTTTCCGACCCGAACAAGCGCGAGGAGGACTACGACTTCTAATCTTGCTTTTTTTCCCAATCACTTCGAGACCCTGGCGTTTCCACTTCGCGTGGTCGAGATGCTGTAAGTGATCACATTCGACTCGTGAAATCTTGGGGCATTCTACGTGACGGAACTACATATGAATCGCGTGGCAAGAAGTATCCATGATGGACAGAACTGGTACACCTTCTGCGGCGCTGGGAAAGGAGTAAAAACCGATACAAGATCGTCGGGAAGCCGTCGGCATCCATCGCGCGCTGTCGTGACAGTTCGAGGCGGTTTCGACATGGATCCAACCAAGAAAAAAGCGGTCATCTTCCTGCTCTTTGTCGGCGGGGGCCTGCTCGGGTATGCCATCGCCATCGGCGTGCCGCCGACGTTCGAGGAGCCCGTGATGGATTTCCCGATCAAGCAGGACCAGTACATCTACGAGTTCGAGCCGTACGGGGTCATGGGTTGGGACGGGCCGAACACGTACCATAGCGGCATCGACATAAAGAACAACGCGACCGTCGACGTCGTCTCGCCTGTCAAAGGTACCGTTGTTGGCGTTTTCGAGATGGAAAACCAGTACAGCACGGACAAGAACATCAACTTCAACATCATCATCCAATACAACTGGCATTGGATGGTGATACTCACGCTAGAACCGCACTTCCCGGGAACAGACACGGTGAATAACAGCTTGCAGCGATCGGCGATATACGTCACGTTCCTCCAGCGGGTGAACCGTGGCGACGTGGTCGCAAGGCTTTACTGGTCTTATAGCCCGAACCATTATGCCCACTTGCATTTCACGGTCGCGACGCGTTTTAACGACGCGTGCCCGCGCGAGCTCTCGTCTCCTGCAGCGAAGGTTATCTACGACCGGATCGCCGCCCAGGCCAACTGCTCGACTTGCTTGCCCGTGGACAGGAACCAGATCTACTTCCAAACCCCGATCTTGACCATGAACCTGCCGTTATACATTGCTGGAATCGCCATTCTCGTGATAATCATCATCGTGGTTATCAAGAAGCGGCGGGAGAAGAAAACGAGAGCCATCTCGAGGCCGGGCAGCACCTAACCAGACCCGAACCCGTGCCCCGTTCTCCTTTTTTCACTACATCTCCCAGCTCGGGTTGATTCCAACCTTCGCGAACTGGGACGCGAACGTTGCTTTCGCTGGATCTATGAAATAATAATAGGGGCACAAGTGTTCGTCATTCTTGATGACGCTTAAGTGCACGTGGGCGTATTCCCCGTGGCAGAGCAAGCTCCCGATGGTCTGGTTCGCCTCCACTAGCTGGCCCTCGCGAACGACGATGGCACTGGCTTGCAGCGCTCCGGTCGTGTCATCGAGTGCCCACGATTCGAAAGCTAAGGCAACCATCCACTCGGAGTTGAGGCGCAGGAGAACTTCCGATTGCCAATGGCCACCCTTGTCGTTGAAATAATTCAGCCTCGCGTACTTGACGTATGCCTTGGCCGGGGCGACGAACACGATGGTATCGTTGGCTCCGAAATCGAAACCAACGTGGAAATACGTGGGCGATACCTGCCCGTATCCTTGGATGTAATCGTTGTGGGAGAAATCGTTCAACGGAAGGATCAGCGCGGGATCCTGGCCGGGAGGAAGCGTGTCCGGGTACCGGGGCTCGGAGAAGTACCAGATCAAGACACCCGCCATGCACGCGATCGCCGCGACGGCGACCACGATGCTTGCTTTTTTTCTCCGGGACACGTGTATCCCTCGTCGGTCTCGCGGATCGTCTTATCGCTTCATGGCCTTATATCCTTGACGCGTTCGGCGACCTGGCTGCCGTGTCTGTGCAGCCATCCATCCCCGCGCTACCTATTAATCGTGCGGAACTAAGCATTCATAATGGACGGAAATGGCATTCCTTCCGCGGTGCCCGAAACGGCGGAATTACCAAAGGAGGACCTTTGGGAAGCAGTCGGATTCCACCGTATGCTTGGCGGATTCTTCTACAAGATCGTCTTCACCATATTCCATATCGTCATGGGTGTCGTGACCGCGCTGCTGCTCTTCCCGATCATGTTCCCATATCCAGAGACCAAGGGCTATTACGACACCGCCACCAGCCTCTTCGGGGCGGTCTACATCGCGTTCGACCTTGGCACCGCGAACATGATGAACCGGTACATCGGCGAGCAAGGTACCAAGGATCCAGCCAAGATGTTGCAGTACATTCAATATTTCGTCTGGTATCAAGCCTTTTCTGGCTTGGTCCAGGTCACGATGATAGCGGTTTGGGCATTGTACGTGCCTATCGAGAGCCTCCTCCATTTCACGTGGATCTTCTTGCTTTACAGCACCGTTCAATATCCGGCCTACCAGGGCGTATTCAAGCACGCGCTCGAGGCCCTCCAGCAGTTCCACAAGTCCTCGTGGATCGGCTTTCTCGAGGGCGACATCTTCCAGGCATCGATGGAGATCGGCCTGGTCATCATCTTCCGGTACACGCTCGGCGCGAACGTGGAGTATGGCATCATCCTCGCCATCTCGATCGGCCTGGTGCTCGGGAAGTACCTCGATGACTTCATCGTCATGCTGTTCGGCATGAAGATGTTTTCCCAGGTCATGGCCAAGTACGGCGTCCGGGTGCGGGATTGTTTCCGCCACGACTTCGATCGCCACCTCGTGAAAGACGTGTTCTTCTTCGGCATCAAGACCGGCTTTCCCAGCGCCATTTCTGGTTTCGTCGGCCTCATGGTGCTGTCCTGGTGGCTGACCGTTCCCCAGTACACGACGTTCATCGCCCTCTTGAGCGTGGGCCAGAGCATCGTGAACTTCGTCCAGCACCTCAAGCTCGACCTTGGCGGCAGCATCGCCGAGTCGTACATGAACGGCAAGAAGGCGCTGGCGCAGTATTACATCGCGCAAGTCTGGCGATTTGACATGGTTATCCAGGTCCTGTTTTACGTGATCATCTTCGGCGTGTCGCTCGTGCTCGGCGATGCGCTGCTCTTCATCGGGCTGGACTATTACTTGTTGGTCGTCCCGTTCATCATGCCAACCATGATGCGGCGGTTCTTCAATCCATACTTCGAGCTGCCAGGCGCGATACTCACGTCCAGCGACAAGCCAAACGTTGCCATGGGTTTCGGTTTCCTCGGGCTGGGCCTGGGCACCTTCTCGTGGTGGCTGTTCCTCGTCGTGTTCAAGCTCCCGCAGGCCTACGGCTCGTCGGTGCTCTTCTGGCTCATGCCCGCGGGCGACCTCTTCGCCGCGCTGCTCGTGGCCATCCTGGCGTATGCCTACATCAACAAGAAGATGATGAAGATCAAGATACCGCTATGGCAGACGTTCGTCGCGCCGGGCATCATGGCCGGGCTCTCTGCCCTCGGCGCGTTCTCGTGGTACGTGTTCGTGTACACGCCGATGAAGGCCGCTTGGGGCGCGATCGTCGCCTTGATCCCCATGGCCGCGATCTTTTGTTTCGTCCTCCCCGTCTACCTCTGGATCCCGGGAACGGTCTTTCTGGGCGGGTGGGACGATGCCAGCGTTCGTTCCTTTGAAAAAGCAGCGAAGATCTCGGGTGTCGGTAAATTCATCGCGGTACCCATGTTCAAGAGCATCAATTGGGCAGCAAAGCACGCGAGGCTACACGGGCGGTTCAAGATGGATGATTCTGCGGCTGCGCGGGAGGCCGAGGAGCTCATGGCGCTCAAGCGGGCAGCGATGAAGGTAGAGGCATGAAGTGCCTACGGGCTAGATCAGCCGTGCTCCCCGGATCCAGCCGCGCGCCCGACCTTGAAATCGATCGCCTTTATTTTTACCTTCCGTTCATCCTTTTTATGCCACCACACGATGCCTTCAATGTCGTGGTCCGCGAGGTATCGCTTTAATTCGTTCCATGCGTCGTCCTTGTTTTCAAACTCGAAATCCACGACTTCCTTCCCGTGCGGGATGAGCACGTGTTTGTCCAGCTTCTCTGGATTGCCGTTGATCGACGGGCCGCACAACTCGTAGGTTCCATCGTCGAAGGGCAGGTGCATGGTTTTCAAGTCGTCAGGAGACTTGCCATTTGCATTCGTCGCCTCGATCGTCGTGAGAACGGCATCCTTGTACCATTTATTCGATGGATCTGCATAATCGACGGGTATCCATCCCCACCAGTGGCCCGCAACATCATCGACCTCGCAAGATATCCAGCCGGCCGGTTCTGGCTTCCATGCTCCCCTTTCTGGCCCTTTCGTTATCTTCTTGCGATCGTATCGCTTGTACATCTTCCCGTCCTTGATGAGCACCGCGGTCCCGTCCCACTTGCGCGTCGGGATGCCTTCACCGTCGAGAACCCACGCGCAGCTGGGGTCGATCACGTCGACGATCGGGTGATCCATGTCGTCCCAATCGCGCTCGAAAAGCGTCGGTATCTTGTTCATGCGTGTCCCCCCTTGTCTATCCCGAGCGTCAGGTCGAGCTTTTCGCGATGCCCGCGATCGATCGTCATTTTGCTGGCTTCGTGAGGATCTCGACCTGGTATTTTTTCGCCTTCTTTTGGAAGGCATTGTAGATGGCCGGGTCGATCTCCAGGGCGCAGAAATACCTCCGCGCTGGTTTCTTGAACACGGCCTGTTCCATGAACGTTATCTTCGAGAGAAACTTGTCCAGCTTCTCGATCGAATCCGCGCGGTAGGTGACCTCGCCGATCACGGGTGGATCCTGGTAAAACAAGTCGATCTCGACGTCCGTCGTGTCTTCATTCACCATTCGCTCGACATCTGTGAAATGGCGACGCTGCTCGATGTATGGGATGGATTTCCCTTCTGCAGCGTATATCTTCTTGATGACTTCGATGCAAAAGCGTTCGAAGGACACATCAGCCCCGATGGCGATCTGGTCCAGGCGCTTGTCGACCTGGTCCAGGCGCTTGTCGACTTGTTCGAACCGCCTGTCCATCTGGGCCTGCATCGCGTCGAACCGCTTGTCCGTTTCCCGGATAAAATCCTTGAAGTCTTCTCTCGTGGCAACAACGCCAGAAAGTGCCGTGATGATGGCTCCCTTGACGGTATCGTTTTCCCGGATCAACTTCGGCAAGATCTCGATGAGTTTCTTCACGTCGATGCCGTCACTACTCGAAGGATTCTTCGCGGTCACGATCTCGCCTCCTCGGGATGCCGGGTTGCCACCGGTGATCTATTTTCACGGCACTTCTCGATGGTATCTACCAGAATAGAGCGAACACACGTATAAAAAGGTCGAGACGATGCGAAAGAAACCAGGATCGTGGTTTATGGCTTGCCGCGCTTGACCGCGGCGAGCATGGCCTCGATGTTCCGCGGCGGGATGTCGGGCACGATGGCCTCGTGGCTCGGCGAGATCACGAGCCCCGTCGGGAAGATCCGGCGCAGTTCCAGCACCTTTTTTATCACGTCGTCGGGCTTGCCGTTGACGAGCAAGTGCTGGTGATCCACGCCCCCGCAGAACGATACCTGGTTCCCAAAGTTCGCCTTGAGCCGCCACGGTTCCATTTGGTCTGCCAGCGCCTGGATCGGGTGTATCGCGTCCACCTTCAAGTCGACGAGCATGGGGATCGCCTCGTACACGGAGCCGCACGAGTGGTAGATCACCTTGAGGCCACGTGCCTTTGCTTGATCGACGATCTTCTTGGCACCGGGGAGCGCGAACCGCTCGATCTTCTTCGGGTGGATCATGAGGCCCTTCTGGCCACCGAAGTCGTTGCCGACGAGAACAGCGTCGAGCCGGCCGCTCGTCGCCTTGTAGAAGATCTCGTTGGCCTTCAAGTAGAAGTCGACGATGCGGCTCGAAACGGCCTCGACGACGGCCGGGTGCGTCTGCATCCGGACGAAGCATCGCTCCATTCCGAAGGCGGCGAGCAAGTCTTGGAAATGCGCGGACCACAGCACGCCGAGCACCGGGTAGTCCCGTGGGACTGCATCCACGACTTCACGACATTTTTCCGGATCGATATGCACAGCCGGGTCGGGCCAGTCGAACTCGCCGACCTTGGCCGGGTCCTTGCAGTCCTCGAAGAACCCGGGCGCGGTGAGCGTCCGGTTCTCGTATGCCATAGGCCCCTTCTTGGCAAAGTTGAAAGCGCACGCGACGTGATTCGTCGGGGGGTTGTCGTACGGAACGTCGACCTCCCAGACGTCGTCGTCGACCGCCACCTTCAGGTCGACCGGGTTATCCACCTTGAAGTGCTTGTAGAGGCCGCTCATGGCGGTTGACATGGGCATGCCCAGCCAGCACGCGGGGCGGTCGACCGGCTTGCGGTCGACCGTCGCGATGAATCGCTCGCGGTGGTTCATCATGCCATCACCTTCCTGATCCATTTCTCGATACTCTCGATGCACACGTCCTGGTGCTCGTGGAGAATGAAATGCGTGCCGCCCTCGATGATCTCCAGTGCTTTTCCGCGGCTGCGGGCCAGTCGATCGTGTATCTCTCGCACGTAATCGACGCTGAACAGCACGTCGTCCGAGCCGTTTATCAGCATGACGGGCGTCTCGATATACTCCGGGGGCGCCGCGAGCTTGGCCTTCATCTGCGTGGCCAAGGATGTCAGCGTGTACTTTTCGGTGAAAAGAGGATCCGCGAAGAGCTTGTCCAGGACAGCTCGCGTCCCCGCGGACCTGGTTAGCGTGTCGGGATTAAGGTATGCCTTCACGCTGATCCTCATCCGGGGAACGACGCGAGAAATTGCTGGAACGAGCGGCTTCATCAGCTTGTAAATCCCGCTCACCTTCACGATCCTCTCGTGCGCGCCCTCGCTGAGGATGGCCGCGTTGTGGCACACGGCGGCCTTGATGCGCGGGTCGCTGGCAGCAGCGTAGAACGCTGTGATCCCGCCAAGGCTCGACCCCATGACCACGACCCGTTCGCCATGCTCGTTCAAGACCCATGAGACCACGTCCTGGATCGTCGTCACGAACTGTTCCATCGTGAAGTGGCCCCTCGGCCCGCCGCTCAAGCCATGGCCGGGCATGTCGGGGCAAGCGATGCGAAAGCCGCGCTTGTAGAGCCCGTACAAGAATGAAGCATAAAACCTGCTGTAGACGCTGGTGCCCGGGATGAAGATGATCGTGATCGGGAGGTTCTCGACTGCCTTCCCGTAGACGTCCAGGTGGATTCTCGTGCCGGCGGAGACCAGCCACCGTTCCTCCACCACCTTTTGTATTTCGCCGGGATCCATGCCGGGGCAATAGGCGTGCCAGTACGTGCCATGTTCCTTTTCTCTTGGGGCGGGCATGCGTCAGATCATCAGGTCCGGGATATACAAGCCGGTTCATTCGCGTTCGATCATCCTCCGTTTGTCGCCCCCCTATATGAATACCCGAGAAATGCCTTATTACCCGCGAGCCGTGATCTCTCCACATGGAGCGTCATGGCAGCATTATCCGGGTCCGGCCATCGAGGCTGGAGGAGTACAAGGCTTGCCACGCCAAGGTGTGGCCAGACGTGATGGCGATGATCAAGAAGTGCAACATCCGGAACTACTCGATCTACTACAAGGACGGCTTCTTGTTCAGCTATTTCGAATATGTCGGGAAGGACTACGCCGCGGACATGGTTAAGATGGCCGCGGACCCCAAAACGCAGGAATGGTGGGCGTACGTGAAGCCTATGCAGGAACCGCTTGCGACCCGGAAGGACGGCGAGTGGTGGGCGGAAATGGAGGAAATATTTCACATGGATTGATTTGAAGAAAGAAACGTGAAAACTTCTTTAGCGTTCCTTCTCCAATTGTATCCATTTGACGTTCGATTCCTTGTTCGGATTGTAATTCGGGTCGTCGGTGAGGATGTATTCGCCGAGGGCATTTCCCCACGCGTGCTGGCGCGTGGATGGGAGTTCTATGGGGCGATCCTCGAAAAAAACGGAACATTCACGTCGTCCATGAGCGTGATGCCTTTTTCGTCGTGGCGATCATCGCTTGTGTCATCGCTATTGCATTAGTGTCCTTGTCGATTGCGATGGTCATCGTATCGATTCGAGCCGTGCCCAGGGCTTCCTTTAGCACGAGTGTGAAGGCTACGGTGCTCCCTCCAATAATCAGGACGAAGGAGATGAAATTCCCTCACGGGAACGGCCGGGATTGGTTATATCCAGCGAAGAATACGGCCGTTATGAGCGCATCAGGTGATCGATGCAGATGGTAAGCACGCGAACCAAGAAGCACCCGAAAGCCGTGAAGGGCCCCGCAACGCTCAAGAACGAGAAATTTAAAAGCGTTACACGCGTGAAATGCAATAGAATTATAGAAAACGAGGAATCATGTAAAAAGAGATTTGCTCACCGGGGAGATCACGTGCCATGATTGCGTGGACGATCTGGAACCGGAGAATAACAACTTCCTGGCAATCGAATAGCGCGGCATCCAAGCAGGTGATATGTATCGCTTTTATCTTCCGGCGTGTCATGATGCAAGAGGTCTGGTCAACGTTGGTTCCCTTTGCGCTCGAGTCGCTCGGGCTATTGAGAACAGCGGGTTGAACGCCTCGCCCGAAGGCTTGGCGCTTACGCCCCTGTTTCAGCAACCCGGTATTTTACCGGCGCCCTCGTCGCCATGTCACGCGTTGGTGTCGCCACCAACACCATATTCCTCTCGTACTGATGGTCTGTTACCCTCAGTCTCCCAACAGCTCGCTCGCCCTGCTCGTGCGAGCTGCACGATGGCCTTCTTGACGGTTCCCACGGAGCCGAGCACGAGCAGCGGGATGTTGGCATCGTTCACGTCCAGCTCGTCGCACACCACGATGCGGCACGGGCACGGGAAGCCGGCCACGACCTCGTACACCCCGGCATCGCTCGTCCTGGTCGCGACGTTGCCGGCCAGCAACTCGCCGAGAAAGCCAGGATGCCGGGCCGTGATATACCATGCCGTGACCCTGCCACGCATCTCGTGGATGCCGATGCCGTGCTGGTCGCAGTAGAGCCCGACATAGCCGAGCAGCTTGGACAGGCTCTCTTTCGTGGCCTTGTCCGCCTCGCTCTTGTACTCGAACAGGTTGTCGCTGGAAAGATGCCTCGTGACGAGCGGGATCGTGGGCGGGACGGGCTTGCCACCCTTGCAGCGGGCGACCGCGTCGATCTCGAGCGTCAGCGTGCCGACCTTCTCCGCCTTGGCGTCGCACGACACGAGCAGCTCGCGCATCACGAGCTTGAAGATGTTATCGAACGCCATTTGCCGCGCCTTTACTGCAACAGCGCGTGTTGCTTCGCCTTGCGGGGATATAAAGATCGGACAGCCCCGAATTTGTGAAACGTGAATGGATATCGTGAAATTCGGGATTCACGACAAACCGATATACGACGACCCAGATGCTCGTCAAGACGCTAATTATTGAACCGGCTCGCGACAAGGGGGCACCACGGGGCGACATAATGCGACGAAAAATCATAGTATGTTCTTGCGCCATGTTATGCCCTTAATAGCGTTCTTTAAATAGAAAGGGGTCCGAATATTGATTGAGAAGGAAATTCGTGCATCGGCGTGTAGGCCGCGCGCCGGGCGCTTCCCGAGCGTCCCGGCGGCGGTTGCTCGTACCTTCCCGAAAGGGAAGATCCTGCGCCCCCCGCGCCACGTCCTTGCGTCGTGGTCTCGGCACCTGGAGGCATCCGGGTGCCTGCGACGCGCATGGCGATGTACGACCTTTTCCCGCGTAACTGCGGCCGGTGGCGAGGAGCCACCGGGGAAGTGTAGAGAGCGCGCTGGTGCGAACTGGCGCCCCACGACTTCCTGGCGGCTCGCGTGTCGACGCGAGCCGTACCAACCCCCTGGTTGCCGGAAACCGGAACTGGTGGGGCTTGAACACGCGAACGTGCGGGAAAAGTACACGGTGAATCCCTCTTGGTATTCCCAGCGGTCGTTCGCGAACGATCTTGGCAGAAACAGGCACGGGCCGAGACCCGCGCCGATCGGTGCCTTGTCCGCGGCGCGCACGGGCGCACCCGACCGCCACGCCCGAAGGGGCAGTGATGGTGTCGACAGGCCGTGTCCGAATGGGCTTGCCGGCGATGCTGGGGGCGACAACGAGGCGAGATTCACACGATCCACCGTTCCATGATAGCGGGATGAAACAAGGCACGAAGCGGCCGCGGGCGTGATTCGGCGCCCCCGGGTGCTCGCGGTGCCTGCTCGGGCCATTCGCAAGGATGGCTTGGCCGCCCGGCGCGGAAACGCGCCGTGCGACGTCGCTGGCCGGGCCTCACGGGGCTGGGCGTGGCGGCAGTCCTGCTCGCGACGAGCTCGTGGATGATGGTCGAACCTTCCGATACCGGCAGTGCCACGCGCGCGCGGCGCCTCACGGCGCCCGTGCACGTGCGGGATGGAAACGGGCGGCGAGTGCCGAAAGCGCCGAGCGTTCGGATTCCCGGTACGGCTTGTCGGGGCTCGGGTCGGTGCTCGTGCTCGTCGAAAGGCGGGTGCCAGTGCTGGCGCGGGCCGCGACGGGCTTGGCCGCGCAAGCGGCATCGCTGCAGCAACTTGGCAACACCGCGGCGATGATCCTGCCCCGATGGAAGCGACTTCGATTCACCTTCTGATAAGGAAAGGGTGCGGCGGCCACGAAAGTGTCGCTGCACGGGGAACAGAACCGGCCGCCGGCAGCGCCAGAGCCAAGGCGTTCGGCGGTCGTCGGCGTTCTCCATCCGCCCGCCCGACGGGGCGGGCAGGCTGCCCGACATGGCCTCGACGGCAGCATCCGCAAGGGTACGCGATTCGGTAACCATGCCCTCGCAGGTGATCCCTTTCCGCGGCGGAAGCGTCCCGGAGATGCACGAGTTACGGCGGAAGCGTGCCCCAACAGCACGTTCACTGCCATTCCTTCTTATTTTCCCTTTTTACCCAAGACTTGTCTACTTACTCCAGCGGGAGCCCGATCTTGTGTAAAGAATGGTTCTTGGAACCACAGCTCGCACAGATGCAGAGTTATATCTCGTCCATCGTGGCTACAACATGTGCCAGCGCATTTTCACTCAAATTTTAAAGAAGAGGTATGCGGCCGTACCTTCTTACCTTGCTGGGAAAAAGATTTAGACAGCTGATTTGATTAAATCCATAGTGAACCATCATGACCGAGATTTCGCTGGACAAGGCGCTCGCCGAAAACCTCGTCGATACGAAGCTGCGTGTACTTCAAGACGAGATCGGGAAGATCCTCCAAGCATGGAACTATACCGACGCCGCACGATTCTTGAAAGACGCGAAAAAAGGCGTGATACAAGAAGCGGAGGAAGACGCGATCGGCATGACCAACTTGCTCGACCAGCGGGAAAAGCTTCTCCAGCTCAAGAAGCGCTGGAATTCTTGACCGTGCACCATTTCGAGGTCGGATGATGGACGGGATCGAAAAGCTGGAGATCGCGAAAGAGCTGATCGAGCGAGATCTCGGTTCCAACGTCTCGAGCTTATTTTTCAACGATATTTTAGTTCGTTTACGCGTGGTGCTACAAGACAGCACGATAATCATCGTTTATTACAACGATTATGATCAATACTCGTATTCGTTCATCTTCTCATCTAACGAACTCGATCGCTGCAGGTTCGATAACTTCGACGACACGTGGAAGGTCAGCACGACGCCTCATCATTTCCACCCGCGGAAAACACAAGAGGGGTTCGCGAGCCCGATGCTCGGCGTGCCAGAAAAGGACATCCCACGTCTATGCGACCTGGTGAAGAAAAACACGTTACTCGATCCAAGCTATCGATTCTGAGTGATATGTATCGAAGCAGCGGAATCGAGCCGGCAATGCACGAGTTACGGCGGAAGCGTGCCCCAACAACACGTTCACTGCCATTCCTTCTTATTTTTATCTTATTTTTTTCGTTCCATTTTTGAAACAGCCCGGAATACGCCGATCATAATCAAATTGAGAAGCTGGGCATCATTCGCTGGCGCGGCAGCGACATCGCCGCCCAAGTCAAACAATTTTTTTGGTGCCCCCTCCGAGGCGACTCCTCTAAGGAAAATTGGCAGGGCGGTGGATGAGGCGTATCCCTTCCCGTCTTATGAAACACTCGGGGTTGCTGCGGCAAGACTCGCTAGATAAAACTCGGGCACGACCTATGGAAGCCGCCTGGCGGCGTTGTCGCTGCTTCTCGCCACGAATCGCGAGAAAACGACCTGGCATCGGCACCCCGGAAGGGCACGTGGGAGCATTCCATCGTGATGCGTGCAAGCGCTCGATGGATCCAGCGGAGCGACGATGCCCGATCACCCGATAGGGGGATAAACCAATGGTAACGACGACGTTTAAATTTTCGGACTATCCGAAGAATATCGTGTTTTTTTGCGGTTTAGACGTGCACAAGCGCCAGCTCGAGGTGGCGTTGTACGCGCGGGACGACACGGGGAAGGAATTCCTTAAAAGCGAATTGTTCAAGCCTGACCAGCGCGGGTTGGACTCGGCGTGGAACTTCGTGACACTATACCGGCCCGCGAAATTCACCATGGAAGCAACAAACGTGTACCATCACGTGGTTGCAACGTTTCTCGATGCCAAGAAAAAGGAGGCCGACTGGGAGTACGAATGCATCATCGTTCCACCTGCTGATGCCGCCGGGATACCATGACGGCCGAAGAATGATCGCGTCGATGCACGAAAACTCGCGAAGTATACGGCCTCGGGGGTACTCGCCGGTGGAAAACCGGTTATCGTTCCCATGGAGGATATTCGAGCTTTATTCCGCACTGCGTTTCGATTGGAATGCGACATGACCGCGCTCAAGAATCGTATCAAGAAATCCATGGATCGCGGCGGGCTTCGTCCTGAGAAATTCAATCTTAATGCCTCGTGGGCAAGGGAATTCTTGTACGGGCTGACGTCTCACGAAGGCAGCGTGGGAGATTACTACTTGGCCGTATTGGGAGCAGACAGCAAAATGCCTCAGCTCCGTGTTCCGCTCTTGCGAAACAAGACGAAGTTCGAGCCGTTCTTCAGCGTGGTCCTTTCTCCTAGTATGAGGGCTCTGATCCGGCAGGACCTCGTGGAGTTGGATTTCAAGACAACTCGCAAGACTGCTACAGCCGTGGAGATCGATGGCATAATGATGACCCGGCCGGGATTGAAGCAACTCGTCGAGAACATTGGCTCAATTCCGGGATTCACTCCATTCTCGGCAGCATGGTTTGTAGTTGAAGTCGGACCAGTAAACGCTTACCGGAACGTGAGACATTTCGTGTCATATTGCGGTTGCTGCCCACGTGAGATGGAAACCGGTGGAAAAGTATTCTCTGCACATGTCACACGCCGGTCCAACAAGTACGTGCGGACACTCCTGTTCAATGCTGCAAAGGCGGTCTGCATCGCGCTCAAGGCTGAATCCGGCTTGAAGGCTTATGCACGCCGGATGATGGCGAAGAAAGCACCTATCCATCCAATGCTCGCCTGGGTTACCGTTGCCCAGAAGCTCGCTCGTGTGGCCTTTGGTATCATGAAACACGACAAGCCCTTCGATCCAGGCCTTGCTTCTAACGCGAAAGCCTGCCCCCATGCTGATAGATCTACACTTTCAATCGCGGACCGCAAGATGCTCCGGAAAGCACGTAACGCGCTTCAACGCATTAGTAAAGAAGGCAAACTCGGTATCATATCCAAGCAAGCAAAGCACTTCGCCGATGCGCTCGATGCTGCTCTGGGGAAAAAATAGTCAGTGTTTTGAGGCGGGTGGGCTTTACCCGCCAGGAATTTTCCTTTTTCGGACAATGATGATTTTAAGGTAGGCCTATTCCATTATCCTTCAAAACGCTTTGCGAAACCATGACGGGGCACTTCAAGTGCTGCTCTAACTTGTACCGCGCACTCTCATCTAATCGAAAGCCATATTGAACACGGGCGATCGCGTTGATTTTCTTCATCGTCGGTTCCGGACTGACCTTGAATGCACGAATGCTCTTCCATTTTGGATGGGCTTTCCACGCCTTGACGAAGTTGAAAACGTATTCCTTCTTTGCTTTTAGCGTGTTCACGGCTGATTTCAAGTCTTCATGGGATTCCTTGCATACCAGCTTGTCCAAAAAATCCAGCGACGGGTTTTCGCTTGGAGGATCGTCAAGCATCGTATAGAATTGCAGCAACGTGTCGCGATACGATCGTGCCCACGCGTTATCCCGCAAAAATGGAATCAACAGCTCCATCTCCCATTGCTCCAAATTTTCCGGCTTTTTCAACAGCAAGTATTTCACTTTTGCAAACTCATGCTTTTTCTCTTCTTTATCACCCCGGATGTCACGCAATACAACACGCCATTTCTTTTTTAGCTCGGGCTTGAAGTTTTTCATGCCTTTCATCGTGAATCCCTGCTTCGGCCACTTCGGTGCAAGATTCTTCTCGAATAATGCAGCAGCCGTTGGATTCCATGATTTCATTGCGACAAGCAAGGTCGTGCATGAGTTGGTAAACGATCCGGCATCATCAAGGGTGCATAAAGCAACTATATGGTTGTAAAAATTCACCCATTCAGCACAAAAAATTTGCTTGAACACGGGCATCGCAGCCATAGTTTCCCCGTGATCGATTGTTAACGAGATTTTACGCGCAATGGTGCATTCCTTGATGAATGACGTGTTGTTTTCTTTTTGAAGGCGGTTGAATTCCTTCAGCAATCCACGTGTCAACAATTGCGTGACGTGGAACGTGCAAATGATGATAATGGAACCTGGAAACACGATCTTCACGCTTATTTCCCACGTGTCATCAAAATCGAACGTGACATACTCGGGATCCTTACCCAGCAAGCCCTTTATCCACGTCAAGAACGGGATCGCTTCTTCTTTCCGCTCCCCGACTCCCAAAAAGCCGCCAATCGACCGTCTTTTAATCGGGTTAAATGCAAGCAGGAAGGCTCGTCCTGCTCGCTGCCCGGGGCGTTTTTTTTGGGGGTAACCGCCTTGAACGTTCCATCCAAGCATACCACGGTTGCTTCTTTCGTTCGCAGTATACTCGCGTTATTGTCCGGCTTTGCGCTCATATCTTGTTCTTTCTTCTTTTGTATCCAATCCAGTAACGTGCTCACTTCCACGTCTACATTATGTAAAGTCTTCAAATCTGCCGCAACACGAGTTGTCGAATCTCCATTCTCGAGGACCCGCTTGAACACGTATATTTTAACATCGCTCGTGAAACTCGAATCAAAATCAATCCTTGGATTGATGATCGAGAATCGTTTTCCGCAGCTTTTACATTTCCAGAGTATTTTCTCGTGTCGCTGGATTCGCCGCACCGTCGGTGTCCCCAAATCTTGCCGGTCGATGATTTTATGATTGCAGCGAGCGAGTGTATCGTGCCCGCAAGCGATACAATTGATGGGCTTGAAGTCTTTATCTGAAACGCTCGTGTATTCAACGATCACTGCTTGATCTCCGCCAATGTTTATGCCATGACATGTGTTCTTGAAGAATTTGAAGTTTTCGGTCGTAAACAGGATGAACGATGTGGAGCCAGGCGAAAAAAACGTAAATATGTCGGATAGACAAAAATAAATGGTAAGCGATCTACCTTTTAATCCGTATTCACTAAGACCAACTTATTAAATTATCCATCAAGCTCGACATAATTCCCACGTTCATTTTTTGCCCGTCCATCGAACACGGGGGGCTTCGGGAACCCGCACGCGCCCCGTGCACCCGTCGACGCGTGGTGCCGGCAAGCGAGCATGTATTCTTGCGGTTCGACCGAAAAGGCAAAAAGGAGGCAAGCGGAAGTCATCGCGTGAACCTCCAATGATCCAAGCGGCGACTACCGGCCTCCAGGACGATCCTTCGTCC
>JAUQYZ010000357.1 GCA_030587475.1 Candidatus Sigynarchaeum calidifontis
GGCGCTTACCACCGGTTTTGATGCGCGCCCCTCATGCATCACCCTCTCTTGTCCTCTCCTTCCCTTGCGCCGAAACAGCGCGCACGCGAATATGACCATCAACACCATGAGAAAGCTCGCGATGATCGGAAAGCCAGTGAGCGAGTTCATTAAATGACTTCCCACGATCACGGCTATAAATGTTCCGGTGCTTGACGAACCGATAAAAGCCGACCGCAGCCCTTTTTAATGATCAAATCACTTAGTCTTTACAAACGATTTATATCTCTTGCAATTACGCTTGGCAATCCCCATCGCTCAAGATTTCTTGATGACGAGTTCGAAATGGTCGCTTGACAAGGTCCGCGATAACACCTTGCCCCCGTCCTGAGCGACAACGCGTTCGATGTTTTCGATAGCGGGCAAGAAATCCCCCTTGACCACTAGGATTTCATCGGAACGGAGTAGCTTGAGTTGCTTGCGTGTATTGAAGGCGGGCATCGGGCATACCGTGCCGCTCGTATCAAGAACACGTTCGACCATCGGAATCACAGATTGGAAGCATGTATTAGAAGAATAGCGATTTGTCGCACTCTGCCACCCAGCTGACGAGATCATGCATGCTCGCGGTTTTTACGCCATTGATCATATCTGCCTCTTCAACGCCTCGCGCCTTCATACAGACCCCGCAAGCCTTTACCTCGAGGCCAGCTTCTATGCCTTGCTCGATCCATTGCTTCACGTTCGGGTATTCTGTCGGGTTCTGTTTCTTCAACGCGGCGAAGACACCATCCTCAATTAAAAATAGCTTGACCGAATGCCCATCCAGCAATGCCGTGTTGACGAAACGCATGGCCGTATAGGGACGTTCTGCTGTATACGGGGCTTGCCCGATGATAATCGCTAGTTTTGCCATAGATGATAGATAGGAACTTGATCTAAAAAACTATTTTGTTTCGTGATATGCCGATAAGATTTTTTAATGATCCTCGACACGATGATTAACATTATTTTACGCCCCCTATGAAAGGCTCTTTTATTCAGAGCTGCTATGTTAGGATCGAAGCGATGATGCAATGACAACCGGGGACGTACCTTCGGAAGCCTCTGAAGAGGAATCCGCTTTTATTTCGCTTTTGAAACAAGGTCAACTTGAATTGGCGAGGTCTAAAATTGCAATACTCGTCAAGAAATACCCGAACGTCCCCAAGTTTCATTTTAATTTTGCGCTCGTTTTGTATAAACTCAAGCGGTATAACGAGGCCCTCGAGGAGGTCAATGATGGATTATGGCTCAAGCCTGACGATTTGAAGGCTTTAAAATTCAAGAAGGAGATCATCGAATTGCGTTCTAGGGCGATGACCGACGAGGAGGGGCGAACATCACCACGGCCAGAGCCAGCAGGGGCCTCCGCGGGGCCGGAGCCGCCAAGGCCAGAGCCGACAACAGAAGACAAGTCAATCATAGTGTCGGGCAAGGAAGGGATAACGGGAATCCTGCCGGAGCCAATGCCCGCGATTCATGTTCCCCTGCCGTCTCTTAGTGAGCCTGCTCCCGAATCCGAAGTTATGCCCTTAATCAAGGTTCCATCGGTTTCCGAAGAGCCCACGAAGGCTATCACGGCAACAGCTCCCCTGATTCCTCCGAAACCAGTTCTTGCTGTTAAGCAAGCAGCCGAACCTTGTTCTAAACCGGCGTCAACGGCCATAGACCAAGATCGAGCTGAATCGGAGAAGCTTATCCCTGAAAAAGCAGAATTGAAGCCAGTCGTTATGAACGCTCCCGGCCTGCCGCCCTCCAACGAGCAATCCGAACCTGCGCTCGTATCGTCGATCCCGGGGCCTTTAATTATCGCGACATCGGTCGCCGCGGAAAAGCCTCCCGTTGCAGACGAAACGATCGAAATCGAGCCCCGCATCACGATCCACGAAAAAACCGCCGAAATAACGATCGACGCCATTGATACCAACACCGCGACGCAACCCGAACCGCCGGCAATAACACAAGAACAAGCACATCTCAGTAATGAAAAAGTCGATGCGAGATCTCCTATCAGTGACAAGGCTACATCAAGCCCGAGGCTTACAAACCTCAAGGACCTTTTTAAGGGCTCCCGCGCAAGGATCGAGCCATCCAAAGACATTGAGTTGGGCACCGGCACTGAATTTGGCGATACAGTCGAGCTCGAGCCTGGCTTAACGTCGATGGGGCTTGGTGCAAGTCGTGGAACCGATGAGAGCAAGCTGGTCTCGTTCGCGTCCCTAAAGGAACTGGACAGCTACAAGTATTCAATCCATGCCCTCGTGGAGAAATATTTGCAATATAAGTTGGATCGCGAGATTCCCGACACGAGCGACGATGAATCGTTGCCCGTGGTTATTGAAGATGAAACATTTACTTCCCGGGAAAATGTCCCTTTCAGCGAGGCGGATCTCTCCCCGCACGAAGCCGCATCAGTTGGCAAGACGGATGTTACTGAAAATGCCAAGGATGCAACGGGCGTGGATTCCGTGTCAGAGCCTGAGGCTCCCGGGGCTGAAATAAAAAATGGCACTGTGGTGGAACCGGGAGAAGCGCAAGTCCAGCGAGCGGGGCCTCGTACACCAGCAGCACCCGCGTCCGCGATACAGAGCACTGGCAAGGTTTTAGGAAATTTCGCCGGTAGCCAACAACCACTCGTCGAAATGCTTTCTGTCATAAGTATGAATCTCCCCTATCGCGTCGATATAGACATTATGGCGCACATCAACGCCTCGATCATGGCAAGAGCGAGATCAAGCAAGTTGATGCGAGTGCGCGGCGAAATCCTAGCCCAGATCATCAACCTGGAAACATATACTGCCCTGGTTCGATTGAACCGGACGATCGGGACTCTAAAATCGTCGAGAGTGAACACGGCCATGTTGCGATCCACCGAGCAAGCGATCAAGGAGATCGAGGCATACGCGCAGCCCGTGAAGAGCTATCGGCCCGAAAACATCATCGAGGCGGAATCCACGGATGTCGAGAAACAATTAGGCCAGATCTCGTCGGGCCGCCAATATGGCATGACAGACGATGAGCTTGCCAAATTCCTTGCCTACATCAAGGAGGTAGGAGAGGGACAAGCCATGATGGTCGCAGGTGGGGACGATGCGCCGCTCAAAGCAGCGATGTCGAAGATAAAGCGTGTCGCCCTCGACCTCTACAACAACACGCAATACGAGCAAGCCATCCAGATCTATTCTGCCTTTGTGGATTTCTTCCCGGAGGATTTCGAGGCACTTTTCAACCTTGGCTTCTGCTATCGGGAACTCGGCAACTACAAGGATAGCGAGATCATGTTCAAGCGCATCATCGAGTTGTTCTACGACAACGCGTACGCATGGTACAACTTGTCTGTCATTTACAGCCTCACGACCGAGGGCGATAAAGAAGCCTATTGCCTCCAGCGGGCTCGCGAATTCGGTTATGTCGTCGACATAACCCGGCTCTCGCGGCTTCTCGTGACATATACTCCCAAAAATCCCTTCGATGCATAAGGTTGGGGTGAGCCAGTTGGAATATAGCGACGCGTGGAGCATCGCAGAGGACGCGATGGAGCGCTTCAACCATGGCGAGTTCCGCAATGCCATCGATCTCTTTCTTAAATCGATCGAGGCATCGCCGTCCGAGCCCCGCATGCACTTTAACCTCGCGCTTGCACTCACCAAGCTCGGCGAGAATATGGTGGCCCTCGACGTGCTCAAGAGAGGCCTCGATATAGACCCGCATGACAAGCAAGCATTGAAATTGCTGGCTTTTCTCCATGCTGTCATTAAAGAAAGCCATTATGGCGCTCAAGCCATGCAGAAATATTCTTGGATAGGAAGGTTTCTAAAAACGAAGGGCTTTCTTACAAATTATCTTGATTTCGCCATCGTGAACGATATCGTCGAAGCCATCAACGCGTCGATGACAGGATTTCCATGCATCAAAGTCGAATTTCACGCGAGGCATAGCCAGGAACGAACACAAGCCTACGTGAACACAACACAACTCGATACCTTCGCCGGCGGTATTATCATGTGCTATGCTCATCTTTCCCTCCCTTGCCTCTCGGGGAACACGACCGACGACCTGATAAATTACATCCTGGAAAATTACGAGAGCTTGGCCGACGAGGACAAGGGCACGGGTTTGCTCTGGGTATTCGAGCAAGGCCGACGGCACTATGAGGACGCTGATTATAACGAGGCTGCACGCGTTCTCGAAGGATTAGTCGCCGTAGAGCCTACTAACCTCGCGATATTATTTTATTGCGCGAAGGCGCTGCGTGACTCTGGTGAGATCGAGCAAATCCAGCGTTCGCTAGAATATTACAAGCGCATATTGCAACTCAATTACGAAAATGCACTCGGCTGGTATGACTTGTCTCTGAGCTATGCAGTTCTCGGGGACTTTCGAAAGGAACTGTTCTGCTTGAAACGCGCCTTCGATCTCGGGCATTCGAAAGAGGACATCGACCGCATCACTTATCTCCAAGGCATCACGGCACCAGAAGATCCCTTCACGTGAGCTTTATCGCACACCGTGTCGCTCACGTATACCACGGCTGCTCGGGTGGCTGGCCTTCCGGCACCTTTTTCTTCTCCTTGGCATAGGATGAGATGCCATAATAAATGACAAGCCCGATCGCCACGCTGATGGCGATGATGGTGGCAACTTGGTTCCATTCCAGGATGAACGGGAACGATGGCACAACGAATGCTGCCATCAAGGTATTCGCGAGGTCGAGGAACGCCGAGCGATTGAGGTACTCTGTCGACTGCGACGGTCGGATCTCCAAGCCGTCTGAACACGGCGTGGCGGATGCAATGACGTTCTCTTGATCAACATTCGCGGCGTGCAATATTTCCGCCAATGGCTCGAGAAAAGCAGCTATAAAGGCCTGGATCGAGGCGTTGAACGTGCTGGTGACTCCCCACGGCGAATTCTTGCCGACATCGAACAAGATCGCAGCTTTCACGCCGAGATTCACGAATAGCACGAGCCCAAGCCCTGAAATCCCTCTATAATCAAGAAGTATTGCCTTATGGACGCCGTCGTCCTTTGCACGGACCTCGATGCTTTCAATCTCCACGAGCGAAGCCGGGAGCATCGCGTTCCAGATGTCCTCGAAGGTGAATTCGATGAGATCCCAGAGCGTGCTGCCCGAGAACCGTTCTTGCGTGTACTGGGCGATCGCTGCGTCGAGCGCCGCCCTGGCCGCGTCCGTTCCTTGAGGGACCGGTGCGTCGAATGGATTCTTTTTAAACGTCGTACCCGTTGCTTCTTCGAGGTCGATATAACTGGCAAGAATGGTGTTGTTACTCGGATCCCTCAAGAGTTCCGAATACAAGATGGTATCATTTGCATTACCACTTGCGCTCGTGAAAAGGAAGTTCGGTATGCGGCCCGTCACACGTGCACCCGCCGGGTTCATCCAACCCAGGGATGTGTACGTCGTCGGCACCCACGATGCCCACGGGATCGCGGCACTGACGGTCGGCGACGAGAATGCCGAGCTTGCGATGGTGCATGCGAGTAGCACGGTGGATATTTGACAGAACCGTCGTCGGTTCATGATTGATTCATTCCTCGGGTTCGTGCAACCACTGCCGTACAAATGACCACGAGAGTTATTGAAGTTGACCGGGTTGCACTGCAAAGGTCACGGCGCGAGCTTGGTGATCTCTCGACATCATTGTTGAGACAACGAGTAGTATTACAACACGAAAAACGAACAAGGGCGGAAATTAGCGTGAAACGAGCCCTTTCATTTCATCGGGTTTGTACCGGAATGTCTGGGCAAGCACGCCCGTGCGCTTGTAATATTTCACTAACCGGTACACTTTTGACTCCATGCATTGTAAATTTCGACGATTATGCGCATCTTTCTTGTTGTTGTCCATGTGGGCGCGCAGCTGCAATGCCCGGCGAATTAAATTAGTCAGGTCCTCGGGAAGAGGGTTAATGAGCAAGTTGTTCTCCCGCAAGATCGACGTGATCTTCTTTCCGGTTATCGTTTTAACCAACGGGATCCCGTACGAATCCCGCAAGATGAGCCCGATGTTCGCGGGCATATATCCCTCACGTCCGAGGCTGATGACCAGATCCTCGACTTCTCTCTGGGAATACGTGAGCCATTCTGGCGAGGCCTTGATCGCGGGGCGGCTCGAGCCCGAGGAACCCTTCCGCGATGTATGAATCCGTGCCATAATTTCATTGAATTAAAAGCGAATTTTAAAAGTTGTGTTCGACTTCGCAGTGATTTCTCGACCATCCGCTCGTCTCTCGACCAGCTTCCCGCTACGTATGTTGAAGGGAAAACATTTACTTCTGCGACGCGATGTATTGCATTGATGAGTGGCAACGCGTGGACGTCCGACAAGATCGGTTTCGTCGCGTGCTACCCGAACCTTGCGAAGGCCGGGCTAGCATCGCTCGGCATGCACGTGATAACCGGCATCGCAGGCACGCACCCGCGTTATGTTGCCGACACGTGCTTTTTACCAGGAAGGGTTGGCGAGACGCGGCTGGTGTCCACCCGGTTCGGTGCGCCGCTCAGGTCGTTCTCGATCGTCGGGTTCAGCTGTGCATTCGAGCCAGACTATCCCAACGTGGCGAGGATGATGCAGATAGCCGGCATCCCGCCCCATCCGGCGGCCCGCGCGAGGGCGCGCGCGGCCGGGGAACGCGTGCCCATCGTCATCGCGGGCGGGATCGCCGTGTCGTCGAACCCGCTGCCCATCCTTCCCCTCCTCGACTTCGTCTTCCTCTTCGACGCGGAACCAACGCTCGCGCGATTCCTCGACAACTTCGTGCGCCTCCTGGAAAGCGGCGATCCCGGTAGCATCGATGGATTGAATGCCTGGTGGAAGGATTATGAAGGCCCGAGACACGGCATCATCCCGGCTTTCAAGTATCGTGAAGGCATCCGCTGGGCAAGCATTTTCGGCCCCGGGCCATGTAGATTGCTTAAACATGACCTTGATGGGCTGGGCGTCCCTCGTTCTCAAGCACTCGATGACCCCGACGACCCATCGGCCGCCCTGGGTACGTCATATCTGCTCGAGATCGGACGGGGGTGTGGGGAGGGCTGCCGGTTCTGCCTCGTCGGGAGCCGGCTGCGCCCGCCGAGGTTCGCCTCTCTTGACACGGCTTCCCGGCACGTCGCCGCGCTGAAGGCATCGGGAATGCCTTACCAGAAAATTGCGCTTATCGCCACGAACGTCGCCGATCATCCTGCACTCCCGGCTTTGTGCAAGTGCATCGTCGATACCGGGTACATGGTTTCCATCCCGTCCACGAAGCCACTGTGCGACGCGTCGCTGCTCGCTGCCATGCAGCGATCGAGCATCAAGACTGTCACGGTCGCGCCCGAGACGGGTTCGGAGCGCTTGCGAATGGCGACGAATAAAAAGACCACGAATGCCGAATATGAAAAGGCCATTGCGACTTTGCTCGATCACGGGATCTCCACGATCAAGATCTATTTGATGTTCGGGTTGCCAACCGAGTCGCCCGATGATCTCGACTTGACAATCGCGTTCTTGGAGCGCATCCAAGCGATAGCGTCGAGGGGCGGTGCCAAGCTTGCCATCAGCCTCAACCCGTTCGTCCCCAAGCTGGGCACCCCTTTCATGTTCCACGTCGATAACTACTTGCCTGGCAATATCAAGCAATTCAAGCGCGGGCTCGAGGCATTCGCGAGGCGGCTCGAGAAAGCGTGCCGCGCGCGCGTCGACACGATGCCCGTCAAGGAGGCGCAAGTCCAGGCCGTGCTGTCGCTCGGGGGAATCGAGCTCGCCGTGCACGTGCAGCACCATCCATTCTCGCTTCCCGACGGGGTTATCGAGCGGGTCTTGATCGAGACCAAGGCCTTACTCGACGCCAGCGAGTTTCCCGAGCCCATCGATCGCATCGTGCCCGTGCCGCTCGTTTTCTTGAAGCGAGAGTGGCTGTTGGCGAAGGCGGCGAAGCCTTCGCCCCGGTGCGCCCCGCCTGCATCTTGCGCCGGTTGCGACCACGTGGCTTGCGACGAGATGCCTCGCCCGTGATGGCAAAGCCCCTAGATAAACAGGAGGGACCGAGAGACTGAAAAATGAAAGACCTCCTTGTGGACTATTGCGTGTACCACTTCCTGCAGACCGAGCAAGAGTAGAGCTTGTCCGCCTCGGAGAACGTGAGATATTGCATCTTGCATTCTGGACAAACAACAGGGCCTTTCATTCGTTTTTCGGTCTTATCCATTAACTTCACGGTCCTGGCGCCTGGTTGCCGGTAAAACGTGATGTCGCACTTCTCGCAGTAAAAGCGCAGCATCTTCTCGCCCTCGATGATCTTTTGCAAATACAAGTTCTCCTGGTCGCGGCAGTTCGGGCACGAGGGCAATGTCTTGAGCAAGATGTCGGCGATCAAGGGATTCTCGAGGGCCTGGGTCAAGAGTTCCTCCTCGCCTGGCAGGAAATTCGGGAAATAATCAAGCATGGACTTGATTATGCCGCCAGTCGCCTTTTGCACGTAGTTGTTGGGATCCTTGACGCCGGCCTTGAGCATTGGCTTGTGATTCTCGATGATGACCGGGCTGGCCTCGTATGCGGCGACCAGCAAGACGTAGGCAGTGCTGCGGATCTCGTCATCCTTTGACTTGGCGAGTTCGCTGATGATATCCAGCGCTTTTCCTTGGAAGAGTTCGGGCTTTGCCACCGCCACGTTCTTCAAGAGACCGGTTAGCTTGAACTTGAAATCGATATCCTTCCCAGTTGCTGCATTTTGTACCAGCTTGATTACGATCTCGGGCTGGGTCTTGAAGAGCTCCTCCCATTCCGCCTTGTTGTCGTTCTCCAGGATGTCGAGGATGACCTGCCGCACGTTTTCACTCGTGGGATTGCGGTTCACGACGTCGGCGAGCGTCTGGAAGGCCTTGAAGTAATCCTTCCGGGCGCGGTGCACGCGGGCCATGCCGATGTAGGCCATCTCGCAATTGGCGTCTCGGACAAGGGCCTCCTTGAAACTCGTGATGGCATCGTTCTTGTACCCGCAAGCTTCTTGGATGAGCCCTTGCAGCTGCCATGCGAGGGGGTTTTCCGGGTGCTCTTCGAGCGATTTCACGATCATTTCGAGTGCCTTGTCGAATTTCTCTTGCTGGAAGAGTTCCTCAGCGCGAGCTTTCAGCTTTGCGGCCTTTTCCGGATTCGTTTTTTTTTCACCAGATGCTAACAAATGTATATCGCCTAAATTCGATTTAATTTTATCGTCACCAAAGGGTTGAATACAACCCGTGTCCTCGAGGCGCATGATGAGTCGAATGAGCGACAAGCCCTACATGGTCAAGATCGAGGGGCACAAGGTGCCCGTGGTCATCCCGAAAAAAATCCTCGTGTTCGCCCCGCACCCCGATGACGAGCTGATAAGCTGCGGCGGGACGATATTGAAATATTCGTCGCTTGGATCGGAAATCGTCGTTGTTTTCATGACTTCTGGTCTTGGTGGTTATGCAAAGGAAGAAGACAAGGAACACATAGCTTCGGTGCGCCAGGAAGAGTACAAGCATGCCGTCAAGAGCCTGCACATCAACGAGACCGTGAACCTGAAGTGGGACGAGGTGGACATCAATCGCGAGACCGTAAAGACAGTCACGGGGCTGATCCGCGACCAGCAGGCAGACCTCATTTTCTCGCCGCACTTGACCGACGCGCACAGGTCACACAGGAGAACTGCCGAGCTCGTGAAGGAGTCCGTGTACCATGCCGTGCACGGGAAGGCATACGGTGGGCACGACAAGGAGACCCTTCCGAAGGGGTACTACACGTACGAGTCCCCGTCTTGCAAGTTTTCTTACGTGGAGGCTAGCGTGTTCTGCATCGTCGACATCTCGGCGTTCTGGAAGGAAAAGGCAGAAACCTTCAACAAGGTATATCATTCGCAAGCCGAGGTGCTCGAGCGCATCATGCCATGGGCGGAAAAGACGGCGAGGCTTCGTGGCGACGAGATATTCAGCGAGTTTGGCGAGGCATTCATCCCGCAAACGGAGTTCGTGCCTCTCAAGATCTTGATACTCTAGATTGCGATTCTCTCGTTTATTTCATGTTGAAGGCAGAGAAAAATGATTCTCTATTTCGCAACCGGGAATGGTAACAAGTTCCAGGAGGCACGGGCATACCTAGAGGGGAACGTGCACGGCCTTACATTAAAACAGCTCAAGGTTGACTTGCCCGAGCTTCAGGCCGATTCCCTGGCCGAGGTCGCCAAGTTCAAGGTGGAAGCTGCTGCCAAGATGTGCAATGGGAACGTGTTTGTCGAGGACGCGGGCCTGTTCGTGCCGGTGCTCAACGGCTTCCCGGGCGTGTTTTCCGCCGAGGTCAAGCGGATGCTGGATTGCAAGGGCATCCTCAAGCTCATGGAGGAGCACAAGAACCCGGACGAGCGAGCGGCGTACTTCGAGGTCTGCACTTGCTTGTTCTTGAAAAAATCGGGCGAGGTCAAGGTATTCATGGGCCGCGTCGATGGCGCCCTCACCTTCGAGGAGCGCGGGAAAAAAGGCTTCGGCTTCGATCCGATATTCATCTCCAACGAGCCTGCTGGCAACGTGAAGACGTTCGCCGAGATGGATCTCGAGGAAAAAAACCAGGTCTCCCACCGGGGGCGATCTCTCAAGAAGCTCAAGGATTTTCTCGTGACCGTCGCGTGAGCGAGCAATGGCAGGGTCGATCGACATCCCTTCTCTTCGAGTCACGAAGCACGATCGATGCATCAAAACCCTGCCAGGTGGGGGTGGAACGGATTCGCGAGCACGATGCCGTTCTGGAAGGTTCGCTGGTAATATTGGCCACCGATCCCGGTTCTTAGCTCCATGTAGCCCAGGGCATCGCCGAGCTCGATGTCAAACAGCTCTGGATGGGCTTCTACCTCGTCCTTGACCGTGCGAACCGCATAGCCGACGAGATTCTGCTGCGGGTAGTAGCCCGGATGCGGCTGGAAAACGAGGCACGTGCAATTGTTGGGTTTTCCCATCAAGTAGGTCGCGACCGAGTACTCGAGAGCCTCCATGTCGCCCGGCTCGTACCACGCTGCCCAGATGTAGCTCTTGTTCTGGGTGGCGAGGTCGTACATGTTCCCGACGATCTCCATCCAGTTCATGGGAGCGATGTCGTACCACACGGAATCGCGACGATCGTCGACACGACGGCCGTACGGGCCGCCAGCGCGGAAGGCTATCTCGCCCCAGACGCCTTGCTGGTATAATTGTGCCTCGGGCCAGAAGGCCTGCGTGATGATCTCCACGTCCATCTTTTCATTGATGCGTTGGAGCCAGGCATAGCACGTGGCACGTATTTGCGCTTCTGATGAATAGTCCCGAAGGGGCACGCCGCCATTCTTCTTGTCCACGTCCCAGTATCCTTGCCACATGACCTCGTCGATTGCCACGCCGTTCGCGTGGAACTGCTTGCTGCGGTTCTCGTAAATCCAGGCAAAGTAGTCTGCCCACGTCATGTTCCCGAGATCCATGAGGTGCGCAGAATCGGTGTTCGACGTCCTGCGGACGCCGATCGCCTCGCTGCCGTTCGCGAGCTTCAAGGTCATGCCGCGGATCGTGGAATTGAATTGCACGAACGGATAGTGCGAATTTCCCCACGTGGGCCCGGTGCCACCAGGAGATCCAGCATCCTCGAACAGCGTCGTTGCAAATGCCATGTAGTAAAACCGTGCCTGGCTGTTGATGGCCCTTATGGCCGACATGTTCTCCGGGGTCATCGAATCGCCGCCCGTTCCCATGAACCCGAACGAGAACACGTCGTTGTTGTTGCCGACCCACTGGATGACTTGATCCCGCGTGAACGGCTTCTCCGTGCTGTTCTGGTACCCGTAGTAATAGCCCCCGATGCGCACCGACTTGCCGGGCCGGATGATCTCCCCGTGCGGGGTTCCCACGGGGCTGGGGGTGGAAAGGAGGATCACTGCCGTGCCCGGTCGCAAATCGATCGCGGTGACTGGATTGCCGTGCACGTCGTACATGGTCTTGCCGAGATCCACGTGCACCTGGAGGCTCGCGGTCATGCCGATCGACACGCCGAATAGCGGGAGGCCGGCGAGCGCGGCGAGCAAAATCGCCCCTACCTTCTTCCTCGATGCAAACTTGCGGCCTTCTTGAACGACTGGCTTGAGAAATTCGCGGAGCAATACTCCCCGTGCCTTTTTCTTGATTGCAACGCGCTCCACGACCGTCAAGTTAGCAATGATCACCCCGGTAACGATGATATAGAGAACGGGAATCCATTGATACATCTCTTCGTCACCGACGATGGACTGGTACTCGTTTCCCAGCCCCGCTCCCAGCACGACGAGCACGAGCATGAATAAGAGCACCAGGCCCTCGGTTGAATGTCGTGGGGAGCGGGGAACGCTCGTTGCCTTCAGCACGATCTCGCCCGCCACCACGCCTGCTGCAAGCCCGGCCGCTCGGGTGCCCCACTCAAATCCTGACGTTGGCACGAGGATCATGAAAAACCAGAACAGCCCGAGCAACACCCACGGCACGGCCACCCGCAACATCCACGCGCGATCCCACGCCAAGAACGAGACGAGCACCCCGACCGCAAGGTATTCATAGCCGGACAAGGCTTGATCGGCTGCTATCCCGTTGGCGAACGAATAAAAGATGAAAACGACAGGCATGACAAGCAGCATTAACATCGCCGTCTCGATGTTGATCGCGTGGTGGCGCGATTTCCTCGATTCTCCTTCAATTCCGCTCTCATCGGAAGGGCTCTGGTCTTGCACGATCTGGCCCCGAGCAACGACGCGCGCGAGCAAGGCAGCCACGTGCAAGAAGCCCATGACGAAAAAGGAGAGCGCACCAATGGCTGTTGCTTGCACAAGCAGGCCGGCGAACAAGACGGGTGCCACGAGGCCGATGCCGTGGGCAAGAAACCGCGGAATCTGCCCCTCGGCAACTTTAATTGCCCGTGGCACGTTTTTTCCGAGCACTTCGAGGTACACGGAAATGAAACCCGCGACCAGGTAAAAGGCAACGACCATCGCGGATGTCATGGAAGCACGATCAAGACCTATCCAGAAGATCAGCCCTGCCAGCATCGAGAGAAATCCCGCGACAATGTCGGCCGCTACCAGCGCAGCCACCCGCGCCTTTCGCGGCAGCAAGACGAGAAACAGCGCGAGGAAGGAGATCGGGATGGCGCTCGCGATGGTGATGAGCTGCTCGTCATCCAAGCCGGCATCGAACAGTTGATCCACTGTCCAGGGCACGATGACAAACAAGAACAGCACTACCGGCGAGCTGGAAAAACCGGCGAGGAATGACCTGCCAGCTGCCGAGGATCGTTCTAACGGAAGGTTTTCTACGGCCACCATAGATATTATTTGACGAAAAACATCAATTAAACGTTTCAATTGTTTACTCGAAAACGACTAATATGGAGCTGGTGAACGATGAAATATTTTCTTGACTCTGCAAAGCTCGATGAAATTAAATACGCGCGCGAGAACTGGGGAATCGACGGCGTGACCACGAATCCACGACATATCAAGGCGTCGGGCAAGCCCTTCTTCGTGGTCATCAAGGAAATAGCTCAAGAATTCAAGGGAAAAGAATTTCCCATCTCGGTCGAGATCAACCCGCACCTCGACAAGGCCACCGACATGATCGCCGAGGCGAAGAAGATCGCGCCGATGTCGGAAAACTTCGTCATCAAGATCCCGTGCACGGAGCAAGGCATCGTGGCGGCGAAGAAACTCGTCGAGGACGGCATCAAGGTAAATCTCACGCTCGTTTTTACCCCGTCCCAGGCTATCCAGGCGGCAAGGATCGGCTGCGCCTATTGCTCGCCATTCATCGGCTGGCACGAGGCATCAGGCACGCCGACGGAAGATTTCATCTCCAAGATAACCGAAATTTACCAGTATTATGGCTTCGAGACCGAGGTCATCGTTGCCGCGGTTCGCTCCGGCCGCCAGATCGTCGACGCGGCGCTTGCCGGCGCGGACATCGTGACTGCCTCGATGGACGTTTACAAGGACAGCTTTTCCCACCCTTTCACCGAAAAGGGCCTGAAAATTTTCCAAGACGCGTGGGATGGGACTGAAATTGGAAAGCAATGAAGGTGTATCGATGATGGACAAGTTCACGGTCGGTTTCATCGGGCTCGGCATCATGGGCGAGTCGATGGCGGAAAGGATCATCAGGGCGGGGCACGAGACGTTCATCTACGACATCGACAAGGCGCGGATGGACAAGGTAGAAAAGCTTGGGGGGAAGCCATGCGTCTCCATTGCAGAGCTCGCCAAGCTAGCAACGCACATCATCGTGATGGTGCCAAGTAACAAGAACGTGCGCGACGTCATCGGCCAGGTCATCCCCGCGATGAAGCCTGGAACGATCATCATCGACATGAGCACCATCTCCCCCGTCGTGTCGAAGGAGCTCGCCAACAAGGTGAAGGAGAAAGGCGGCACGATGATCGACGCGCCCGTCGTGAAAAGCAAGGCCGCCGCGATTTCTGGTGATCTCGGGATCCTCGTGGGCGGGGATAAAAGCACGTTCGATGCAGTTACACCGCTCCTCCAATGCATGGGCAAGAACATCATCCACATGGGGCCGAACGGCTCGGGCCTCGCGATGAAACTGTGCCACAACATGCTCGTCGGGGAGATCCAGAATGGCGTGAACGAGATGCTCGTCCTGGCCAACGCGGCGGGGCTCGACATGGACTCCGTGGTAAAGGCAATATCGTATGGCGGGGGACAAAATTTTTACCTCGACTCTAAAGCTACATCGATCAAAGCAAGGGACTTTGAATCTAAATTCCCGTTCGAGCACATGGCCAAGGACATGAACTTGATCATCGATTACGCGAGAAGTCTAGGCCTGGATCTAGAGGTCGCAAATTACGTTCGCGGGATTTATAACGTGGGGATGGACGAGCACCTGGGCAAGGAGGACTTCTCGGCATCTATCAAGATCGTCGAGAAAAGCGCGCAAAAGCGCGCGAGCAAGTGAGGAGCATGGCGAAGCATCCCGTCAACATCGGCGTTGCCTGCCTCGCCCGGAAGACGTTCGATTTCGAGGCGGCAGCCGAGATCTACACCAAGATCAAGGCTGACTTGAAGGCAATCGAGAACGTCACCTGGCACTTCATCGATTCGCTGGTGTTCGAGATCCCCGACGCGGAAAAGGCAGCCAGCGAGCTCGCCACGAAACAGCTCGACGGGATCGTTCTCATTGCAGGCACGTTCCATCTCGGGCATCTCGCCTTGATCTTCAACAAGGCCGTGCGCGTGCCCGTCTTGCTCTGGGGCCTGAACGAGCTCCCCTACAACGGCGGGAAGATCCGCCTCAATTCCGTTTGCGGCGTGAACCTCGACGCGTCCAATCTCTACAAGGCTGGCACGCGCGATTACCACTATGTCATCGGTGGGTCGATCGATGCAGCCTGGGTCGACGCGCTGCGCATAAAGGCATCCTTCAAGAAAGCGCGCGTGGGCATCGCCGGGTACCGAGCCCACGGCTTCTTCAACCTCGACGTCGACGAGCCCGATCTTTACCGCGCGACAGGGGTACTGGTCGATCACTACGAACTCGCTGATATCTTTAACATAGAGGTCACCCCGAAGCAAATCGCACTGCAAATGGAGAAGATCAAGAACATCTTCAAGACCGATTCCTTGTCCAGCGAGCAGCTAGACAAGGTCGCGTTGCTCGCGGCGAAGCTTGACGAATTCATTGCGCGAAACGGCTTGACCGCCCTGGCGGTTCGCTGCTGGCCCGAGTTCGCGGCTACGTATGGCATCACCCCGTGCGCGGCCATGTCGCTGCTGCAATCGGGAGGCAAGATCCTCGCGTGCGAGGGGGACGTGCTCGGGGCACTCTCCATGGTCGCCCACGCCGCGATCGGCGGCGAGACACCGTACCTCGCGGATTTCTCGCAAGTCAACTTCGCTAAAAACTTCGCGCTGCTCTGGCATTGCGGCGTCGCGCCGTGTAACACGTGGGATGGCAAGTCCGAGTGCTCCCTCGAAGTATATCATTCGGGCGGGAAGGGGGTGACCGCTGATTTCGTCATGAAGCCTGGTACCATCTCGATCGCAAGGATCGATTATTGCCAGGGTAGCTACCGCGTGTTCTTGCAAAGCGCGAAGGCCGTGCCGATGGACAAGGAGCTCAAGGGGACCTACGCGAAGGTCGAGTTCGACGGCAGCGTCCGCGACGTGCTCGACAAGATCGTCATGAACGGCATCGCGCACCACGTTTCGTTCGTTTACGGCGATTATGCAAAGCCCTTCGAGATATTCGCTCGCATCGCCGGATGGCCAGTGATAAAATAGCGCATCTTGGACAAGATGCTCGGCAAGCTCGACGACGCCCGCGAGGCGCGCGAGGCCGCCCTGGCCCCGGCGAGGCGCCCCGTGCCGCCGGGCATAATGATTTAGCAAGGTAAGGCAGGCATTCGGGATATAAATTACTCGAAACGAGCAAGAAGAGGGTGATAACGTCGTGCTAAACACGCTGAGAGTCGCGATCGGTCGCGAAACGCGGGATGACCATAGAAACGTGATCACGCCCATGGTTTGCGGCGTCGATGACCCCGATCTGAACAGCATGATGGATTTCGAGCCGGCCACGCTGATCGACCGGCTGCAATACCACGGATATGAAAAGATTCTCGATGATCTA
>JAUQYZ010000058.1 GCA_030587475.1 Candidatus Sigynarchaeum calidifontis
TTGATCATGACGGACGCTCGAAGCTCCGGCCTTTTCACGTATTTGCGTTTTTCCATGAATATAGAATGGTATAACTCGCTAAAAACTATTTCGCACTTCCAAGTCCATGAATGCAGCTCCATTTATCACTTTTTACATTAACCGGATTCTTGGACAAATTCATTCCCTTCCGTGGAGGCATACGTGCGAATAATTGCGACCTGAACGAGCCGTGAAAGTGAATCCGAAGAAAATAAAGAGAACGTGCTCCCGTTATATTCCGTGAGCCATTTCATCATTTGTTTGTAAAACTAGCCAATTCGAAGAAAACGGTTACTTGTTCCTGAGGATTTCGAGCTCCTTTTTAGCCTTCTTGATCTGCTGCATCAGCTCGAATGCCTCGTTATAACCATTTTCAGTTTTGGCGAGCGCGTGGTGTTTCTCTTCCAGGGCCTTGATGTGGTTCTCCAGGAACACCGTATCAGCGTGCTCGCATATGAGGCCATCGTGATCGATACGCTCGATGCCTCGTGCTCGCAAGTTACCGTCCACGAAGATGACGAGCTTGTGCCCACACGGCGGGGCCAAGAGCACGCGAGCGATCCCGTCTTCCACGCCCTCGGCGATGTCGGTCCCGAAGTGGCATTTATACCCGGCATGGCACACAGGACAAGAAACGTAGACGGGACGGGACGAGATCTCGCCATGGCTTTCCTTCTTGCAACACGCGGGCTTTTCCAAGCCCCGCGAAGTGCTGCTCGTGGCATTGATAGTGACAGATTCCAGCTTCTCTTTGTTCTGGTTATCCATGGCCGTCCATACTCCAGGTCCGAGTGGGTTCACCGGCTATCCCCGACCAACGTAGCCAAGAAGCGGGATATCGTTAGCTCGAAGTAGCAAACAAGGGTGGAGCCCGTGCTCGACGCATACTTTCCCGGATATAATTGTGTGGCACGGCCATATAAACCCGTATCATCCAAAGATGGTCAGATTCGTTCTCCGAGACATGCGTATCCCGAACGCAATTTATTTGCCCATCATGGCATTGCACGAACAAGATCGGCCATGACGCATCTACCCGGCAATCACGTGCTCGATTCGATCTGATCGACGATCATTCAAGTGATTCGTTCGGAATCGGGAAATCATCCTTCGTTTGAATAGCCCACTCCTTGAGGATCGCTCTATGCTCGTGCAACTGGGTTACATAGCGGGAATCGAATGCCAGGTTCACCATCTCGCCTTGGTCGGTGCGCATGTCGATCAGCGATTCCCGGATCCGCCCTCGTGAATAGGCCACGTACTTGAAGCCCGGTGTACGGACCATGCGGCCGAAAGCACGACCCTCGTGCGTCCAGTTCCTTGTCGCAAACCCGCCAAACTCGCTCTCGGAAACGACATGTTGTGTCCGGGTGGCAAGGTCGTGCCCGTGCAATATCCCCGCGATCGATCGTCCCGGAAGGTGTTTCCCCCGGCCGGGCAGCGGGATTCCCGCGAGTTCGGCCAGCGTCGGGATCATGTCTACGCCGCTGTTGACCAGCACATCCTCGTCGATCCGGCCCTTGTGCCGTGCATCCGGTGCTGAGATGATGAAGGGAACCCTTCCGACCGACTCGTAGAAGACTTGCTTCTGGTTCCACCCGTGCTCGGCCATCCCCTCGCCGTGGTCGCTCGTGAACACGACGACGGTGTCCTGGCCGTGGCCACTTGTTTCCAGCGCGTCCAGGATGCTACCGACGATCCCGTCGACGTGCTCGACCAGGCGGTAATAACCCCACAGATACTGCCGCCAGTCGGCCTCGGTCCAGTTGCTGGTCGGGTAACGCTTCCACGATTCCTTGTGGGCCTCGCGGATCGCGCTAGGCTCGTCGCCGGGCACGGCGAAATTCGGCGGGAGAGGCGGACACTGCCCAAGGGGCGGTGGCGTGCCGATTTCGGCCTCTGGTAGCGGTACCTTGCGGGCGAGCTGGCAAACGTTGTGCGGGTTCAAGATCGATGCTACTATCAAGAACGGCTTCGTTTGCCTTTGTCTAAACGCCCTGAAACATAGTTCAGCGACCTGTTCGTCCTTTGCTCGCCCCGTGGTAATCGTCAAGTCGCGGAACCCGTGGATCCACTTTTGCCAGGGCGCGACCAGGAGGTGCCACTTCCCGTAATAGTGGGTCTCGTACCCGGCATCCGCGAAGATGCGCCCCAGCCATGGCATTTGTCTCAATTCGCGGGTCGGGTGGTGGGTGTTGAGAAAAATGCCCGACTCGTGCGGGTAATGCCCCGTGAACATGCCGACTCGCGATGGCACGCACACGGGGTTGCAACAATAGGCATTCTTGAACATCATCCCGCCCTTGGCCAGCGAATCCATGGCGGGCGTCCGCAGGTAGGGATTTCCCGCGCAGCCGAGTGCCTTGCCCGATTGCTGGTCTGTCATGATGATTAGAATATTGTTGCGCTCCATGATGAAGCCTTGGTTGCATGTTTTTTAAGGAGACCGCCTGGAGGGCTTGTCGCCTCTATGACCCACCCAAGGCAACAAAAGGGATCAACCAATGGATCCTTCGATCATCATGTGCACCCAAAGAAGGTCGCTCGAGAAGGAGCGGAAGGTCATGCTCAAGGAAGCCGAGAAGCTGGAGCGGCAGCTCGACGCCTTGGAAAAGCAAATCGCCCGCGAGGCGCCACCACAAGATGAAACCGAGGCGAACATGGACGGCTTGTATTATGAACTGCTTCGCATCAAAAGGCTTCATGTATATCGCATCAAGGACTTCGCCACCGAAACGGGCACGACTGGCATCGACGCGTACAACAAGGACTGCGCATGGTACAACCGCAAGACCGAGGCCATCTTGCAACAAATCGAGGCCCTGGAAAAGCGGCATCGGGACAAATGAATAGGAGCACCGATCCGCCATTTAAATGCGAGCGTGCTTGTGGTCATGATAGCCAACCTGCACCTCCACAGCGTGTTTTCCGACGGCACGCAATGGCCCGAGGAGATCGCCGCCCGTGCCAAGCGGGCCGGGTATCAAATGGTCGCCCTCACCGACCACGACACGATGCAAGGGACCGCTGATTTTTCCCGTGCATGCGCCCATCACGGGATCAAGGGCGTCCCCGGGGTCGAGATCGATTGCATAGCCTCCGAGTTCTCGTTCGACAAGGAGATGCTCGGCTATTTCCCGAAAGGGAAGCATATAAAAACGACCGAGTTCACCGAGCGCCTCCGTGTGGGCAGGATGCGCAAGATAAACCATTACCTCGAACGCGCCCGCGAGGTCGTTTTTAAAGCGCACCCGCGCGCCCCGGAACTCACCTATGCCGAGCTCGTCAAGTTCAAGCTCGGTTTTACCAGCGAGCAGGCGCTCCAGATCCCGTTCTCGTGGAACAAGTCCAATTTCTACTCTTTCTTGCGCTCCAAAAGCATAACCGGCGGGCCATGTGGACAGAAGGCGGAACCAGGCGATGACGCGTACCAGTCTTTCAAGAAGAAATACTTCACGACCGGCCTCTTGGACGAGCCGGTGCACGACGACAAGCCAGGCCTCGACGAGGTCGTGTCGATCATCGTGAAAGACGGAGGATTCCCGGTTCTTCCCCATTATGGTCATCTTTACAACGATGACATCGACTCGATCAAGAAAAACGAGGAACGGCTCGTCATGTTCCTCCGGCATTGCCAGGACATCGGGGTCCGGGGCGTTGAACAGTACTATTATAATAACCCCTCGTATGGTGCCATCAACGACTACATCGTCAAGCTCTGCAAAAAACTTGGTCTCCCGTTCAAGTTCACCTTCGGATCTGACTGTCACGGGCGCGGGCACGACAATTGCACCCTGGAACTTTTTTCCGGGGATTTCCAGGGATTCGCGTGATCCTTTCCCGCATTTGAACAGGGACGCGGTTCGCTCGCGTTACAAAGCAAGGATGATCTTGTTCTGTGCCTTGAGCATGTCATCGATGATCAGCGCAGCAGCCTCCTTGATCTCGGTCGCGTTTTCGGGAATGCTGCGCCGGGCGTTGATGGTTGCGAGGAGGATCTCGTTGAGCCCCCGGAGAATCATATCGGGTGAATACCACGGCCTCTTGGAGGCCCACCATGTTTGGCAACTGTGAATTCCTCTATCAAGGAAGTTACGTGCATTATCGAAAAAAGTCTTTCTATCGCTATCCATGCTAGCATGATATTTCTGCGCGAGGTTCACGAGCACGACGGCGAACATCATGAAGCGATATTGCTCGATATGAAGGGAATTGTTCGGATCGAACCAGAGCGGGAAGGGGATATCACGCTGCAAATCGTAGGACATGGTCGACCACGAAGAGGCCCGGGGCACTTGCGTCTCGCCGCGGGGGTACTTGGCGATGATCTCGGAGACCGTGCACATCTGGATGTCGTTTCGGCGGGGCAAGTTGTCGAAAAGCGGCACGAGGAAGTTGCGGAACGCGTGCTTGATGTGGTGGCCGAACGTTTCGCCATCCATGGCGATGATCACGTAGTAATCCTTGCTCGAGTCCTGGTACTTGAGCCGGTTGGCAAAGGCCTCGACGTTGTTGACCTTGTCGAACGCGCAATCGATGGATATCAAGTCGTCGCGGAAAACGAGAATGAGCCCGTTAGGGTGGCGGGTGAAGTGGCGCATCGGCCACGTAACCTTGTTAGCGATTCCGCCCATGATCATCCAGTCGAAGCCGTGTTGCTTGACGGGGCCATGCACGTCATCGGAAACAGCCATCTCGGGCGGAAAGAACCCGCGCGGGCGATACGCCTTGCCGAAGAAATACTTGTTGGTCTCGTTGTTGAGCTCGATTTGCCGCGCGATCTCGGGCTCGGGTATCAAGGGCAATAGCGGGTGGAACTTGGCACTGCCCGTGAACTCGATTTGTCCCTTGTTACCCAGGTCGGCGAGGCCATCGATCACGTCGTGGAATCCGTAATCGTGCAGCTGCTCGGTGAGCGTGCCGTTGATGTTGAGCGTGATCTTCGCCGCGGGGTGGCTTGCCAACGCGTCGATGAGCGGCCGATAACACTCGCCGGTGATCTGCTTGAGCACCAGCGGTATTTGCGTTGGCGGCTGGTAGATGTGAAGCAAGAGGGCGAAATGAACGACCATGGTTTGTGGTAAGCACTGCGAGGCTATAATTGCTTCGCTCATCTGATGCCACGCGGCGATAACATGGGAAGCATTACATCCGCAGCCTTATTAGGCGGGTTGTCGAAATGTTGATAGACGAACTGCGGGACATCTGGAAACGAAAGGTAACCTCCACAGGCCCGATTACCATGCAAGAAGTCGTGTTGACCTCCGATCTCGGTAGCAAACTCATAATAAAAGCGGAAAACAGTATTGACGACCATTTCATCCTTCAAATCAACGATATCGGCTACCACATGCCACGAGATGCGGCGAATCGCCTCATCAAGCTCTTGAACAAGATCTCGAAGGATAACCCGGACGTGGAACCATAGCCGGACGGATGTTTTGCCACGTGCTGCGGTCATCTCGTTTTTTTTTGTTGAAGAGCGCCATTCCATGCCTTTCATTTCCATAGCAACGATCAACGATCAATATTTTAACGCTTTGAAGCATTCTATATAGGAATGAGTCAATGGCGAGATAAAAAACGGAAATATCGACGCGGATTGGTCACGGGCGAGGCATGGAGAAGATGGCGCGATGCAATGCGGTTATCCGTTAACCACGTGGCGTGATATCCTCGCCGAGAACCGTTAACGACGCGCCGGCGGGCTATATAGATCCGTCAGTGGCCATCCACGCCGAATATCGAACATGTACGACAATATTGTTGACCTCCTATCTTGGTGAATAGCCACGGCTGCAGCATCTTGGCATCATATAGCAGAATAGGCCACGTGCCCCGCATGATTGTAGCCTTGACCTTCAGTCGCGGTGGTTTAACGGAACTTGGCATGTTTTGGCGGCACAGCCGCGCCACGGTCATCTCCCGCGCTCACAATGCCACAAGTGACTTTTTTTTAACCTACGCCCGCACCAATGCCCGCATCTTGAAGCAAGCGCCGGGTGGCGCGCTGCTCGTGGCGCGTGATCCCTTCCCCACGACGACAAAAACCGCCACATTCAGAACCAACGCGTTGATGTCTTGCATTAATAGCGCGGGCATGATATTAAACCATTTATTAGCCGATGGTCACGAAGGGAATCCGCCCACGGTTGCTGGCTCAGCATGGGCAGCATAATATCGGGCTAACAACGCGTGGGCGGGGATAACAAGCGCCGTCGCGAAGGTGGTCAATTACCCGAGGAGAAACCAGCTAGGAGTCAAGGATCCATGCCGGAGCTAGAAAAAAGTTTAAGAATGGGATGATCAACATAAGCATAATCGATATACACAAACATTCCCGACAGAAGACAGAATGGCGCACACCTTTACCCTTCTGCTCGTGGATAACCACGAGGATTGCGACGCGCGCACGCGCCAACGTCGCTTGATGGGGTTCTGTGAGTCTGTTGACGCATACAATGCACGATTGATCTCCCACGGAAAAACCTTGTCCTACCGGATCGTGAAATTCAGCGATCTGGGAAATCCCGAAATCCAAGCTCAATTGTGGGCAGCGGATGGAATCGTGCTGTCTGGTTCTGGCATTTCGATATCGCGGCTGGAATCCGACCCGGATTTGATGGCAGCGTTCTTGCCGCAGCTCGAAGTGATCCGATCGGGGCAAATTCCTGTTTTGGGGGTATGTTTCGGGCATCAACTCATCGGATACGCGTTCGGCTGCAAGATCGTGGATTGTGTAGTGCGGGAAAGTGCTATCATGCCCGTAGAGGTTTTCCGTGAATCGGATCTCGTCAGGCAGGGATCGATAACGGTCGAGGTGCATCACCAGCGCGAGGTCTTGTGCGATGACGTGTTCTATCGCCATTTCGTGGTGCAAGGTTCCACCGAGGCTTGCAAGGCCCAAATCATGAAGCACAAGGATCTACCTCTTTACGGCGTTCAATTCCACCCGGAGAGCTTGAACTCGCGTGCCCGTACCGATGGAATGGCGATCTTGCACGCCTTCTTCGATCTCGTCGTGTTCCGGACAATGCCGATCGCTGCAGCTGAGACGGCCGCGGTCACGCAACTGGAAGAGATATCTGTCGACGAATATGCACGTGAATGAACGTTCCAGAATCGGTACCATTTGTTTTTCTTTTCTCCTTTCTCGATCCCTCTAGATCAAGATTTCCCCCAAGTTTCAAGCTTGAACGATGTATGCGAGCCTATCAAACAAGAGCGCGAGCTTGAAGGCAGACAAACGCCAACCACCTTGCGGATCGAGCTGGTACAATGCGACGAAAGCTGCATCGTTCGGCCGGTTTTGATCAAACACGTCCTGTATGGTCGCCATGTCGACCGGCTCCCCGGCCTCGAAGCACGCCGGATCGCAAAGGAGGTTGGTCATGCCGACGAGCTTGTTGCCGACCGGGTAGAGCCGACACTCGGCCGGGCGATATTCGTACACGGTGCAAGCATCGGTAATCGAGTTGTAGAAAACGCAGCTCGACAGATCCTTCGGATCGATCTTGTCTAGGCTCGGATTGAGTGCCTTTATTGACGTGACAAGAGTTGGCGGGTAGATGAGTTCATTCGCCTTAAACATCTTCTTGTTCCAGAATTGAAATGTCGGCCGGCTTTCGCAAAGCGTTAGGAACGGGAGCATCTGGAACTGCCGCCCCGCGATGATGCGGTCGATGTCCTCGCGCCCGACCCCGATAGTGAACGACTCGCAGCATCGCCCGCAGCGGTTACACGTGAACCGCACGGGATCGAGGATGATCGGCTCCATCCGGCTGGCGAGCTGGGTGGCGAATTCCGCCAATTCATCCAACAGCGCCTTGATCCGGCCGATGATCTGTTCCATTCCTTCCTGCTCAATCGCCTCCGCGTATTCCTTGAGGGCATCGGTCATGTGGTGCGATACGGGAATGCCAAGGTACATTGCCTTGAGCTCGTGGAAGTTCGTCTTGGTTCACCTGTACGATGCCATGAAACGTTGTCGTGCTGGATCCCGATCACCAACTGCCTTGCTCACAGTATCAATTCACCCGTGCGAGCCATTAATAGTTCTCAAGAGCTAACCAATCTTGCGAAAGCTGATTTCTGGTGAATCGATGGCATCTATTTCTGGCTTGGCGCTGTCCCGGGCGTTTTTTCACGACGCCATGAAGGATATCTTAGATCAGCATTTCCCGGGCTTGCAATATGCTGCTGCATTGCTTGGCGATGGTTCCGAGGTGCTGGGCCTGGACGACGACATCTCCAGGGATCACCATTGGGGGCCACGGTTGTTGATATTCCTGGAAACCGCGGATCACGCCGCCGTCTCGGGAAAGGCAAGGGACGTCCTCGCCAGAGAGTTGCCACTCGAGTTCAAGGGGTACCCGATCAACTGGACAGAGCCGGACAAGTATCACGTCCAGATTCCCTCGCCAGCGAGGGCGCACCCGGTGAACCACCGCGTCGTGTTCCACACGGTCGGGGGATACATAAAGGAGCGGCTCGGCCTGGACGGGCTTGAACCGGCGGATGCCAAATGGTTCGCCGTCCCGGAACAGGCACTGCTCGAGTTTACCGCCGGCGAGGTCTTCCACGACGAGGCTGGGACGCTCACGCGGGCACGGCAAGCGGTGGCCTGCTATCCCGACCGGATCCGGAGGGCGCTGCTTGCAAGCGAGTTCGGCATGATCTCTGAGGAGATGGCGCTCGTGGGGCGCGCCGGCCAGCGAGGGGACGACCTTGGCTCGGCGATCATCGCCGCCAGGCATGTGAAACGAATGATGCACGCGGCCTTCTTGCTGGCACGGCAGTACGCCCCCTACCCGAAATGGTTCGGCACCGCGTTCAAGAGGCTGCCGATTGGTGAGCGGCTAGGGCCTGTCTTGCTCAAGGTTGTCGGGGCGAGCGATTGGCGGGAGCGCGAGGGCGCGCTGGCCGATGCTTGCATCTTGCTCGTCGGGGAGATGGTCGCGACCGGGATCATCCCGGCCGTGCACGCGACGCACGGGAAATATTTCGGCCGGGACCAGGTGAACGTGGATCTCGGGCCCGTGATAGCTGGCTTGTCGGAGGGTCTCGATGAAACCTTGCTCGAGATGGCGGAGTTGGGATCCACGAGCCAGCTCATCGACGAATCGCGCCAGTTCAAGTTTCGAGAAGGCAAGTCCGCGGATGCCATCATGCAGCTGTACGAGCAGCGGAAAAGTCCAAATGCGGAGAACACGCGAGAAGGCTGACGACCACGAGAGATGTTACAATACCAGAGGAGACTAGGGACAAGGGTGTCGATGCGGCCGACCGGCGGCTGCTCGCGCCGTGCGGGCTGTATTGCGGCGTGTGCGGCGTATACATCGCCACGCGGGACAACAACATGAAGTTCAAGGAGGTCCTGGGGAAACTGTACGGTTCCAAGCCTGAAGTGACGGAATGCAAGGGTTGCATGCAGCCGGACCCGCCGGAGCTGCTGTACGGCTTCTGCAAGACCTGCCCCATCAGGGACTGCGTGAAGCGGAAGGGGTACTACTCGTGCCACCAGTGCGGCGAGCACCCGTGCAAGTACGTCAAGAACTTCATCATGCCGGTCGGCATCAAGGTCATGAAACGGGCGATTCCCGAGTGGCGCGGGCTTTGCAAGAAACTCGGGCAAGCCAAGGGGGACGTGGTGTTCGCCAAGGCGCAGCTCGAGCGGTACCAGTGCCCCAGGTGCCATTACCCGCTCTTCCGGGGAGCCAAGCGGTGCCGCGGCTGCGGCGAGCCAGTAGATGTCGATTAAATCGGTTCGTATTCCAAAAGTCGGCGAGCGGGTGATGCGTGTCGAGGAACCACTTGTCGAGCGAATCGTCGAGCCACGTGTCGATGCCGAGGACCTCGCAGACCTTGTCGACGAGTGGGATGCCGAGGATGTCCTGGTATTTTTTACTCTATTTCGGAAGTTTCCTGATACGGACAGAAGTAGCGCGGAGCGGCATCGGGAGATTTTTCTCACGATTGATGGATTGGAGCATTACCATCAAACATCAAGGACGTCGACATGTAATACCGGGAATTCCTTTCAAATCGTCATCGAAGGTTATGAATTCTCTCACGCCATTGCCCAACCCCGATGCCACGTGAATGGCATCGCGCGGTCTAATCGCATATTGCTCCAATAGCACCTGGGCCTTGTTGATAATCGAGGCACTGACCGGGATGAACTGCAACCCAGGGAATGCCAGGAATTCCTGGCCCTTCTTCCGCGATGTGGCCACGTCCGTGTTCTTTCGGACGATCCACGTGAATTCATCCCACGTGAGAAGCGAGGTCATCGCCTTCACCTGGCCTGCCTCTACCTTTTTCAAGAATTCGGCAGCGGCACGAGCTTCTGGAACTTGATGGACATCATATAAAACAGGATTGAGAAAGACGTTTGCATCCACATAGCAAGAGGTCGTGGAAGAAGAGGCCGGCTTTCTCGTCATGCCCTTCACGCCTCAATCGTATTCCTCATCGATCTGTGCTTCGATATCAATCTTCTTTTCCAATTTCTTTGGTATATCAAAGAACTTTTCCAAGAAGTCGTCTTTTTTACTCGTCGGATGCAATTTCACGCTCTTACCATCGACTTCAATAAGGATTTCGTCACCCGGAGCGATGCCAAGTAGGTCACGCACGTCTTTCGGAATGACGACTTGCCCCTTCGGCCCAACAATCCGCTTGATGATCATCGTTATCACCCGTATTACCTAGTAGGTTATACTTATTCCCACCTATAAGGTTATACCTTCTTAAGAAGGTTGTATTAAAATCGCATCTGCGTTTAAAAAACATGAGAAAAATATCCAATTTTTGATGTGAAAACAGGATATCGTGAAAAGGACGAGATTGATGCAAGATCTAGGCGTGCTGCTGCTCGCGGAAGATCTCGTCGAAGGGATCGAAGCCTTCGTCACTTATAGCCTTGCCGCCGTCAATCTCGTCGTGGATGCCATCAAGGTCGGCGACAGGGATAGGGTTTGCTTGTTGCGAGGAGATCCGCGAGGGCGCGCTCTTGGCGCTGGCGGCGACGGGATGTTTCGCTCGCGACGTGGTGTTAGCGGGAACGGCTTTCAGCATCGCGACAGACTCGTGCAAGAACTTCCACGTCGCCATGCGCAAGGCTTCGGAACGGTTGGGGTAGAGGTTGGCGGCGACGAGCGTGTCCAGCATTTCGAGGTACTTCTCGGGGAGGAACAGGGTTATCATCTTCATGGGTAGATTGGTATCATGTCAGGATTAACGTCGATGGCCTGCGTTGGTCTATTGTAATCATGGATGGTAATTTGCTTATTATTGTTCAACCATAATAGGAACAATAATTCATGCTTATAACGTGTTATTTAATACGGGATGACCAATTCATGAGAACCAAAGATGCAAAGGCGAAGAGTATCGGCGAGATCAAGGCACGGATCATACCGATTCTCACGTCGTACAACGTAGCGAAGGCTGGACTCTTTGGTTCGGTCGTGCGGGACGATTTCACCGCGAAAAGCGATGTCGACATCCTCGTGGAATTTAATGATCGCAAGAGTCTTCTCGAAATCATCGGCCTTCAGCAAGAAATCGAAGATCAGATCGGTAGAAATGTGGACATGCTCACATTCGGCTCTTTGCACCGCTTGCTAAAGGATAAAATTCTCGCCGAGCAGGTGTTGATTTTTCCATGAAACGCGATCCCGCCATATTCATCGAACACGTGCTTGATAGCATCGATCTTGTAGAAAAATACATTAAAAATAAGACAGAGGATGATTTATCTAAAGATATCCAATTACAAGATTCGATCTTGCACAGATTAATGATAATTGGCGAGGCAGTGAAAAATGTTCCAGATACGGTGAAGAAAGACCATCCGTAGATCCCGTGGCGAAAGATTGCAGGATTAAAGGATGTTCTCGTCCACCATTACTTCGGTGTCGACTTGGGTGCTATCTGGCTCGTCATCCAGAAGGATTTACCTGATCTAAAAGAAAAATTGCGAAAGCTAACGAGACCGTAATATTATACGGGGAAAAAAGGGAGAATTGGCGGGCTCACGCGTGCTGCTGCTCGCGGATGATCTCGTCGAAGGGATCGGTGCCCTCGTCACTTATGGCCTTGCCGCCGCCGTCGATCTCGACAAGGATCTCGTCGAGGTCGGCGGCCGGGATAGGATTTGCGTGTTGCATGGAGGCTGGTGCAGGCTCGCTCTTGGCACTGGCGGCGACGGGATGCTTCGCTCGCAATGTCGTGGTGGCGGGAACGGCTTTCAACATGGCGACAGACTCGTGCAAGAATTTCCACGTGGCCATGCGGAGGGCCTCGGAACGGTTGGGGTAGAGGTTGCTGGCGACGAGCGTGTCCAGCATTTCGAGGTACTTCTCGGGGAGGAACAAGGTGATCATCTTCATGGGTAGATGGGCCTCAGGCTGTTGTCGTTGCGCGTGTCGATGGTTCGGGTCGGTTCGGGATAGGTGATGATGCTGTAGCCGGGACGAGGGATGCTGGGAGCGGTGTCGTTGGACTCGGCGGTGGTGGCAGCCGTCGCGGGCATGACGTGCTCGGCCTTGTCGACAAGCGGGATGCCGAGCACGTCGTGCTCGATCGTGGCCTCGATGGCGCCGGGAAGGTGGCGGGAAAATCGAGAGAGGGCAGGGAACCGGGCCTGGAGGTCGTGGACGATGCCGAGGACGAGGTCGTCGCGGTCGACGGGCAAGCCCGTCGTGGCGCACGTGGCGAGCTGGTCGATGACCCGGCGGCGGCAGGCCTGGACGAGAACGTCGGCGAGCGGGTGATGCGTGTCGAGGAACCACTTTTCGAGCGAATCGTCGAGCCACGTGTCGATGCCGAGGACCTCACAGACCTTGTCGACCCAGTAAGCGGCGGCCTTGCCCGCCGTGCGCGTGGCGCGCGCCGTGCTCGCACGTGCGGGGTCGCGGCGCCGCGTGGGGGTTCCATTTGCCGCGCTGGTGACGAGATCGGCGACCTGGTGACACGCGACGTGCGCAATGGCGCGGTACAGGTCGGCTGGAGCGTTTTCGTTGGGAAGACGAATGCTGCCCAGGCCATAGCGGATCGTGTACTCGATGCAGCGCTGCAAGTCGGCGCCGGTGATGCCCATCGTGCCGTAAGCGGTGGCGGCGCGGGCGAGCAGCGCATGGACGCCCTTGGCGGCGATGAGGTCGGTTATCGACACGTTGTTGTGCGCACCCGAATGCATCCTTGTTAAGCAAGCCCCCTTAGCAGCGCCGACCCGACAAAAATCGGCGCGATCGAAAGTCGCGGTATATCGAGTTGATGCCGCCCAGGGAGGCCTGTAACATTCTTGATAACGCAGATCGGTGATGGTTATCATAACTAATATCAGCAAACCGCTATAAAAATATTTCCTAACCGTTACACTACTGATATTATAACAAGGCTGGATACGGTTATCAAACGCGGGGTTCACCGGGATCGGGCATTTGCCAATCTTGGAGCACTCATCGCGATCTTAACCGCTCAGTTCCCGCCGCGCGTACCAATCGAGCAGTTGGTCGTGCCATTCATGTTTCTTGGCGCCTAGGCTCGTCGCTGCGATCATCGTGCCGATCAAGGTGAAGATGTGTCCGACCAAGCAGCCCAGCACGGCGACGCCGCAAGCCACGAGCCGCTCCTCCGGGACGCACCCCGCCATCACCATCCCGATGCCCCAGATCGTCACGATCCCCGTCGCCTGCGCGGCCGCCGCCAGGGCGACGAACCTCGCCAGCAGCAGCCTGGCCACCCGCCGCTGCCAGGGCGCCAGCGTGAAGTCGGGTAACGTGTACTCGATCGCCCTCCGGTTCGCCATCGACAGCCCGGCGAGCCCCGCCGTCGCCCCAGCGTCAACGAGCATATACGGCACCATGTCTAAGGGCGCATGCACTTGAAGAATGACTAGGAACAGGTTGAAAACCACGACCAGCAGCAGCCCGCCACAGCCGAGCCGCAGCAGCATCGAGATGGCATCCGCGTGCGCGGCCACCTTCCACGTTCGCGTTCTCGCTCGCTCGGCCATGCCATCGTATGAGATCAACCCATTTATTCTCCGACCCTATCGAGATTAGGCAAGTAGTAGTGTATATCAAGTGTCGTTATGGCTTTAACAAACTTTATTTGAAGGAACATGTATAGTAATCGATAGGAAAATGCCTCGCCAGCTCACGAGACCCGAGGTCCTCCGCCGAATCGCCATGCGCGCCCTCCTCGACGCCGTCCCCGGCATGACCCACGCCCGCCTCGTCGCCTTGTGCCACGCCAGTTACACGACCGTGCACGATGCTGCCACTCGTTCCATAAGCAATTTAACGGTTGAATCATCGGTCAGGATTACCAGTTTTAGCATCGGTAGGATCGTGTTTACTATGAGGAAAAAGATGAGGATTTTCATCGTTATGATGTCTATGTTAATTTTAGGATTCGCCTCGTCATCCATCAGCGCTTGTTTCACGTTTTCTCATGTTATAGGTACGTCGGGGGACAATCTATTGGAACCTAGCGCGCGAATACACCCTCAAGATGCTATCAACGCCCTTATATTAATCGACGGGAATGCCGCATTAGACGCGTATTGCGCGGGGAACGGCACCGACGGCTTGACGCCCGCCACGGCGCACGTGATCCGCGACCTCGTGCTCAACGCGAGCACGATAGCCAACGGGAGCGGCATCGTGATTCAGAACACAACTCGATACCTTGTCATCCGTAATTGTACTGTAATTGAAGCACACACCAGTGGTCAATTTGCTATTCCGGGTATTGGGATTTGTCTATGGAACACCAACCATATAAGCGTAACAAATTGCACGTTATCAATGAATGATTGTGGCGTTTCTATCAAAAATCTCGGCGAAAATATAATATCAAATAATACATGTTCAAGCAATTGGGCCGGCGTGACTGTCGAAAACTCGGAAAATAATTCCATAATCAGAAATACACTTACATACAACGAAGTCAACGGTATCTGGTTTTCAGCAAACTCGCGGAATAATATTGTTACAAATAATGTTGTAGTGAACACTGGTTTTAGCCCAGTTGATAACGGGGCTATAGCATTATTTGAAGCGGATTCCAATTCGATCATCGATAATAACGTTTCGAACAATCTCGGGAACGGCATTTTCCTTTTTGAGTCAAGAGGAAATACAATTGCCGATAACAAGGTGATTGGCAATGCGGGGGCATGTATCAAGTTGGTCTGGTTCCCTTGGAGCTGGGACCATTTTTTCCTCGTGTTGAATGATATTCACGGGAACGTCAATTGCAACGACCCACAATGGACCGAGCCAATCGCTTCCTGGAGTACAATCAGCATCATTGCTGCTGTCGTGATCGTTTGTTGCACGGTTTTCTGGCGTCATTCCAAACGCAATTCAACATCCCGGCAAGCGACCACCGTCAAAGAGAAACCCTAATCAAGTCTCAAAATGAAGGAGGAGGCATGAAATATGAGATATTTCATACAATCATTGCACATTGCACTTATTTTCATCGGGATAACCGGATGTGTATTTATAACTACGATCGTCTCATTGAAGGGGGGGAGTATATCACTATTAGATGACGACCGTGGTTTCTCATCTGTGTATTCAGATTTGCGATTATCTACCCTTCCAGGTAACAGTAACCCGACCGGCGACGAGTGGCCCATGTTCCGAGCATCGCTTAATCACTCGGGCGTGGCGCCATTTACGACACCGTTGTACGACGCGGGTGCTTTATGGACCTTTAACGAGATTTCAACTTTAGTTAGTTCTTCTCCCGCAATCGAGAATGGACGCGTATATTTCGGTGGGTTCAATCACAAAATCTATTGCTTGAACGCGACCTCAGGAACACACTTATGGAATTATACTACGGGGAATTCCGTATATTCATCTCCTGCCACGGCAGGGGGATTCATATACGTGGGAAGCGATGATAAGAATATCTATTGCTTAAACGCCACCACAGGCGCGTTTGCATGGAAATATACTACGAACAATTCGATATATTCATCTCCCGCCATCGCGGATGGGCGCGTGTTCGTTGGCAGCGAAGATAGCGGCATCTATTGCTTGAATGCAACCAATGGAACACGTTTATGGTGTTATATCACAAACAATATGGTGGAATCATCTCCAGCTATAGCGAATGGTCTCGTTTACATTGGGAGCTTTGACGGCAAGATCTATTGCCTGAACACCATCACTGGCATGCTTGTCTGGAATTACACGACGGGCAGTGCAATATTATCTTCTCCCTCGATTGCATCCGGGCGTGTATACATTGGAAGCGAAGATAACAGCATTTATTGCTTGAATGCCACAAATGGCACATTCGTGTGGAAGTATACCACGGGCAATCTCGTGACTTCTTCACCCGCGATCTTTAATGAGCGCGTGTTCGTGGGAAGCCTTGATGGTAAAGTGTATTGCTTGAATGCTACTACGGGGATTCAAATGTGGAATTATTCTACCGGAAGTATGGTGACCTCGTCACCTGCAATCGCGAACGGGAGCGTGTACGTGGGAGGATTCGATCATTTCATCTATTGTCTGGACGCCATTAATGGCACGCTCCGGTGGAAATTCGATACCGCCGCGAGCGTGCAATCCTCTCCTTCAATCTCGAATGGACGTGTATATGTTGGATCAACGAATGGTATGATATATTGCTTCCCCATGGCGTTGATATTGCCTTCCCCCGGTAATTTCGTCGCATTGGCCGGCAAAGAACAAGTGATGCTCACTTGGCAAGCACCCGTGGTTAGTGGAGAACCTCCTGCAACTAATTACAGGATTTATCGAAGTTTATCGTCTGGTGCCGAGACTTATCTGACAACCGTGAATACGACCACGTTTACCGACACCAGCGTGACCTCCGGGCAAACATATTTCTACAAGACAAGTGCGGTAAATATCGTAGGAGAAGGATTGCTTTCGAATGAAGTGAATGCAACACCATTTACGAATCCATCCGCCCCGCGGAATCTTCAAGCATTGGCTTTAAACGTACAAGTATTGCTCACGTGGCAAATTCCGGCAAGTAATGGCGGGTCAGCTATTACGGGTTACAAGATCTGTATTGATTAAGTCCGTAGATCCAATAAATCTACTACATTCCTTTTCTTTATAAACGTGCTTTTGTTTTTTTCGTTCGATGGTAAGATGAGAGCAAGTGAAGCCGGCTGGATTGCAGTCAGAATGATGATTACGATATGCTGTTCGCTATCGAATCAAAGCACGTTCTCGCATGTCCGGGGAACGTGACCGGGAGAACGAGGTCACGTGGAAACCCTGGCCGCCATATCAGGCGGCGGAGGTGGGATCGGTGGAGGGATCTTCAGCAAGGTGAGAATGCCATCCACGTCATTCTCGTGCAGCAAGCGAAGCATGACGTCAAACGGGATCTTGTGCTTGAG
>JAUQYZ010000129.1 GCA_030587475.1 Candidatus Sigynarchaeum calidifontis
CGGCTGGATGGCAAGTGAAAAACCGTGAAATGGGTCGCGTGATGCGAGCCGGCATTCAATACTTGAAGGATGTCGGGATAAACCTGCCCAGGGTCAAGTTCGTTACTGAAGCTCTTGCGAGCTCCAAGATCAATCGCCACGCGCGCTCGATAGGCGGTATCAAGTTTATCACGCCGTTAATATACGGGTTGATCGCCTTCTTCGCCAGAAGGTTTTCCGAGGGGATGCCGGAAGATGAACCCAAGCCGACGGCAGAATCGCTCTTTACCGAGGAGGAAAGTTTGATCCGGGAATACCTCGAGATGCATCCCCGGTACTCGTTAGGACTCGACATCGTTTGCAAGAAAGAGAAATACTGGTGGCCTGCTGTCCGCTTGATGTCCCCCCGGGATCTCGCAGCATTGCTCGATGAGGCCAAGAAGGTGACTATCTTCTCGTACAATCGAGCATTCCCGCGACCGGCGCGAAGTGATGAGGGCGCGATTCCTGGCATGCTCAATTTTTGAGATGTCGATCCGCGCCGGGTCGTTTTTCCCTTTTATTCGGATCGCCTTCGACACCCGCATGCGACCGAGTGATGATACAGGTGCTCCATGCTGGCAAGATGTCCACGCCGCGTGCGGCGGCCTCCAGCAGGCCATGGACGCCATGATAGGCCAGCCCGACTTCGAGCCCTTCCGCCCCGGCATCGCCCGCGCCATCGCCCTGGCCCGCGACGAGAAGCAGCGCGCCGACCACCCCGACCCAGCCGGGACTTCGATCGAGAATGACGCGGATCCAGGCCGCTTCGAGGCCATCGCCGCCGGCCTCGCCCCGTCCGACATCGCCCGTGCCGTACTCGGCGTTAGGGCATGTGCAGATCGAATTCCTGATGAGAATCGATAGAGAAATGGTATTTAATTCTGAAAGGGATTCAATGTCTCTTAGTCATAAGTCACTTTTCCCTGGGCATGCATCATGAGTGGAGATTCAATATTCAACGATGCCATGAACGACGCGAGGCAAGCCGTGAGCTTGGACAGGGAAGGCAAGATAGTGGAGGCGATCCAATTCTATCAAGAGGCCTCCAAGAAATTGATCGATCTCCTTGGATCCAACAAGAACAAGAAACTCGGAAAGATCATAGAAGACAAGCTGAATGAATACTTGACGCGGGCAGCTTACTTGAAAAAGAAGCGGCTGGAACAGCCACCACCACCAAAGGAGCGACAGGAGCTACATCGCGAGCTAGAAAACGACCAAATCGAGAAACTACGCAAGATCATCAAGGTCAGCGAGAGCATGGAGATTTCCCAGCTCGCGATCATGCTCGATATGGATGAGAACCAGGTCCTCAAGCGGCTGGTAAATTGGGCAGACCAGTTCGGATTTATAATCCGCGGAAAAGAAGTGATTTTCAACAAGGATACCGCCGATTCCTTTATCGCAACTATAGATAAGCAGTACGCTTCGTGGGATAAAAAAACGCAAGATAAAGATGGGAAAGTTTAACGTAGGATATAGGGAAGGCATAGCACCCTCTTCTGGTCGATTTCTACTTAATGTTAAATGCCCCACATTCATTAGCCAGGCCCCCCATGAGTCACGTGCCCCGCATCGCGCGGGTGCAGGCCACGCAGACCACATGAGGAAGCATGGAAATGAAGGGCGCGGGAGCCCCCGTCTCGCCCGCGCCGAGCGCAACGCCGACAAGAAGGGGATCAAGGCGCTCTTCGGCAAGCACGCCGCCAAGGGCACCGACATCATCGTCCCGGAATACGAGGACAACCGGAGCGATGAACGCAAGGCGCTATCGGCCGAAGCCGAGCGCCTACGCCAGCAGCGAAGGATCTAGGGCACGCCAGCGCGGGGGACTTCAACCCGCCTCCATTTTTTTCCTTTCCAGGAACTCGGCGTAGTAGTCGTGCAGGTCCTCGTACCGCTGCGCCACCATCGTGCAGCACGGGACGTCCCCCTCGGCGAGCAGCATAGCGATCGTCGCCCCCAGCTCCCGCGGCCCGACCAGCGCCTCGACCGCTGCCCTCGTCACGAAGCCGGGCTGCGCCGCGTACCGCTCGGGCCGCTTCGGCAGGTCCCCCGCCGCGTGCCACAGCTCCGACTCGACTTGCACCCGCGACAGCACCCGGAACCCTTGCCGAATCGCCCCCGCCTCGTCGACGATCGACCGCGTCACCCGCCCTGTCTTGTGGTGCGGCGACAGCCAGCGATGCACGAGCGGCTGGCAATCCACGGTTATCTTGTTGGGATATTGCGAATCCTTCCGGGCGAGCGTGCACGCCAGCGTGTCCCGGTCCGCGCCCAGCGCCCGCCGCCCCGCGTCGTCGAGTATCCCGCCCTCCATCTGCGTGTGCATCGCATGCAGCACGAGCGCCGCCAGGAACAGCTTCGACGCGAACCGCGGCTTGTGCACGTACTGCCGCATCGATTCCAGCCGATCGGCCTTGGGCTCGATCGCCAGCACGGCCAGCACGTACCCGGCCAGGTCGATCTGGCCGTCCTCGCCGAGCTGGAACGCTTCCGGGTCCACGTCCCACGCGACGTGGATCCCCCGCGACCCCGAGAACAGCCGCGCGGCCGCGGCAGCCCCATGCCCGACGCCGCCTCCACGATCGCGTCCGACACCTTGCAGCACGCTTCCCACGCCCGCTGCGGCCCGAGCAGCCCCGTGAACCCGCGCCCCATGTCCAGGTCACACACGAGCCGCCCGATGAGCCCGTCGTTCCGCTCGACGTTCGGGTAAAACGCGCCGAAGTCCATGGCGTCCACCAGCCTCGGCACGTCACTTGGCTCTTCGATCGTGATGGGCGTCCCTTCCGCCACGTTCGCCCGCTTCGTGACCGCCGCCCCCTTGTTCATCTTGTCGCACGTGACCAGCTTCCCCCGGCACCCCTCGGCCACCATGGTCGCGACCTCGGGCAGCGAGAAGAACGCGAGCACCTCCGCCTTGTGCTCCAGCGTCAGCCACGTCGAGACGGGCCGCCGCGCCGCCTTCCCGTCGAACAGCTCCCCGTCGATGCGGAGCTTGCCGATGTTCCCCCGGACGTTCACGACGATCTGTATGTCGCGGGCCAGTTGCAGCGCATCCGCCTGGAGCAGCATCTCGGCGAGGTCCCGCAGCAGGCCGATGCTGTCGTTGTCGATCAGGTTCACGGTCAGCCTCACGACCTCGACGAGCACCTCCCCGTCGTTCTCCGACTCGCCCGTGGTCCGCGATATCTTGACCACGTGCCTGAAGACATCGCTCACGTGCGGGACGCGGTACCCGGTCTTGAGGTAGTTGACCGCCGCGTCCAGCGCCCCCAGGACCTTGAGCTGCTGCAGCCGCAAGACCTCGGCGCGGTCCCGGTCCCCGACCTTGCCGAGCTCCAGCAAGATCGGGTCGGGAAACGTGATGGTCACGACCGCGTCCGCCCACAAGTCGGTCTTGAAGGGGCCATACTGTCATTGACTAGTTATAAGTTGACAAATTTTCTCAGGAATCTTGACATTTTTTGGGGCGGAAAATGTAAAGATAAAGAAACTCCGTGTCAAATCAGCGTGGGAGGCAACATTAAGCCTTGCAGAAAGGTTATCTATGATTTGGATGGCTTGACACGGATCTTCAAGGTTTTAAGGGGAACCATGGCTTCATCGAACACGTGAATCATGTCTTCGACAATTTGAAGGCGTATGCTCTTTCCCTTGTATTTCCTGCTGATATAATACCGGACATTCGCCCACCAGAACTTTCCCGAGGATTCGACGTGTCGCTTGTATACGCCAT
>JAUQYZ010000136.1 GCA_030587475.1 Candidatus Sigynarchaeum calidifontis
CGAATTGTGTCATGCGCGTCACGGATACATGTTCTTTCGTGGCATCGAGAACTCCTTGAGCGCATGAGATACATTCGTTCTTGACAATTTCAAGCTGCTTCAAGAGTTGTTGGACGTGATCGGGTGGAATATATGCAATTTTATTGGGAACGGGCATGTTTCTCGAGCGATCACGTGCAATCCATTCTATTTAACTTTCATGACGTCACGGAATGGGTCGTTAGACAGCATCATTATACGTCGGGAAACCCCCATTTTCAAGCGTAATCAAGAATAATTCACAATGTTCGTGTTCCTAAGTCTGCTTAACGATATTACGTGGCCAGTTCTCTGATTGCAAAGAAAAAAGCGACATTATTACAAGATCTCCACGTTGAAGTAGAAGCCACAAGCGATGTTTTTGCAGCACCATTGCACCCAGTCGGTGCCCGTGCCTTCAAAATTCTCGAAGAGCTTGAAGTCCATACCACCGTGGCATCTTTCGCACGGGGGATCTTCCACGCCAAATACTCTACTGTCAAATGCGACGCGTGCCATATTATTTCGCCTCCAAGAATACATTTTCCTGGGTTATTCAATGGGAACCAGGTCGCAGCGGGTACTAATCCTCTCTGATATCGTGCAATAAGCGTTTCACGATTGTTGCTAATGGAACCATATAAAGACCGGAAGGATGACGAATATTTCCGAAAAGGGGATAATTGCGCCCCGAGAACACTTTATTTCAAATATATTGACGACTATAGGATTTCAACATTTTTTACGAATCCACAATTGATACAGAACCATTGTATCCAATCTTGCCCCGTGCCTTGGTAGTCCTCGAACATGTTGAAGTCCATGTCGTTCTTGCAGGTCGGGCAAGGCGGATCATGAACCTGGAAGACGCGGGCGACATGACCCGGGGACTTTGCCTTGTAGCGGGCACTCGAATGGAAGGCTGCGGGATCGTAAGTTGGCCTGATCGTGTCAAATCAACCTCGCGAACCGGACTCCGGCTGGTATTATTCCCGTGAAACCAATGAAGTGCATGATATAAGTATCTTCCGCACGGAGGGCGGTTACCATGGCCCGATCTTTCTCATAGAAACCGAATGAACCAGGAAAGAGCGATGAAAATGTGCGCCCGGTAAAGATCGGGCTAGGAGGAATTTATTAGGGTCGAGTGAAAACGCCGGCTCATGTTTTAGCCAGACGAGGTCGCTGGTTGCGGCCTGTGGAACTTCGTGCGGTCGACGATGCCCAGCTGCTGCTCGATGGCATCGTGGATGCTGTCCCTTGCCAGGTAGCCCGCAACGTGCAGCGGTGAATCGTCAAGGATGGGATCCTTGTCCATCGATGCGGAACACGGGAACGAGTGGTGCACGAGGCTGATCTTCTCGTCGAGCGATACTTTATCGTCGTAAAGGGCCTCGTTGCGGAGTTGCTGGACGATGTAATAGGACGAACCGCACGGCTGTGTCCGGACCACGCGGCCGTTCAAGATCTTTCCATCCTTGATGTCGAGCTCGACGACGGGCCGGCCGACCTTGAACGTGTCCATGAAACGCCGGATGATGGACCTGCTCGCATCGTCTGGCTGCACGTCGAGGTCGCAGAACGGCCGCGGGAACGCGCGCTGTATGCCGAGATCGGTGCACTCGTCCGCCAGTTGCTTTTGCAAGCCGAACGGCAGCCATTTCTTGTCCTCGACGGGGACGATGATCGCTGGCACGCCGTGATCCTTCGCGAAGCGCGGGATCACGCCGAGGATGTCCGGGTGCAGCCCTACTGCGATGAGCACGTCGCACTTCGGCATGGATGCCGGGAGCAAAGATGCCGGCTCATCGATGAAGTCCGGCAAGTCCCCCTCGACCTCGTGGTAGGCCTGGATGCTTCCAGCGCGGGTGCCCAGCGGCAACCTGCAGTGATTGCACCCGTTGCCACACGCCGTGCAGAAATTCACGTCGTTTATCACGTGACCTGCCACGCGCTCCGCGAAGGCGTCCTTCTGGATGATGCCGACGTTCATGATCGTGCTTTGCCTCGGGTGACATCAATCGCGCGGGTTCCTAAAGAACCGCTCGGTTGTGCCCTTAAAACCCGCCATGGCCGATCTGGCATAATCAATAAGCGATCGATTTTGATGCATATAATGCGGAAAAAAAAGTTGAAAACGATCACACGTGACCCAAACAATACTGTATTGAAAAGGGATGCGGGATATTGTAACACTATTCCAATTCTAGGGATGACATCCATGACTGCGGACAATAGCGAGAAGCAAGAAGACGAGGTATTCAAGTCTTTCGGTATCGACGAAGACGACGTCAAGATATTAAAAATTTTTCAAGAGGAACCGGAAATCACGCACGTGGAAATCGCCAAGAAGATCAACAAGTCGCAACCCGCCGTCGGGGCGCGGGTAACCAAGCTTCAGCGGAAAGACCTCCTCGCGACGCAGAAGGGCATCAACTTCAAGGTCGTGCGCGACAAGATGTTCCTCCTCATGGTCGACCTTCAAACCAAGGATCCAAGCCCGATCGTCGAAAGCGAGATGCTCAAGTGCCCGTTCGTCATCAACATGTTCAAGCGATCCGGCTCGAAGAACTTGAGCGTGTTACTAGCCGCGACGAGCATGGCAAAGCTGGAGAGCATCATCGACCGCCACTTCCGGTCGAACCCGTCGGTCATCAGCGTGGAAACGTCGTTCATCGTCGACGTGCTCAAGGACTTCGTCATGCCTGTCAACTGGGAATTTTTGCGATATGAGGACATAACGTGTGGCCAGATCTGCTGCCAGCAGGTAAGGAAACGGCTTCCCGAAGCACCGGCCAATGAAAATGCCAGGGCATGAATTCGTCGGCCATCACCAAGCCATTTGCCTCCCCTCGAATCCTTGAAAACCTAGGATGGTATGATTGGTATTGTAAATTCGATCCAGATTTTTTCGGGTGAAAAAACATGGCACACGTCATCATGGCGACGCTGAAGATCAAGGAGGGGAAGCTGGAGGAGGCAATCAAGCTGTTGAAGGATTTCGCGGCGTGGGTCGCGCAGAACGAACCGGGCACGCTGCAATACGCGATACACACGGTGAAAGGGAAGGAGCAGAACACGATCGTCGTCTACGAGCGATACAAGGACAAAGAAGCGTTTTCCATGCACGGGAAACACTTGGCCGAGCGCGCGGGGGGATTCTTGGCACTGCTCGAGGGCGGCATCGACATCAAGACCTTGATCGACGCGTGATCCCCCCCGTTTTTATGAATCGAGGATAATCAAAGAATTCGAGCACGTAACACGTCATCGCTTGAAACCATAGGCCAGCAAGAAGGTTCCCACGTAGAACAAGGCCGGGCCGATCAAGTCCCCGTACACGATACCCCATTCTGAGAACTGCGTTCGCATCGCGTTGCCGACGATGACGCTCAACATCCAGACCAGCAGCCCGATCGCGGTCGCCGCTGACTTTTTCCGGAGCGCCCCGCTCGTCTGGGCCGATAGCCGGAAATAAAGCACCAATGCGCCTATCACGGCGATGAGGAACGCGGCGAGGATGATGATCGCGCCAATGGGGTGCACGATGCCCACTACCGCGAAAAATGCGGCATCGCCGCTCGTGCCGGCATCGAGATGGATGTTGCCAAGGATGGTGATCGCGGCGGACATGGCTATGCCGAGGAGCAGCATCACGGAAATCGGGTATCGCTTGCTGTTCTTGATGTATTTCTCGAACGGGAGCAAGATGCACAAGAATGATATGTCGAACAGCAAGAACATGTAGCCGATCTGCATGTTTAGGGGGTAGATATCATTGTCCAGGATGTAGAGATGTATCTCCCAGCCGAGGTACGTGTTCAGCTCGGGCGAGAAGGCGCTCGGGATGAAGAAGACCTGGTTCAGCGATTGCGTGAAGAAGAAGATCGTGTATCCCAAGTTGAACGGCGCCTGGACCGGGTTTTCCTTTCTCGCCTTGATGTACAATCGCAAGAAATAGATGCCGAAAACGATAAGTATGACGAAGATGCCGAATTCCGCGATGTTCCAGATCACCTTGTCGGGTGGCAAGGGATTCCCCGTGCCATCGAAAACGAACCAGCCAGGAATCGTTGGCATGATGAACTGCACCTTTCCAGATATTACTCTCTAGAGACTATATATATTTTCTCTAGCATGGGGTTTAAAAATCCACGCGGGCTCGGACACACGGTGATGCGGCCGGTCGTGATGCCGCCGTCCATGAGGTCGTCGACGTTCTCGGCGCCCGTCGTGAACCTCTCGTAGTTCTCCTTGACCTGGTCGACCGAGACGAACTCGCACATGCCGAGCTGCTCGCGGGCCGCGTAGATGACCTGGCGGGCCTTGTTGTACTCTCGTGGCGAATGTACTTAAGTACATGGTGCGGTCACGACAAGCGGCGGGCTGCAGGCGATAGAACGCCATGCTAGCGTGGTATTGGTATCCGCTGCCAAATCAACCATTACGAAAGCCGAACCGGAATACATGGATTGATGCTTGTTGATTTACTTGCCGGGCGCGTGGATCTCGAGCTGGACGTGGCCGCTTCATATTACTCATATCTTGTCTCGTTTCGATTTTTGCTTGGAATTCCAGTCGGTGAACTGCTTGTCAAGCTCGTCGATCACGTCCTTCGACGCCTGTATCTTGACCGCTTGGGTCATCTTCGGCAAGCCCATGAGCGCCTTCAAGTCCTTCTCGATGTCCTTCTGGAGGGCCATCTCTTCCATAATCTTCACCTTGACTGAAAATCGACCGACTAGTGCCAATGGAAATTCGAGTGAATCTTTTAAAACTCGTGATCGAAAAAGTATGCCGGGGCAAAAATGAGCCCCGAAACACGGCTTATCTTAGTGCATATATTTCATCAAAACAAATCAAGAGGCGGTGTTTTTGCTCTACGATGCTGAAATACCCATCATTTCTATCTTTTTATCCCATTTGTTATTGATTTCTTCTTTAGTATTTTTCTCTCTTAGTATTCTTTATCAATCAAGAAAAAAACGAAAAGAGTTCAAGCTTCAACGGCAATTTGATATGGTACTCGTGTCGGCTTTGCTTTTTATTATAATTGCTAAGTTTTTTTTGGTCTCGTCCGATCTGGAACGCTCATACCACGGGACGTCGACGATGTTTTTCCAGTTCGTCTATTACGGCTATTTATTCGCCTATTTTGCATGCGCGGTTTTTCTATATTATTTCGATAAATTCATTCTGAATTCATACCGATTAATCATTTTCAAATCAATCGCAGGATATGCGATATTTTGTAGTGTTGCTGCAATAGCCACACCGGCTTTGTCGAGTTATTTGGAAATTGTTCGTTATACGCTGTATCTTGGCTTCTATATGACCGCTTTTATTTTTGGTGTAATGGTTGTTAAAATCATACGCGTTGTCCGGATAAAAATGAATAAAAAATTCATAGCCTTTGGTGCAGGTATCTTTCTGGTAATAATTGGGCAACTTTTTGGCACAGATATCCTGCTTTTTGTTTTCTATAATAGGCTTCCTCCATTACTGTTTTCCTTGTCACCATTTTTCCCGACCTTGGTAACTATTTCTGGATTCATCATTATAGAAAAAAACTTGGATTTTGGATTTGATATTATTTTGTTCTTTTATACAGCGAAGAAGATTTGCATTATCCACAGGGGGCAAATAACCGGCGAGGTTCAATTGTGCCCAAAATGTCTGAACACATATTGTACAAATTGCTTCAACTTGGTTATCATACCACTGGACTTTCAAAGATATTTCATATAATCTTTTGTCAAGCCCCCTCTCGTCCTTTTAACTTTTTTTTGTCACTATAACCTAGTTCATCCTTGCTCGTCATGCTCCAAGTTCAAGATCTTGGCCATCTCTTTCTGGATTGGCGACATGTTCGTGAGAAGGACGTCGTGTGGGAGATCATGGCCGTAATCAAGCGTGATCTCCTTGATGTCGTCCAGCAAATCGAGGCATTTCTTCATTGATCCATCGATGTCGTG
>JAUQYZ010000138.1 GCA_030587475.1 Candidatus Sigynarchaeum calidifontis
CGAATTGTGTCATGCGCGTCACGGATACATGTTCTTTCGTGGCATCGAGAACTCCTTGAGCGCATGAGATACATTCGTTCTTGACAATTTCAAGCTGCTTCAAGAGTTGTTGGACGTGATCGGGTGGAATATATGCAATTTTATTGGGAACGGGCATGTTTCTCGAGCGATCACGTGCAATCCATTCTATTTAACTTTCATGACGTCACGGAATGGGTCGTTAGACAGCATCATTATACGTCGGGAAACCCCCATAACGAATCAATAATAACAACATCTTAACTATAAATTCCCGATTCTGCCATATTCTCCAAGATATGAAGAGTACAATCAGAGGGTCCAATCGAAGATGATCATCGTGAAGGAGGAGCTAAAATCCGCTCTCAAGGAGATTTTCACGCAATTCTCGCATCCAGAAGTCCATTTGACCGATTTCGAATTGATCATCAAGAAGACCATCGATTGTTATCTCATATATTCAAGATTGGATGAGCGCGATGTTATACAGGAGATCTTCTCCGAGATACATGCTGTCCTTGAAAGCGGCGACGTGAAAGCGTTGAAGGGGGCCAGCCTTGACATATACAAGGCAATCATCGAACAGAACCGTCCGGCCCTGCGCAAATTCCTGCTCACGGTTGATGCATGGTGCCATGCGACAGAGACCGAGAACCTAGTCGTTCCGATGTTGTGCATCCTTATACCGAATAACACGGTCGATGCCGAACAGATGCTCCTCGACGTGTGTTCCGACGATCTATTCGACACTGATTGGATTCTCGTGCAAGGTGAAGATAGTCTTCTGGTTCCCTTGTACCAGAGGATACCGAAAGAGGGGGCGAACGATCTCTGGTTTTTGATTTCGGAGCCGGGTTCGAAGCGTAGCACCGGGGCGATTCGCCGCACTCGTGATGCCACGATTCCGTTCAATCTACTGGATCAACAAAGCATCGCGAGTGAAAGGGTTGCGATGTTCTACGACAAATATCCATCTGGGAGCCGCGAGATCATTACAACAAGGGAAATATTGAGCAAGCTCAAGGCCGATCCGGCAGTGAGACAGACCCGATTCAAGGCGCTGCGAGAAAATTTCCCGATAGATAGGACAAAGCTCAAGAATGCCTCTATAATAAGGCGGCTGGAAGAGCGGGAGGCCATGAGGAAAAAAGACCTCGCCACCCTCGAAGATCCCGAGGAAAGTGCCATTTTGTACAGGTTAATCGAACGGTTTCCAAAATCAATGGCTCCTGCGCGCTTCCCGAGAATATCAAGTAGAGGTGGATGGCCAGTATGTGGCTATCTAATCAAGAATCACCATGTTCAAGGTCTGTCATTCGAAACTATCGTATTCCCTGATTGGGAATCCCTCACGGCGTTCTCTCGCCTCCAGCAATTAAGGATCTCCATCTTAAATGACCAGCCGTTCCCAGAAAAAATCTTTGCCTTGAGATCACTGAGCGCGCTCAGTATTAGTCTCCCCCCGAACATGGAAATACCTGACAAGTTCAACAATCTTCCAAGGTTGACCTATCTCGATATATCGCAAAGAAAAGCATCCCGATTGCCTGAATCCATCGGGAAATTAAAGAACATCGAGGTTTTCATTTTCAATGGATTCGACATCGAATCCCTTCCCGACTGGTTTAGGGATTTAACGAAACTGAAGTATCTCGAGTTTTTCGGCGCGCGGATATCCGAACTGCCCGATTATTTCAAGTACATCCCGTTGAGAAGGCTCACGATTATAGGCGCTGGGAACTTTCAGCGCATTCCAGAAATCCTCGGAGAGATGCCTTTATTATATGAATTTGATTGGGATATCGATGATGCGCGTTTCGAGGAGATTTACAACAATTCCTCCGAAAAAATGAGATCCTGGTGGGATAGGATACAGAAGCGACTTAGAAAGCGGAATCCGGAGGAGTATTGTTGATTTTCGCCACGAAGGGGGCGATCCAAGGATGTTCCGTGATTACAAGGCGTGCCATCAAATAAACCCGCCTCCAACGACCATGAGAAGGCATGATATCCAAACGAGTGGCATGGAAAGGAGCGCTGGAGAGGACGCGTCGTGGCGCTTCAAGCCAGCCATGGCCTCCAAGGCCTGAAAGCCCGTCAAGGGCGTCACTTGACCCGTGCCGCCGAGCCAACACCGCCTCGATGACGAATTCCGATGATCACGATCGACGTCCCAGCGTGGCATCGGGAGGGCGAGTTACGTGCCCGTACCAGGGCAGCCCGGATCGGTTTCTTGGTCACGAGCCAGGTCCGCCATTGATTATGACGGCACGGGTTCTGGAACGATCGCTCGATCGCGCATCAAACAGTCTGGAAGATCAAAAAAACGGCTGATGTATGGCTTCGATTATCCAGGTTCAAGAACCCATACCGAGACTCATGAACCGTTTCAGGTCTTGAGGATTTTTGATCGATCCCCCCTTCCCGGTGGCTCGACAAGCCTTCCAGGCGCCTTATCACGCGTGCCTTGCCGTGCCCCACGGGGCACGTATCCGGGGCTAGCAGGAAAGCGTCGCGAGGCGCAACGGCGCATCCTATGCCCCCGATGATATGCCCGTCATATCCGGCTTGATAATCTGCCACGGCATACCTTGTCTTGCTGTTGTAAACTCGAAAACGCGAAAAAAATCGCCTCGAAATCGGGGTAAAGACAAAGCAATCGAGTTCAATTAACTGATTTAGCATTGTAATAGTATATACTCAGTATATACTATTTTTTGATTGCTCTGTAATCGGCACCCGATCCAGCATGTTTATATACTCGAGTATATACTATCATCGTGCAATGGCGAGCACGACCCCCGATCCCGATGCAGCGATCCTGCTCGATGCCATCTCGCGCCAGGATGCGCCGATAAGCATCTATAACCTGGCACGCAAGATCAAGTGGTCATACGGGAAGACTGAGCGGAAGGTGGCCGAGCTTATGAAGGGCGGCAAGCTGTACACGCGAACGAGAGTCGAGAAGGGCCGCAACAATCGGCTACTGTCGACATCCCCTATTCCGGACGCGGGCAGCGATGATGTCCAGGCCAGCAACTCGGGCATTCCAGCGGTCATCAAGGATGCGTTCAAGCACCTGTACGGAGTTTTTTTAAAGCTTGGCAAGAAAGCATCAAATGATGCCTTGGACAAATATTGCACTTCCAATGGCTTATCTGCAAACGAGTTGAGCAGAATGTTCCGCGAAGTGCTGGACATATGCTCATCACCAAAACCAAGTGATAAAGCGGATGACGGATAAGGAAGCCTTCGACACCTTTAATGTATGTCCCAATTGCAAGAAAGAATATCCTCCCGATTCGGGACTCACGATTGACGAAATAGAATATTGTAAAAACTGTTACAAGGAGCTCAAGTCAAAGGTTATGAAAGTCTGCGAGGGCTGTGGAAAGGAGTTTCCCGAGATAAAAATGAAACGTCATGACGACCTGCTCTATTGCAGAGCATGCAATGGCGAGATCCGGTCGCGATCGCCGGAGATGAGTAAACCCGTGAAGCAGGCTGAATCTTTGCCATCAACGCTCGCATTGACAATCGATGCCCCCGCCATCGCCGACGCCATCGGCCGCTCGGTGTCCCAGGCCTTCGCGAATCCCATCAAGATCGAGTTCGCGCCCGTCAAGCTCGAGCTCGTCGGTGGCGGCGCCATCACGGTTCCCGTGCAAGTCCATGTCCCCGCCCCCGTGCAAGCCCCGGCTCCAGTGCCCGCTCCTGCCCCTGCTCCCGCGACGGTGCCTACACCCGCACCCGCTCCAATTCCCGTTCCGGTCCCGGCGCCTTCCGCTGCCCTCGCGCCAGCTCCCACCCCGGCGCCCCGAGCACGTGCCGTGAGCCGCCCTTACGTCGAATCGTCTATCCTGCGCGTCATGGGTGCCAAGCGCCGCAAGTGGCGCCCCGCAGAGCTCGCCGCCGAGCTCCAGCTGCTCGACCAGCCCGTCGACGCCACGGAGGAAGACGTGGCCCGTGCGCTCGAGCGCCTCGCCCGCCCTTCCGAGGGCGCAGTCCCCGAGGAGCAAGTCGTGCAGTTATCGACCCGGTATATCCGGCGTGATCTTTTTGTCGTTGAAGACGAGGTCGACTTCATTGATTTACTCATCCTCAAGATACTCGATATGGCTGGGAGTAAAGGCGCCTCTGCGACGGTCATTTCAATCTCGGCTGATCTGTTACATTTCATCCCTATTTCACGTCCAACCATTCTCAACCACCTGCGGGCGCTCAAGTCGCCGGGCTGGGAATTCGTCGAAAAGACTGGTGATGCTCTCCGTGATCATTACCGGATAACATTAAAAGGATCCGCCATTCTCGGCGAAGCCGAGGATGCGACAATCGGCTATCATAACTACACGGGCGAGTGGCGAGACCGCGTGGTGCGCATGGGACTCGTGGAGCCGGACGGCTCTTATACCAAGAAGGCCAGTTTACTGCTGGAGAAAGATTTCATCGATATCGTCTTGCAAGGCGCTTCGGAATCTCAAACCCTTTTCATCGAATCTTATATGCACCAGAAACTCAATCCGGATGAGAAACGAAAGCGTACGAGCGAGATCGCCGCATTAGAGCTGATCGGTTTTCACAAAACCGAGAAATAAAGACAATGCTGATTTTAAGGTCGATCTACTCCATTATCCTTCAAAACGCTTTGCGAGACCATTACGGGACATTTCAAGTGCTGCTCTAGCTTGTACCTCGCACTCTCGTCTAATCGAAAGCCATATTGAGTTCGGGAGATTGCGTTGATTTTCTTCATCGTCGGTTCCGGACTGACCTTGAATGCACGAATGCTCTTCCATTTTGGATGGGCTTTCCACGCCTTGACGAAGCTGAAAACGTATTCTTTCTTTGCTTTTAGCGTGTTCACGGCTGATTTCAAGTCTTTATGGGATTCCTTGCATACCAGCTTGTCCAAAAACTCCAGCGACGGGTTTTCGCTTGGAGGGTCGTCAAGCATCGTGTAGAATTGC
>JAUQYZ010000191.1 GCA_030587475.1 Candidatus Sigynarchaeum calidifontis
TAATCCTTCTGGCAGGAAGTGTAGTTAGCGTGATAAGTATAACATACTTCAAACAAGATCCCCGCGTGAGGGGAAAAAAATACAGAGTTATCGTGATTTTTTCGTCTGCGAGCATCCTTCTCTTAACAACCTATATGGCGTTCATCCTGGTTGCTTACCGTGTATTGATGATTGATAATATCGAGCACGTGCTTTATTCCACCGACAATCCACTCGGGTGTTTACTCGCGTTCTTGCTGTGGTCTGCAATTGCACTCCTGATCGTCTTGATACCTGTCGTCCTCATTTCAGCAGCATTATGAAATACAATTCATAAAGATGGATTTTGACAACCAAGTTATGGTTCTGATACTGGTGGTATAATACCACACCACTCTAACAAGCATTAAAATGCGTGACCATACAAATGAAAAACATTAGAGTATGCTTCAAAAACTCAAAAAGATCTTAACAGGCTGGTATCCGCGGGTATTGTATCGAAGATAACAGTTGCAAGTCAGTCTCGATATCGATGGAATACAGCAAGGGATGTCGTTTCGCGTTGATAGAACAAAGAACGAAAAATGGTTGATGTGACACCTGCCGTGTCAGGTGTCATGCCGCGCGCTGGCACAGTTCCTTGTTATCGGTCTCGCGCTTCTTGCACAAGAACGCGGCGAGCTCCTTGTACCGGTTCCGCACCGTGACCTCGGTGACGTGGGCAACTTCCGCGATCTCCCGCTGCGTGCGCCGCTCTTGCTCCTCCATGGTCGCGATGTACAGGGCCGCGGCGGCGAGCCCCGTGGGGTCCTTGCCGACCGTGATGCCCGCGACCCTCGCCTTTTCAAGCACGTCGATCGCCCGGCGCTGGACGACGCCCGACACGTGCAGCTCGGCACCGAAACGAGTGATGAAGTCCACGGGGCTGGCGAGCGGGATCTTGATGCCAAGCTCGCGGAGGATGATGCGGTAGCAGCGGCCGAGGTCCTTCGGGGACACCCTGCTGAACTGGGCGATCTCGTCGAGCGTGCGCGGGATCTTCCTGCTCCGGCACGCGGCATAGATGCACGCGCCGACCATGGCCTCGATGGACCTGCCCCGGCTCAGCTTCCTCTCGATGGCCTTGCGGTACATCATGGCTGACGCTTCCTTGACGCCGCGCGGGATGGACAGCTGGGACGAGAGGCGGTCGAGCTCGGCCATGGCCTGGGCGAGGTTCCGGTCGATGGTGGAATGGACCCGCGTGCGGACTTGCCACTTCCGGATGCGGTAGACCTTGGCACGCATGTTCGGGTCGAGCCGGTTGCCGTGCGCGTCCTTGTCGCGCCAGTCGATGACGGTCGAGAGCCCCTTGTCGTGGACGGTCAGGGTGCTGGGGCTGCCGGTGCGTGCACGGGCTTTCTCTTCTTGCGACGAGAAGGCGCGCCACTCGGGGCCGGCATCCACGCTTTTTTCCTCCAGGACAAGGCCACATTCCCCGCAAATCCGTTCACCGCGAGATGGATCGACGATGACCTTGTCTGAACCGCACTCCGTGCACTTGATTACCTCTTTCTCGGACCCAGTTGTATCCACTGTTGTCTTCTCCGCCTCGAATTTTCGATTTCAACCGCCAGCCACGGTTGGCAAATTTAACGAAGTATGCAGATCCCCTTAAAAAGAGCCTTTTTAAGTTTTTCTATTGGCGAGTAGTGTAGTAAACACCGGTGAATGCCTCAACCATCCTTGAGGAACTAGAACCATCTTCAGTAAACAATGAAATTCGATCCTCAAAATATAAACGGTTTTGAGGAACCGATCCTTTTTCTCGCACATGACCAGTCAATCATGTCACGGAACGACGCGTCAACGTCGTCCCTACGAGGAATCGGTTCCCAAGATGGATTTGTTTTCCTTCGTTAAGAAGGTTGCGGCGCGGCTGTTCAAGCAGTTGAAGATCGGGCTCATGTCGGACGGTTACAAATATACCGACGTGGACTTCTGGCAAGTGCTCGTCTGGCGGGAGATGATGCAATTAAGCACGTATGAAGCGGCTGATGATTTGAATAACGAGCTCATCGAGCAAGCCCGCAAAGGAAGAGGCCGGAATCGAGTTGAACAGAGAAAGTTAGGCGGTCCATTCGATCGGCGGGAACGTGAAGCACCGCACGGGTCACAAGTCGATGCGTTCTTGCAGCGCATGTCACCCGCGTTGAAAACCCGGTTGCAAGAAACCATCATCAAGGCAACGATCGACGTTGCACTCGAACTTGGCGTCATCACGAATGAAATCGTCGTTTATTTTGACTTCACGAAAGACAATTTTTACGGCAAGGACGTGTTTCCCTTCAATCCTTGCATCACGAACATCCACGATGGGAAGGGCACGAACAGGGCCAGGAAGTACGCGGCGACGATGATCGCCTCGGGGTCAACTTGGTTATTTGCAGGCTACGTCCTCACGAAACCGGGGCTGGGGAGGGAGCTTTATGTAGGCACGTTACTCCAACGGCTGGTGAATTGGGGTTTCATCATCAAGGACATTTATGGTGACCGGGAAGTGAGCACGTTCGACGTGATCGCGACGTTACAAGCGAAAGGCCTTGCATACTCGGGGACAATGAAACACACGCCATCCGTGAAAAAGGTCATTGTCCCGTTCTTGAAAGGGAACTGTTCAAGCGTGGTTCCACACGTGTTGCAGACACATGCTGCGTGCCGGGTCAAAAGCGGGCCGATCCAAGCCTACTTGATCCTCAAAGTTGACCCGGGCACCCGCGCTCGCGACCTGCGTCGGAAATTGGCTCACGGGAAAATTACCCTCGCAAAAGCGATGGAATATGTCCATGTTTTTATCACGACACGGGTACCACCAGGTCGCAAGGACAAGCTCGTGCGCTGGGGGATGCGAGTCGTCCAAGAATTCAAGAAACGATGGCGCATTGAAACGGGGTTCCGTGATCACGAGCTTTTTTCACCGGCAAGCCACGCCCGCGATAACGCGACAAAGACTTTCCTTCACGTGCTCGACCTCGCATCGTTCAATCTTTGGAAAATACAATCCGCATTATTCCAGAAAGCAAGATGCACGGGCATATCAACCAAGAGGGCCCCGACCATCCGCAGGTTCTCACGAGACTCCGCAAAGGCCCACGTGCGTGGAAAAAATTCCCCAAGCCCGACGATCGACAAGGCTATTTCGTCGGCATTGATGTTAATTAGATAAGGAGGTGAGTTTAGGTTTCATTAGAAACTGATATTTGATATAACGGAAGGCACGGATAAAATCGAGCAATGCGTCCAAGATCTCTCTATTTACCTAAAATAAACACAAGGTGTACAAACTTATATCGATTCTTTCACTTTAACGGTTTATTACTGGCATTATTATGCTACCGAAGAGCCATCATTGTTCTCGGATTCGGCATTTTGCTTTGCATTCTTGTTGTCGATTAGTCTGATGATGTTTTACAAATTCAGAAGGAGGAACTAAAAATAAAGGAGATAGTAATATATGGGGGTTTTTTGCACACGGATTTTCTTTGAGTAATGGTTATGGGATTGGATTAACCTCTCATCAAAATTATTAGACGTGATAATTACGAGAATTGGAATAAAAAGGCCGCTTTCAAGAATTGAAAAAGCACTTATATATGTAACAATCATTATTGGGAGTTGTTTTGGTGTCCTGGTTATGTTTTCGTCAATACTAAGAATTGACACTATCACTCTACTTTCTAACGAGAGTCCTCATAGCTCCTTGTACCCTTCTGTAGCGGTGGACATGTCAGATAATGTTCACGTGGTATGGAGTGATTATTCATACCACGGAGGCTCCAGTTCTCATTTCAGTATTGTATACACGTGGTTGAATGCCACATCGAACACTTGGGCAACGACTGATAGGATTTCCACCGAAAGTACAAATATGGCTTTGACCCCGTCTCTGTTTGTCGATACCGCGGGTAATCTACATGTTGTATGGGTTGATTATTCAGATTACGATGGTTCGGGTCCGGGTCCCAACATCTTCTACAAGCGATGGAACGCATCGTCTGGTGCGTGGACGATGACTGAAGTGGTATCGACGGAAAGCACGAACGAGTCTTTGTCTTTGAATCCCTCACTTGCAGTTG
>JAUQYZ010000279.1 GCA_030587475.1 Candidatus Sigynarchaeum calidifontis
TTCAAGACCTCGGCCTTCAAGCGAGCATTTTCTCCCTCCAGCGCGGCTATGCGGGACGCGTTCGGTTCGATCTCTGGCGTTTTATCGCCTTCCGCTCTTTCCTCGAGACAACGCGGCATGGCAGGGGCACATCCAGGCAATTGAGCATTTATAGGAGAGGACGTGGTACTATCCTCACTTGATGCCTTTTGTCGAGACTTTCTCTTTCCCTTCCTCACGATAAGGGTGAAAACAAGAGTGAATATCATCGCGACAGGAAATAAGACCACGGGATGCACGTGATCCTTTCACGGCGGGACGGATATAAACTTCATGACCGAACCTAGTAAATTTATTGGATCGAAGGACTTAGTTCATACCCAGCGAGATTCTGAAATAGATCGCACCAAATAGCTCGCGAGAGGATTGCGAAATGTCTCTAATGAACGAAATAGTCTATCAAAACCTCAACGAGGTACTGGACGAGAAAGCTACGGCACAACCGAGCAAGATCGTTATTCAATACGAGGATAAGAAACTCACGTATGGTCAGTTCCGGGAGAAAGTGCTCAAACTCGCCAACGTGTTCTTGTCGCTCGGTGCAAAGAAGAAGGACTTCATAGGGATACAGACTAGTAACAGCATTGAATTCGCGGTCTCGATCTACGCCTGCTGGCGCATAGGAGCCGTCGCGACGCCCCTCATCAGCTTGTGGCAAACGAGGGAGGTGGCCGAGGCCGTCGACCGTGCGAAAATCGGGATAATGGTCGTCAAGTCGTCGATCACGAGCGTCGCTGCCAAGATGTGCAAGACGGAGGGTGTCAAGACCATGATCATCGGTGACACGACATCGTACAAGGACCTGCCCGGCTTCGTGGGCGAGTACTGGGACATGATCGAGAAAGCCCCAGCGACCGACCCGAAAGTAGCAATAGCGAGGGAAGATCTCGCTTCTTGTCACTTCACGAGCGGCACGACGGGCCAATCCAAGGGCGTGCTTCACGACCATATCGGCTATCTCTACGCCGGTCTCGTCCACACCAAGACATTTGGGCTGACATCGGACGAGTTCATCTACCTGGTGCTGCCCATGTACCACATCTTCGGCTTCGTCAACCTGGCAAGTACTATATTCACCGGTGGCAGCATCCGCATGCTGGACAAGTTCGACCCGCAGGTCTTGCTTAAATCTTTCGAGGATCCATCCATGACCTTGTTCTGCGGCGTGCCGAGCATCTACAAGATGCTCATGTCACAAGACAACGTCGAATCCTTCAAGGTGAGCTCCAAGAACCGGTATTTCATATCGGGTGCCGGGCCGCTGCCGCCCGAGACCGAGGCGGATCTGAACAAGCGGCTGCTCCGCGGCAACGGCCGGACATGCCAGGCATACGGTTCCACCGAGGACATCTGCGTCGGCGCGGGGAACTTCGAGAAAGCCATCCCCGGTGCCATCGGAAAGCCCATGATCGGTTGCGAGTTGGAGCTCGTCGATGACAACGGGAACATCCTCCCGCACGGCAAGGACAACGTTGGCGAGGTCGTCAACAAGGGACCACACATCATGCTCGGGTACCTCGGCGACCCCAAGGCTGCTGACATCATCGACCACAAGACCTCGGATCCCGTGCTCAAGCCCATCAAGGGCCGCGAGGGCATCTGGTACTGGAGCGGCGACGTCGGGTACCGCGACGAAAACGGCGTGTTTTACTTGACCGACCGGTCGAAGGACATCGCCAAGGTCTCCGAGCGGCTCGTGTACCCCAGCGAGATCGAGATCACGCTTCGCAGCCACCCGGGCGTGAAGGAAATCGCGGTGCTGGGCGTCCCGCACAAGACCTACGGGGAGCAGCTCCTCGCGGTCGTCGTGCCGACGGCCGAGTGGAAGGAGAAGACAAACGAGCTCGAGGCCGCGCTTCGTGGCCTCGCCGAGAAAGAGCTGGCCAAGTACAAGATACCTCGCCACTGGTGGTTCAAAAACCAGCTCCAGACGAACTCGCTCGGCAAGGTGTTAAAGAAGGAATACCGGGACCAGTTCAAGAAGCTCATGGAGAAGGGCAAGATCGAGTAACTTGTTTGTCATTCTCTTCCTTTTTACATGATGACGATTCTTTTTTTTCATACTGGCCGATTAGGCGATCGAGCCAATCGGTTATCAACGTCTGGCGTGGCGGGTTCAGCTTCCTCTTCAAGAAAGTAAAGAACGGCCTCGTGTCGCCGTGGTTGATCTTGAGATCGAACACCTTGGCGAGCAACAAGACTTTCTCCTCGATGTCCGCGAATCTCCGGGCAATCGGGTCATCGACGGGGAATCCCTTCAGGATCTTCCTCTTGATCGAGGTCAAGCTGTAGGATTTTGCCTTCAATGCCTTGCAAAAATGCAGCACCTCGCCTTCCGTCTCCTTGACAAATCGCTTGAGCTGGTTCATGTCGTCGGGGTGCGTGGCGGGCATGGTCGACCTTGTCCCGTGGAAGAGCCGTCCGGCTCGGACGCCTCCACACTGCTTAGGTGAATCCCCGTCCAGGTGGTTAAAAAAGATGCGATAGTATCTGGTTATGCTTCCCGACGACGTTAGAAGCCTTCCTCCTCACTCGGCGAAAAAATCGCTTCCCCGCCCTCCGGCCCTAGCTGTCTATAGCATATTTATGCCCGTTATACGCAGAATTAATCACCATGAATTATGGCAATATCGAGATCCGGATCGACGAGCCCAGCGGCGACATCGAGATCTTGTACCGGTCCACGTTGGTATTCTCCGCGATCACGCCCGTGCTCTTCTATAACGACGAATGGTTGTCAGAAAAGACAGGAGAGCTCGCGTTCGAGAAGATCGCGGTACAAAGCGGTGGCAGTGGAAATAATTACGAGGGAAATCCCTATTTCCCCGAATATCATGATGTCGCGAAGGTGTACCTGGTCAAGAACGGCGACGAGCAGTTCACCTGTACCATGCATGTCGTCGTCTTCCCGAAGAGCCAGGCAATTTACTTCACCTTGGGCATCGAGGGGAACGGCGCGAAATCGAACCATATCGGGGGCTTCATCGACCTCGGCGTGCCTCAAGGCATCTCTCGGTATCGGTTTTTCCATGCGGGTAACAGGCGGGCCAGGGCCGAGAAACCGTCGAACTCCACCGCACGCTTGGGCATGGGACTGTTCGTCTCTGGCCAGAGCTCGTGGCAGCATCCCGAGATGGCCGGATTGCTGCCGGATAATGACGACCTCCCCATCTCCTACATGCTCGGGCAGCTCGGGGTGGGCGTCGTCTCGTTCGTGCCCGTCGATCGGTTCGGCCAGATCACGACGATCCGCGCCTGCAGTTTCCTGGACTTTCCCAACGGGGTTAAATTCGTCTCTGGTAATTTCTTGAACGCTCAAAAGTATGACCGGCTCGCCGGAGGTCTCGTGGCATTCGGCGAGGATCCCATCGAGCTATCCGGTACCATCTACAAGACTTACATGCAGCTCATCAACCGCGTGCACGCTTTGCGCGAGAAAAAGGATTATCCCGAGATCTTCGAGTACATGGGCTTCTGCACGTGGAATACCTTCTACCAGGCCGTTGACATGCAGGGCATCAAGGACTTGCTCGAGGCCAATTTCACGTCAAAGTCCGGTTCTGACCGGTTCAAGTACCTCATCGTCGACGATGGCTGGCAGTCGATCAACGGAATGACGTCGACTTCAGATAAAGAGAGCGGCACCAACAAGACCGACCGCGGCTTGCGCCGGTTCGAGGCAAACTACAAGTTTCCCAACGACATCGGCGAGGTCGTGCGGCTGGCCAAGCAGAAATATCGCGTCAGGGCGGTTGGAGTTTGGCATGCAGTGGGCGGTTATTGGGCTGGCGTGGAGCCAAATTCTGACCTCGGCCGTCGATATCCGATAGCGAACAACGTTCCTGATCCTTCGTTCTTCAAGGGGTTCGAGTTCTGGCACGACTACTACGCGCATCTCCGGGCACAAGGCATTGATCTCCTCAAGATCGACAACCAGTCATCCCTCGCTCGAAGCATGCAAGGTATCGGGCCGGTCGACACGATGATCGACCAGTATTATGACATGCAGCAAGGAGCCGCCTACTCGCAGAACCTCGTTGTCTTGAATTGTATGTGCATGCCCTCCTATTGTTACACGCACTGGAAGATGTCGAACGTGTCCCGTGTCAGCGATGATTTTGGCCCGGGGAACTTGCCTGGGCTGAAGCACCAGGTCATGCAATGCGTGTTCAACCCGATCTCGTACGGGCAGTTCTGTTACCCCGATCACGACATGGTCTGGACGAAGCCGGCCAAGAACGGGTGCCCTGTCCACCCGCTCTTGCTGGTCCACGCGGTTTCTGGCGGGCCCATATACATTGCAGACGAGGTCGGAGAGACCGATGGCAAGGTCATTGAAAAGCTCAGCTTCCCGGACGGGCGCATCCCCCGCCTCGAGGGCGTGAGCATGCCCACGGTCGACTCCATCTTTGCCGATACCGAGCGGGACGCGGCGTGCAAGGCGTGGAACTTCGACGATATTCCCGGCTGGGGCCGCGTGTTCTACTATTACATGGCAAACATGGTCAAGGAGGACAACAAGCCCATCACCGCGTCGATATCAATCGCCGACATGGGCACCATGGCCTACGCGGGCAACACGATCCCGGCGGAACACGTGATAAAGGACGTGGAAACGAGCTTCGCCCGCACGGTCTCGATCGAGAACGAGCGGGTCAAGACCGACCTCGCCCCCCTCCAGGCCAAGTACTACAAGATCAGCCCCGTCATCCGCGGCATCGCCCTGCTCGGCATCAGCGACGTGTACAACGGCACGAAGGACATCGAGCGTGCTGCCTGGGAGAATGACAAGACGCTGTTCGTGAACCTGAAATACCCGGGCACCCTCGAGCTGTACGCGAAGAACCCGGACTGGGTCACCGTCAAGAACATGGCTGGCATGAACATCCCCGTCCAGCGCGACCCCTTGAACCCCCAGCTCGTCCGGTTCCACGTCGACAGCGCGTGCCAGATCTTCCTCGCGTGAAAACCGAGTGTTTTTCCATTTTTCCTTCTTGTAGCAGCGACGCGTTCAGTGCTTCTCATCTAACGTTAGCTCGAAGGAGCAAACGTCATCTCCCAGCCCCATGAATTTCGTCCGCTGCATTTTCACGGCCGGGTTCAACGATGCGATGGCGGTCTCGTAGATCGGGATGCAGATATCCTTGCAGATGCGCGGGATGACGGCCGTTCGGTCTTTGTTTCGTCCCATCATTGCTTTGTATGGACATTTCGTGATCGACACACGCGCCTCGCGGGAGGATCCTTGCTCGATCGTGTATTCCCACCCCTCGCACGACCACCTGAAGGCCAAGACGTCGATGACCCCGGCGATTGTCTTCGTGTCCGCTTTCAAATATTCTTTTATCCGCCGGTACACGATCCTGAAAAGCTCTTTCCACACGGCGAGGTCTATCGCGAGGGCCATGTCGAAATTCGTAGCCTTCTCCACCTCTATTATCCACAGCCCATCCAAAGTGAACCAGTTCCTCGAAAAGTAAAACAAGCGGTCATCCGTGGTGATTTCCTTCATCGCGTTCACGAAGTGTCTTTATTAAACAAGAATGAACGATATCGTGAAAAAAAGATGGTCCACTCAAAACTATTCCAACCCGATCCGCAAGAAATTAGCGATTATCTGCAGCCCGTGCGGCCGCATCATGATCGATTCCGGGTGGAACTGCACGCCGTGGGTCTCGTACCGCGCGTGTCGAACGGCCATGATGGTGCCGTCGTCAGCCATCGCCGTGATGCGTAGTTCCTTAGGAAGGATATCCGCTTTTGCAGCGAGCGAATGGTACCGGACGACCGACACGGGATTGGGAACGTCCTTGAAAATCGCCTCGCCGTCGTGGAATATCTTGGACATCTTGCCATGCTTCGGGCCGACGTTGGCTCGACCGACGTACTCCTTGTTCCCGTCCTCCCCGAATGCCTCGCATATGGCCTGGTGCCCGAGGCACACGCCGAAGACGGGTACCTCGGGGGCGAATTCCTTGATGATCGGGATCACGTTCGCGGTCTCGTACTTCGGATGGCCTGGCCCGGGGCTGATAAAGATCTTGTCGGGCGCGAAGGCGCGCACCTCGGCTGGCGTGATCGTGTTCGGGACGACCTTGACCTTTGCTTCGGACGCGCTGCATATGTACGTGACGAGGTTATACACGAACGAGTCGTAGTTGTTGATGAACAGCACCCGCTGGTGCCCTGGCACGAACGGCTGTTGGGATTCCACTTGTCTAACGATTTCTACCATGTCGGTTCATCGCCTCCTCCGTTCCTCGATCAGTTTGGCCAGGTTGATCGTGGAGAGCACGCCTTTTAACTTGTTGTCCGTCTCCAGATATTCTTCCTCGGGTTTCGAGTCCGCGACGATGCCAGCACCGGCTTGTGCCACGAACTTGCGCCCGTGGTTGAATATAGTGCGGATGCTGATGGCCATGTCCATGTCACCGGTGAAGCTCACGTATCCCGCGGAACCGGCGTAAGGGCCCCGGTCCTCGACCTCGAGGGCGTGGATGATCTCCATCGCCCGCTTTTTCGGGGCGCCCGATACGGTTCCGGCAGGGAACATGGCCTTTAGCACGTCGAACGGGTTTTCGTACGAGATGGAACGAATCTTGGAGATCATGTGCATGACGTTGGGAAACTTCTTGAGGCGGAATAGCTCGTATGTTTCCACGCTGCCGGGCACGCTCACGCGGGCCATGTCGTTGCGCGCGAGATCCACGAGCATCACGTGTTCCGCGAGCTCTTTTTCGCTGTGGAGCAGTTCTTGCTCCATGCGCCTCTCGTCATCGGGATCCCGCCCCCTGCGCCGCGTGCCAGCGATGGGCACGGTATTCAGTCGCGTGTGGTCCTTGGTAACCAGGGCTTCCGGGCTGCTGCCGATCAAGCGGATCGCGCCGCCGTTTCCCCCGCCGAAGTTCAAGAAAAACATGTACGCGGAGGGGTTCAGCACGCGTAACGCTTGGTAAACATCCAGCGGGTCTGCATCAGCGTCGCTTATCATCTTCCGCGAGATCACGGCTTGCATGATATCTCCCGCGGCCAGGTGCTCCTTGGTTTTTTCTATCATCGACGTCCAGCGGTCGAGGCCCGTGTTCGTCGTGAAGCCCGTGTCTTGCTTGAGCAGGCTTGCCTTGTCAAACGCGGGGATCTCCGACCTTACCCCTGGACCGAGCTGCTTGAAATTATCGAAGTGCGCTGCGATGCTCGCGTTACCGTCGTACTCCCCCCTCGTGTTCGTGATCTGGTACAATGTCTTGGTTGCGTGGGAATACGCGAGCACCATCGTGAAGAGTCCCATGAGCACGTCAGGAAAGAGTTCCCGGCTATCTTGACTCGGCGTGTACCCGACGTACGGTGCCACGGCATCGTATCCGACGTAACCGAGCAGTCCTCCAGAGAAAACCTTGCGGGGGAAGAGTTCCGGCATGGCGGAGCGCGTGATCGGAAAAAAAGACTTCAATTTTTCAATTGCCACGAGGTTCATCGGCACTTCATCCTCGAATGGCATCTCGTATTCCCTTTTTTCAGTTATCGGTACCTTTGCGGCGGTCTTGAACTTCTCGCCTAGCTCCGTCGTCACCTCCCGGACGCGAAGATCCCCGCCGTTCACCTCGAGCACGAGGTCGGGGTTGATGCCGATGAAGCTGAAGAGCATCTCGTGCGAGTCCTCGGCGACCGATTCGAGCAGCGCGTGCGTCTTCGCGCCGGACCTCTCGATGAGGTACTTGTAAAAGCGGAAAAACTCGTTTGTCGTTCCTAATTTTTGGATATTGATGTTCAGTTCCATGTCGTCCACCTAATCCTTGATCTTTCTTGCATTCCTCGTTGTATCTTTTAATTCGCTTGTGAACTGTTCTATTTTCTTGATTATGAGTTCCTTGTCTTGCAAATGTTTCCCGATAATGTCGACGATAGCTGAACCAACGATCACGCCACTCGCGCCGAGCTTGACGATCTCGCGCACGTGCTCGGGCGAGGATATGCCAAAGCCCACGCACACCGGGACGTGTCGTTCTTTGCCAAGCAACCTCGTGGCGCGCTGGATCGTGGCCCGGGTTTCTTCGAGCACGGAGGCTCGCGCGCCGGTCACGCCCTTCACCGCGACGAGGTACAAGAATCCCCGTGCATTCCCCGCGATGGCCTTGAGCCGCTCGTCGGTCGTGGTCGGGGCGACGAGGGAGATGAGGAGCATCTCGTGTTGCTCGATGGCTGCCTTGTATGGCCCTGCCTCTTCCGAGGGGACGTCCGCGACGATCAGCCCGTCGATCCCGGCGCGCTGGAATGCAACGAGGGATTCTTCCATTTTTTTCCCCACGCCGACGACGTTCGCGTACGTGAGCACGACGATGGGTTTTCCCGTGGACTTGCGGATCCCGGCGATGAGATTGCATGCCTTCGAGAACGTGGTGCCCGACGCCAGCGCGCGTGCATCCGCCGCCTGGATGACCTCGCCGTCGGCGATGGGATCCGTGTAGGGGATGCCGAACTCGATGATGTCGGCATGTGGCTCGATGGCTCGTGTCAGTCTCGTGAATGTAGCAGGATCCGGGTCCCCGGCCACGAGGAACGGTACGAACGCGCGTTCTCCCTTGGCGTCGAGGTCCCCGAACACTTTTTCCAGCCGGTTCATGGCATGTCGAACCCCCGTCTTTTCATGACGATGTCAATATCCTTGCTTCCACTGCCCGACAGGTTTATGACCATGATGTCGTCGGCCGAGTAATTCCTGGCGAGCTTCTTGGCGTGCGCTAGCGCGTGGCTCGATTCAAGGGCAGGAATGATCCCTTCCATCCTGGAAAGCTCGTAGAACGCGTCGAGGGCCTCCTCGTCGGTGGCGGATGCCAGCGAGATGCGCCCCGCGTCCTTCAAGTTGCAGAGCTCGGGGCCCACGCCCGGGTAGTCCAGGCCAGCGGAGATGGAATGGGTTTCCAGCACGTTTCTCTCGTGATCCTGGAGCAGCAGCTGCATGGCTCCATGCAACACGCCCTCGGTACCCCTGGCGAGCGACGCGGCGTGCTTGCCCGTCTCGATCCCATCGCCCGCGGCCTCCACGCCCCACAGTTCCACGCCCGGGTCCTCGATGAAATCGTAGAACGCGCCCGTCGCGTTGGAACCGCCGCCGATGCACGCGACGATCCCCCGCGGGAGCTTGCCCTCCTTCTGCAAGACTTGCTGCTTGATTTCATGCCCGATGACCTTCTGGAAATCGCGGACGATCATGGGATACGGGTGCGGGCCGACGGTGCTCCCGATGAGGTAGTGCGTGTCTCCCACGTGCGATGTCCAGTAGCGCAAGGCCTCGGACGTGGCCTCCTTGAGGGTCTTCGAGCCTGCGTGGACGGGCACGATCTCGGCGCCGAGCAGCCGCATGCGGTCCACGTTATATGCCTGTCGTTCGATGTCGATCGCGCCCATGAACACCTTCGTCTTCATGCCGAAGTACGCGCCCGTGATGGCCGTCGCGAACCCGTGCTGGCCTGCGCCGGTCTCGGCGATCAAGTTTTTCTTCCCCATTTTCTTGGCCAGCAAGGCCTGGCCGAGCGTGTTGTTGAGCTTGTGGGCCCCGCCGTGCAAGAGATCCTCGCGCTTGAGGTAGACCTTGCAGCCGAGCTGCTTGCTCAAGTTCCCCGCGAAGGTCAGCGGCGTCGGTCGCCCCGCGTAGGTCTTGCGAAGCGCGTCGAGCTCCGAGAGGAACGCGGGGTCGTCCTTGATGCGTGCATAGGCCTCCTTCAACTCGATGATGGCGGGGACGAGGGTTTCGGGAACGTACATGCCGCCATATGCCCCGTACCGCCCGTTGCTTGTCGGGTATTTCCCGTAATAGTCCATTTTATTCATGATGCTTCAACTACGTTTTATCGCAAGAAATCTTGGCTTTCTTGACTTCGATACAAAATTTTTTTATGAGGGCGGGATCCTTGACGCCGGGTGACGTCTCGAGTCCGGAACTCGCATCGACGCCCCTTGGCGCGTGCCGCCCGAGAAAGGCCCCGACATTCGATGCCGAAAATCCACCGGCAACGAGCATATCCTTCATTGACAAGCCAAGCGCTTGCTTGGCGATATCAATGACCGCGACCAGCTCGTGATCGTCGATGCAAGTACCACTTCCCTGGCTCCCGTCGATCAATACCATGTCTTTACTGCCGAACACGTGGATATTCGACGCGATGGAACCAGGGGTAGAGCGTGGAGAGATCCCAAAAATAATTCGGCCATCGTACACGCGCCGCAGCTCGTCCACGAGGTCTTTCGGAATTGGTTCATGGAACTGCACAAAATCGGGCTTGGCAACCTTCGCCAGGTCGATGAACTCTTTCGTGAGGACGCGCGTAACGAGCACCGAAGAGATCTTGCCGCGCAAAAATCGTATCAACCCGCTCGCCGTGGCCATATTGACGTGCCGCGGGGAGTCTGGCGCGCCGGCCACGATGCCGACGTAGGTCGCGCCGGATTCGATGGCCACGTTGGCGATTGCCTCGTCCATCACCCCGCAGATCTTGATCTCGACCATGTTAATCGTCCCTCTTGCACGCGTCGATGTATCCCTTTATGGTAGCCCCGAGCTTGTCGACCGGGGTGTTCATGAAGGTGGTTCCTATCAAGAAACCATCCACACCCGCAGATGCGAGGCGCTTCGCATCGGCTGGTGACTCGATGCCGCTCTCGCTGATGATTAATGGCTCATCGCCGAGCAGCTCGCGAGCGATTGGTGCCAATTTAATCGTAGTCGACGTGTCCACGCGCAAGCTAACAAGGTCGCGGTTGTTAATGCCGATGATGAATTGGCTTGGGTTCACGCCAACGATGGGCACGATAGCATCAAGATCTTTTTCGTCATGGATCTCGAAAAGTGGCTCCAGGCCGAGATCAAGGCACTTGTCGACCAAAGCAAGCGAAGGCTTCGATTTCACGATGATCAACGCCGCGCTCGCGCCGAGGCGCGAGGCGAGCTCGAGCTGGCCACTCGTCACGATGAAATCCTTGCACAAGACTGGCCTCGTCGTTTCGATCACTGCCTGCTCGAGGTCGTCGAAGCTACCGTTGAAATGCCGTGGTTCCGTGAGGACGGAGATCCCGCTCACGCCAGCCGCCTCGTAAGCGTGCAAGCGTGGCGCGATATCCTCCGTTCCAAAGGATCCATGGCTCGGTGATGCCCGCTTGAGCTCGGCGATGATGCCGGCCCCTCGATTCCTCGCCGCTCGCAAGGACGCGACGAGGCCTTGCCGGGGCATGGCCCTTGTCGTGGACTGACCCTTGACGAAATATTTGGTAGCCTGTTCCTTGAACGTTGCAAGGCGGCTCGCGAGGATATTATCGAGGAAGGACGGCGTCGGGTGTTCACCCTAGGTTCATGTTCTTCTCGAATTGCTGGACTGACCCGCCGCTCGCCTCGACGAGCTGGCGGAGCTTGCCGAGGGCAGCGCCGGATTCGATCGATTTTCTTGCAAGCTTGACTGCTTCCTTGATGTCGGTGGCCTTCTCCCCCGCTATGATGGCGAGCGCGCTGTTCATGAGGACCGCGTCGACCAGCGCCTTCGGGCCGGCGCCCTTCAAGATGTCCATGAACGCGCGGATCCCCGATTCCTTGTCCTTGTTGACCATCAAGTCCGAGAGAGCGGCCGCGGGGAGCCCGAAATCCGCCGCTTCGAGCGTCCGCGCGGCAACCTTGCCGTCGGCCAGCCGTTCATGCACGTGGTTCTTTCCCCCGGGGAGCAGCTCGTCCGCGCCGTGCTCGTTGTACACGAGGAAGAACCGCTTCACGCCGGCTTCGACGAGGACGCTTGCCATCAGCGGGGCGAGATCCTTGTCATAAACGCCGAGCACGTGCCCCGATGCGCCGGCCGGGTTCGTGAGCGGCCCGAGCACGTTGAAGATGGTTCGCAGGCCGATCTCCTTGCGCGGGCCGGCAGCGTGCTTCATGGCCGGGTGGAAGACGGGGGCGAACATGAACCCGATGCCGGCCTCGCGTATCGATCTCTCGACTATCTGCGGCGGGGCCATGATGTTCACGCCGAAATGTTCCAGGACGTCAGCACTCCCGCACGCCGACGTGACGCTCCGGTTCCCGTGCTTGGCAACGGTCACGCCAGCCCCGGCGGCGACGAGGGCCGACAAGGTGCTGATGTTGATGGTCTTGAGCGTGTCGCCACCCGTCCCGCACGTGTCGACGACAGGATGGCTGGTGATGGGGCGTATCATGTTCCCCAGATCCTTCATGCAATGCACGAGGGCGGCGACCTCCGCCGCTTCGGGCTCTTGTACCTTGAGCGCGACGAGGAAAGCGCCAACTTGCGCGGGCGTTGCATTCCCGAGAAGGATATCACGCATTGCTGCATATGCTTCTTCTGGATCGAGCGCCTTGCGCTCGACGATCTTTTTTTGAATTGCTTTCTTGATTCCCATATTTTCTTGAACGGACATTGTAGCTTCCTCCTTGATAGATGCTGGATCCATGCGGATACAGCCATTCTGAAAAATCTCGAACCACGGGCAAGACAATAACTCGCCGATAATGGTTCAGTTAAATTGAAGAACGAGCATCGATCGATTCTTTAATGCAACATTTCAACTCCAAAGTGCATTGTTATCACGAGCGATGCAAGAAAGAGCGGCGCTTTACCTCGGATTGACGTTGAGCCGAGCCTGGCGCCTCGAGTTTATCCCCGCCAGACCCATGAAAATGTCCGGGGAGCAATTGCCATGAATAAGTGGATGATGCGCGGCAATAAATACTTGTGGGAAACGAATGGGGAAGCTTTATTTTTCAGTTAACGTTGGAAGTATTAGTTTAGATCGCCACGAGATGGAGATCCGAGCATGAACGTGGACACGAGCGCGATCCCGGCGGTCGCCGCGCGGGAGCGGATCGAACCGGCGAAGTTGGAACGGCTCGTGCGGGGCGGGATCGCCGTGCTTATGGGGCGGGATGATGCCACGCGGATAGCTATCGGTAAGGAGCTCCGCACAAAGATAAACGTCAACCTCGGCACGTCGCCCTTATCTTGCGAAGAGGCGGAGGAGCTGGAAAAGGCGGCGATCGCCAAGCGGTATGGCGGCGACACGGTCTCCGATTGCTCGACCGCGGGTTACATCGACGCGCTCCGCAAGAAGCTCATCGCCCGTGCTGGAATGCCTGTCACGACCATCCCGGTTTACCAGGCCGTCGCGTCGGCTGGCTCCTTCGAAGCCACGAGTGACGAGATCATCCTGGCGACCATCAAGAAGCACGTCAAGGACGGGGCCGCGTCGATCGTGATCCACGCGGGCTTCACCCTGGAAACGCTGCGACTGCTGAAGAAAAGTGGCCGGATCATGGGCGTCGTGTCCAAGGGCGGCTCGATGACCGCCGCCATCAGCTTGAGCCAGGGCCGGGAGAACCCGTTCGTCACGCTCTTCGATGAAATCCTCGGGCTGCTCGAGGGAACCGGCGTCGTGCTCAACCTGGGCAACGCCATGCGAAGCGGCTGCGTGCACGACCTCAAGGACGAGCCGCAGCTGCAAGAGATCTATGCCAACTCGCGCCTCGCCGAGCGCGCGAACGAGCGCGGCGTGCAAGCCATCATCGAGGGCCTCGGCGGGCACGTGAACGCCCGGGTCTTGAAGGACTGGATAGAGGAACACAACCGGATCACGGGGAACCGGCCGCTGTTCGTTGCCGGGCCCCTCCCCACGGAGATCGGGGTGGGACACGACCACATCTCGGCTGCGATCGGCGGGGCGATGGCTGCCGGGTACGGCGCCGATTACTTGTGCGCTATCACCCCGGCGGAGCACCTGGGGCTTCCCAGCGCGGCGCATGTCCGCGAGGGCGTCGTCGCCGCGCGGATCGCGGCCCACGTCGGTGACTCGATGAAGTTCGGCATCGGCACTTGCTTCGACGAGGACAAGCTACTGTCGGAGAGCCGGTCGCGGAAGGACTGGCAAGCCCAGTTCGAGCACGCGATCGACCCCGAGACCGCCAGGAGCATTCATCCCGACGAGGGGAAGGAATGTAGCATGTGCGGCAAATTTTGCTCAATCGCAATAATGCGCAAGTACGGGCTCGATTCCGCGTTCGATGTCTAGGCCCCTCGAGGACTATAGGGTACGGATGCTTCGCGCTAGGTAATGACCGCCCCAGCCAACCAAGAACGCGAGGCCGAGCTTGCGGCGAAGCCCACGGCACCAGCGCCACCGTCTTCCCGCCGGCGAACTGCCATCGCAGTCGTGCTCGTGCTCTTTGCCACGGTCGTGTGGGGATCGCAATACATCATCATCAAGCAAGGTGCGGAAGCGGTACCCCCGTTTTTCTTCCAGGGAATGCGACACGTAGTGGCGTTCGTGGGATTCTGCCCCTGGTGGGGACGCCTGCGCAAGATGAACCGCATCACGTTCGTGGGGGCGTTCTTGGTCGCCGCAACGCTGTTCATCTTGATCGCGTTCTTGACCATGGGGCTCGGCCTCACGACGTCGAACAAGGGAGCGTTCATGGCTACCATGTACGTCGTGTTCACGCCGTTCGTCGGCTTCGCCATGCTCAAGTCCAAGATCAAGCCTATGCACCTCGCCGGCGTCGCCATCGCGGTGACCGGGATGGCCATCATGCTCTTCGGGAACACGTCCGGCGGGAGCGCGGAAGTCGCCTTCAACATCGGGGACGTGCTCGTGCTCATCGGGGCGTTCTTCAACGCGATCCAGATCGTGCTGCTGGAGAAATACACGAACAAGGTCGACACGATGCAGTTCGTGCTCACGCAGATGTGGATGATCGCCGCGTTCAGCCTCGGCACGTCGTTCCTTATCCAGGAGCCGATGGATTGGCTGGTGATGCCCCCGGCGAGCATGGGACAAATCTGGTTCGACTGGATTTATCTCGGTCTCCTCGCGAGCACTGTCACGCTGTTCATCCAAGCGTGGGCGCAAAAAACCATCGATGCCACCCGCGCGGCGCTCATGTACTCGCTCGAGCCCGTGTTCGCGATCTTCTTCGGCGTGGCCGTCGGGGGCGAGCCGCTGTACTGGGCGTTCGTGATCGGTGCCCTGCTCATCATGGCCGGCATCATCACGTCGTCTGTCAAGATCACCTTGCGGAAGGAGAAGGAGACGGAGAGCGAACCGGTTTAACACGAGCCTTTCTCGATGACGTGGCGGGTGCTCAAGAAATCCAGTTTGGTCCTGGCGGGGCCGGTTAAAGCGAATATCTTTGTACCATCAGCATCCATCGAGACAAGATCCACCAGCCCGCACTTTTGCAACTTGTTCACGTGGGCGGAGATCGCCTGTCGTGACATGCCAAGGGCGCGGGCCAGCCGGGCCATGGTGTGCCTCTTCTTGTCGTCCTTGTACAGTTCCGACAGGATCTGCTTGTCGAGGGGCCGGTTCCAGGCCGCCACGATTGTACGCGTGAAACCGTCGTGCAAGGTCGAGTTGATGACGACGTACCTCGTGTAGCGCCCGTCCCGGAACTGGCTGATGTTCTTGAATGCCATCAGCACCTGGACGTGGTATTGCACCACGCCCACCTCCTTGTTGGCCACCTGGCAGATCTCGCGAAAATGGATGCCCGGATGCTGTTCTATGATGGTAAGGATCTGGCCACGGGCGCTATCGGGTGCGATGACCAGCTTGTTCTCGTCATTGGTGATGTGGATGTACGCGGTCGAGAACGTGGCTCCTTGCTTGGCCATCGATAGAGACAAGCAAGTGAACGTATAAAAAAGCCATTGGTACGATCCGGAGCACGCGTCTCACGAGCCCGGCTTGCGAAGGAGGATCCAGACGAATAGGACGCCGTAGACGATGTCGACGGCGCACAGTCCCAGGATGATGGCGCCCATGCCGCCCACCGCGAAGAAGTAGGCGATCAAGATGCCGGGGATGAGGAACTTCTCGAGCACGCCCAGCAAGGCGATGCCACGCCGCGCAGCTGGATCCTTGTAGGCGATGAAGAAGGCGACGCCGATTAAAGCCACGAAGGCCAAGAAGCAGTGGAAATAAACCATCATATTAGGGATAGTGAAGCCGAGGATGGTGAACGCGGAAGGCGCGACCACTGACACGATGAAGAATAATGCCGACATTGCGATGTTCCAAATCGATCCTGAAAGGAAAATGAGTGATTGTTTGTCCATGGGGAGTCTATCGGCGGGGATGATAAAAAAGTGCTTTTCTACAAGACAAGACATGCAAAATAAGGAGACCCCCGGGCAATAGGTTCCCACGGGATTTCCTGAGATCGCCAGTCCCTAGAACGCCCGTGGGAACCGTGCACCAGTATCCAAACTGTTGCCATTCGAAACGAATGCATCAATGATATCCGATACCTACTACATAGCATCAACTACCAATTGCATGTATAGATTCTTCCTCACTGGTGCACGTGGAATACTTAGGAAAATTCCCATTAATAAAGTTACCGCATGCTCGTATGGAAATTGCAGCCATGCCACGTTTTCTAGTTTCAAATAGTGCCATCCGTGAAGCATCTAATGATGGCTTGCAGAAACCAGTGACGGCGGAAGGCCGGTGATGAGCAGGCTTATGAGTTCTTTAATAATCGCGTGCTTCCAAAATCGCAGCTACCGGGCCGCGATCGCGGGGATATCGTTGGCTTTTCCCGGTCATTGCACGTGTAACGTAGCTTTTCGGGAGCGGATGCTTTCGAGACACAATTCATAAATAGCTGGCGGGTGTATCTTGCTAAACGACACGAGGACGTTTTCGCATGGCAGAACCAACGCAACCCAAGCCGGGCGAGAAACCGGCCGAGAAGAAAGAAAAGAAGAAGCGGTTGAAGGGCTTTGCTGGAATGATCTCGAACATATTGAAGCCTCTAAACGATAGCTCCCATTTCAAGGAACGATTCGCCGAGGAGGTATTGACCTTCGTCATCAACGCCACGGACTTCCCGCCCGCCGCCGTGATAAAGGTCGACAAGGGCACCATCGCCTTCGAGGAGACCCAGCCCGAGGACGTGAAGAAGATCAAGGGTTCCTTGCTCCAAGGCACGATGGATAACATCATGAAGGTCGCATCGGGAAAGATCGGCCCGATCAAGGCCATCTTCACGGGGAAGATCAAGGTCAAGGGGGCGCTCAATCTGCTCAAGCTGAACAAGCTGTTCATCTACGCCGTGAAGCAATCGAAGGCAGCATCAACGGCGACGCCACAGCAACCGGCACCCGCCACGGAGCCCGGTCCCAATCCAGGCAGCGCGTAAATTCCCCGCGCATGAAATAGCACCTATTTTTTAAACCTATTTGGTTTATTCCCGCGTTTCCAACGTTGAGGTGAAGTGATAAGTGCCCGAAAGGACTCGCACGACCGCGGCTCCTCCTTGCATTCCCTTGTAATCCACGCCCTCGGCGCCCCTCAATGGCTTGCCGCTTTCAAGGATGCATTCCCCGTCGCTGGCCGGCACGTGCACGGTCGCGGTGGTGTTCGCGGGTATCGTCACGACGAGATCGAGGCGACTGCCCTCGGCCTTCCACTCGCAAGAAATGGTCCCGCGTATCGTGGTGACGTGGCCTCTAGCCCAGGACAGTTGCTTGGCGGGTACCGGCTTGATCGTGAACTCGGCGAACCCGGGATGCTGTTCCTCGGGATTGATGCCGAGAACCACGCGCACGATGAATTCACCGACCGAGCCATACGAGTAATGGCAGAACGAGTTCATCATCTTGTTCTGGAAGCCCCGGCCCTTCACGAAACCATCCCACCGCTCCCACATGGTCGTCGCTCCCTGGTCTATCATGTAGAACCACGACGGGAACCGCCTGCTGAAAAGTAATCGGTACGCGATATCGGCGTGCCCCCGCAGGGCGAGCTGGAGCATCATGCGCGTGGTCGTGTTGAAGCCCGTGGACAGCCGGTAGTCGTACCGCTCCAGCGCCTCGACGAGATGCCCCACCGCCGCGGGCTGCAGGGTATCCGGGAGCATGCCGAAGTGCAGCGCGAGGGCGTATCCGGCTTGCGTGTCGCCCTTGATGCGCCCGTCCTTGCTGACGTATGCATCGCGGAAAGAGTTCTTGATTCGGGTCGTCAGGTCGGCATATTTCTCCGCATCTTCCTTCTTCCCGAGGACCGTGGCCATTTTCGCGAGCAACTCCGCGGACCGGGCGAAGAACATGGTGGCGTGTACTTCCTTGGGCACCTGGCCCCCTTTTTTCGGGTAATCTCTCGACTTGATCGTGTCGCCGTTGAGCCAATCGCCGATATCGGGGAATGTCCTGTCCTTGCGCCAGAGCAAGCCTGGGTTGCGCTGGTGGACCTGATCGACGTGCCTTTTCGCTGATTCGTATTGCTCCTCGAGGCAGCGCGTGTCGCCATAGTTGACGAAGACGTCCCACGGGAGCAAGACGCCGCAATCCGCCCAAGCTGGCGCGCCGCGGAAATTGACGATCGCCCCGCCCCGCATGAACGGGTTCGGGCACACGTTCGAGAATCGCCCGTCGTCGAACTGGGCGTCTCGGATGTCTTTCAACCATTTCGTGTAGAACGCCGCCATGTCCATGAGCATCATCGATGTCTGGGCGAAGACTTGCGCGTCGCCCATCCAGCCGAGCCGTTCGCTCCGCTGCGGGCAGTCCGTGGGGATGGAGGATAAGTTATCCCGCAGCGTCCAGAAGATGTTGCGCCACAGGCGGTTCAGCGACGGGTCCGAGCACTCGAAGCCCGAGATCGCGGGCGGGTCCGACGCGACCGCGCAGCCGGTCACCATCGCCGTCGAGGGGGTCGCCCCCGGCTTCAAGCCGGTAATCTCCACGAACTGAAAGCCGTGGTAGGTGAACCGGGGATGGACTTCCCGGTCGCCGGCTTTAGTACCGGGGAGGATGTACACGTCCTCGGCCCTCGCGACGCTCAAGTTGTCAGTGTAAAGGGTCCCGTCGAGGTCGAGCATCTCGCCATGGCGCACCTTCACGGTGGCGCTTTCACCGAGCAGCGACGCCGGGACGCGGAGGATGCACCAGCCCGCGATGTTCTGGCCGAGGTCGAAGATGAACATCCCCGGCCTCGGCTCGCTCATCGAGACCGGGGCGATGCGCTCCACGATACGGATGGGCTCGTTCATCTGGGCGACCAAGTTAGCGTGGATGGTCTCGTCGACGGTCGCCGGGATCCACCCCGAGTCATCGAACCCCGGCAAGTCCCACCCGGGCCGCTCCTTGCTGGCGTCGTAGATCTCGCCGAGGTAATGGTCGGCGCGGCGTATCGGGCCGTCCTCCCAGACTTTCCACCCCGGTCCCGTGGCGACGACGCGCGACGAGCCGTCGGCGAACTCGATGATCAGCTGCGCCAGGAACCGCCGGTCGACGCCGTAGATCCGAGATCGGATGAAGAGCTTGAAGTTCCCGAAGCCGATGTTGCCGGCGTACCAGCCATCGGCCAAGATCGCCCCGATGGCGTTCTCGCCCTCGCGCAGCAGGCCCGTGACATCGTAGGACTGGTATTGCACGCGCTTGCTGTAGTCCGTGTACTCCGGCGCGAGGTAATGGTCGCCGACGCGCTGGCCGTTGATGATCGCCTCGTATTCGCCCAGCGCGGACGCGTGGAAGCTCGCGCGCTTGACTTTCTTGTCGATCGTGAAGCTGGTCCTCAGCATGGGGGAGGGATCTTCCTCCGTCTTGAAGTGCGCACGCATCTTGCGCCTCGCGCGTGGCGGGGCGCCGATCCACCTGGCTTGCCAGTCCGCCGGCCCGAGCAGCCCCGTGGTCCAGCGGGCGACCGGGCTCCACGGTGACGGGCGGCCGTCGCCGTCCCACGCCCGTACCTTCCAGAAGCAGGACGCGCGGGACGGGAGCGGCGCGCCCCCGTACTGCACGTGGGCAGTCTGCCCCGACACGACCTTGCCCGAGTCCCAGAGGTCGGCAGAGCCCTCGACGAGACGTTTTTCGTCGCTCGCGGCGATGACCTGGTATGCAGTTTGCTTCGCGCCCCGCGCGCCGGATTCCACGACCCAGCTAAGCCGGGGCCTCGCCACGTCGATGCCGAACGGGTCGACGAGGTACTCGCAGCGCAGCGAGCCGACCCGGAGCCCTCCATCTCCTTTCGCTTCCACTGGCATGAAGCCATCTTGCCCCCGGGGCTTTTTAATGTGGTGTAGGAGGGATGGCAGTTTTTAAGGAATGCCACCGGATCGGTCATCGTGACCGGGAGCAAGAGGCAGATCGTCATCGACGCCGTGAACCACAAGGAGACCGCCATCATCCCCTACGAGCTGAGCTTGACCCGCGCCGCGGCCGGGCGGCTCAAGAAGGAATTCAAGGCACGGCACCAGCCATTTAAAGTCGATCATTTTATCGTGTCGACCGGCGACGGGCACGATGTCGACTTGAAGGACAGCCGGCGGCAGGATCACTTCGGGGTCATCTGGCGGATGGACAAGAAGGGCGACATCGGCGTCGTGGACAACTGCCTCATCAAGGCCCCCGACCTGGACGCGTACCGGTTTCCCGTGCCGGACAAGGCCCGCATCGAGCTGGGCTGCAAGTGGCTCACGCGGTGGCAGACCAGGAACCTGTTCCGCGTGTTCTCGATCGGCTTCTCGCTGTTCGAGCGGGCGTGGACGCTTCGTGGCGGCATCCAGAACTTCCTGGCGGACATGGTGCGGTACCCGGCCTTTTGCCACGCGTTGCTCGACAAGATCTGCGAATACAACATGGGCGTCCTCGACATTGCCTTGAAACACGCGAGGAAGCTCGACGCGGTCTATTTTGGCGACGATTGGGGCATGCAGCGGGGGACAATAATGGGACCCCGCCACTGGCGCACGTTCATCAAGCCTCGGCTCGCGCGCATGTACAAGCGGGTCAAGGACGCGGGACTGTTCGTGATGCAGCATTCCTGCGGCGACATCAACGAGCTGTTTCCCGACCTCATCGAGATCGGGCTGGACATCTACAACACGTTCCAGCCGGAAGCGTATAACCTCGAGGCGGTGAAGGCACAGTACGGCGATAAACTGACCTTCTACGGCGGCATCAGTACCCAGACACTGCTGCCCTTCGGGACGCCGGACGAGGTCCGTGCCGTGGTCAAGCGGACCATGCAAGTGATGGGCAAGGGCGGGGGGTACATCGTCGCGCCGACCCACGCGATCACCGAGGACATCCCGACCGTGAATATCCTTGCTTTTCTTGACGTGATCCAGAATCAAAGAACTTGATCGAATATAGAAAGGTGAAACAATCGTTATTCGCGTGCAATGCAATTCTATTTTTACCTCGCATGGTCTAATAACATGGCGTGAACAGAATGAAGAAGATTGAGCTGATAAGAGGGTCTTATGGTGCCAATAAAATACACCACATCACCTCGACTGACGAACGGGAAGTGAATATTCCCAAAGGAAAGAGCTTTGTTGAATTCCTGGCATATGTAGAGACGTACATAAACGAGAATGGCTTTACCATTAAAACCATGGATAAGGAACGATATGGTCTATTCATCCTCATAGAAAAAGAGGAATAATCTCATTCCTTCATCCTTCCTTGTTATGAAGATGTGGTGCCAAGGACTATGCTTTAGATTTAATCAATAATAGGGAACAGAATAGGAGAAAATGAGTGCGAGCATTAACAAGACGCGCGGGGCTCATTCCTTGTAGTAAATATCGACGCCCTTGAAATCGGCCCACGCGTCGGGGACCCAGACCGCCTTGCCCGTGTGCGACGACTTGATCGCCCCCATGGACACGGCGAATGACTTGAAGGCATCGACGAAGTTGGTATCGGGCTGGACCTTGCCCTTGCTGTCAATGCCCTTGCTCATCTGTTCCAGGATCACCAGCTGCCCCGAATAATTCGTGCCGCGTATCGGGCCGGCGTCGACGGGCAAGTAACCGTCCTCCTCGAACTTGGTCCGGTTGTTCATGTCCGGGTAGACCTTGATGTCTAGCCCCAGGCTGCCAATGGTGAACTGCCCTTTCTTGCCGAAAAACTGGAAAGAGCTATGTGGGGGCCCGCCAAGCTGCCAATCGCCGAAAAGATCGCACCAAACCCAGTTGTGGCGATGCTTGTATTCTCCAGGTTTGGCCAATGCAAGATTCGCGCAGATTGTCGATGCACCGTGCCAATCGCTATACCGGGGCATGAACGTGTCCGCCTTGACCTGGACAATGTCCATTCCAGTAATCCAACGAATGGCATCAAACCAATGAGGGCACTGGTCTTCTGGATATATTTCAGGAAGAAAACGGCGCCATCCCCAACGCGTTTCTCCTCTATATCCGAAGTCTTCCCACTTTATGAAACCAAGCTGGCCGATCGATGGATTTTCTTGCGCCAGGTACTGCTTTGCCGTCCAGAAGCCCGGGTTGAAGCGGTTCTGGAAACCGGTCGCCGTGCAAAGGTCGGGATGGTCAAGCGCGGCCTGGACCATTTGGCGACCCTCCTGCAAGGTCGACGCGAGATTTTTTTCACAGATCGCGTTGATCCCGAGGGCCAGGACCTCCCGCACGATCGAGTGGTGCGTGTTGATCGGCGTCGCGACGATGGCCAGGTCCGGCTTCTGATTATACTTCACGAAATCCTCGATGGCCGTGTCGGTTGCAACATTCTTGAGATAAGGGCTCATTTGCGGGACATTCTCGAGCATTTCCGTGTCCGTGTCGATGACACCTATCAACTCGTAATCAGGGTGGGCTTTCAGCGAGTTGAGCCAGCTCCCGCGTGCATGTCCACCGAATCCTATGATCACGACTTTTTTCTTCATGTTCACACCTTCACTGTTATGCGAACGTGTTCGTGTTTTCGCATGGAATGAGGTATCTCGTTCTGGGAACCCATAAAAAGCTTAACAAAGGCACCTGACGGCGACAAAAAGGGCGAAACATTCAAATTTCCTCGTGCGGATATGGGTACATGTCTCGCGCGGTGCAGAAATTCCAAAGACGGTTTCATGGAAAGCGGATCGAGCTCGATTTTAACCCCACGCCGACGTGCGAGTTGTGCGGGCGAAAAATGAAGGTGCAAGCCAGGTCGAAACCGCACCACGTCGTTGGGAAGGGGGAAAATTACATCGTCGTGACGGTTTATAGGCGCTGCGGCAATTCAATGTGCCCCGGGTGCTTGAAACCGCCAATCGCGCCGAAAAATCCACACGTGTTACCCGGCTGCGAATTCGATATCGAAGTCCAAGCGCTGGTTTGCGAGCTGCGGTTTAAATATCATCGCACGGACGTG